>NZ_JBXCIW010000008.1:0-252135 GCF_056786335.1 Paenibacillus sp. Y280
CTTGCTCTTGCGTTTGCGTTGCAGGATAGGCCTCAAATTGTGATCGACTGCTGGCCAAAGGCGATCGAAGAAGTCATAGAACGTGCCCACGCCGGGAAGATCAGTTAGAGAGAACCCGCTCAAGATCGCATAGATGGGTGTACGCTTTAACTCATTGACCCATTCGGTGATGCCCATTGTCGGATTCGTTAGAAGAAGAATTAGGTAAGAACGGAATAGCGATGCGGGGTCACGGGGCTCAGGCCCTTGATCCGAATATTCATCCATGAGCAAGGTCGTAATGGCAGATAAATCGGTCATCCAGAGTTTTACAGCCAAAGGCCAATCCTTGTGGATGAGGACAATACCAGAACCGATAGAGGTTCGAAGATGTTGAAGGACAAAGGATTGGTAATCGGAATGGGGAATGAAAGAAGGCTTCAAAAGGGAACACGCTCCAATCGTGAGTAGTAAGGGTCATACCCTTCTCGCGATTTTTGCGAAATCTGGTAAAAGTCAAGTGTTTTCTGAGAAAATAACCAAAAAATTCTAGAATATTTCCCATAATGAAAAATGGGATTAAATGAAAAATCCCCCTACCCAAGTAGGAGGATGCTAATAAAGATGGTTCGAGGAAACCCTTGTCCCATCAGCCTCGGCAAATGCCGAGAGGCTATTTCATTAATAGGAGGAATTTGATTTGGCCAAAAATAAGAACAGTAAACAAAAGCAAAACAAGAGAGCAAGCTATAGGGTGGCTGAATCAACAGATGTCAGCCAAATGATAGGCGGGCTGACGAGCGGCAATCGTACGGCAGGAGTTCGTACAGGAGGCAATCACAGCAACGGAAGTCTAACAGGCGGGAACCGCACGGACGGCAATCGAACGGACGGAAGTCTGACAAGCGGGAACCGCACGGACGGCAATCGAACGAGAGGCAATCTTACGGATGGCAACCGAACGAGAGGCAATCTTACGGATGGCAACCGCAGCTATGGCGGCTTCCCGCTCTTTCATTTTGAAGGCAGCGAGCTAACCCCGAGCTTCGTTTGGGAAATCAAGATTTAATAAATAAATGTGACCATCTAGGCAGCAGCTGAATACGGTAAATAAGATCAAAAGCCTATCGTCTAACGGTAGGCTTTATCTTTTGCCTCGGGAGATGGTTAGATGGCTACTGAAACCTTGCCTGCACGCACCATACGCATTAATGCTTCAGATCTTCAAGAGATAAAGAGCAACGCTTGGGGGCGAGCCTTCAAGCCTGCAGAGCTGGAATTGGACGGACAAACCTATAAAGCGGAATTCGGCTTGCGGGGCGGTCATACGCGCAATTACTCTAAAAAATCATACGAAGTGCGGCTCGAGGGCGGCAGAACGCTGCATTGGAACGCCGAATACGACGATCCATCGATGATGCGCAATGCACTCTCGTTTTACTTTTTCAATAAAATTGGCGTTCCCTCGCCTGAAACCAATCACTTCTGGCTCATTATAAATGGCGTTCCGGAAGGCGTTTATTTGGAAATCGAAGCCGTCGATCAGCTTTTTTTCGAGAAAAGACGCATCGGCTACCGCTCGCTTCTATATGCTGTCAACGATAGCGCGGATTTCAGCTTAACCGATCCCATCTCTAAAGATAAGAAGCCATCGCTGTTCGATGGTTATGAATTAATGAAGGGAAAGACGGGGACGAAGAGCAGGCTCGTATCCTTTGTACGCAATTTAAACCGAATGTCAGGGAAAAATCTAGGAGTCCACACCGTAAAGCGGCTAGACGTGACTCAATATCTAATGTGGCTTGCCGGTGCCGTGCTAACTGGGAATTATGATGGGTTTGACCAGAACTATGCGCTGTATGAGCATCGTACGAGCGGCAAATATCGAATCATTCCATGGGACTATGAGGGGACTTGGGGGAGAAATTGCTATGGGAAACCATGCGGCAGCGATCTCGTGCGCTTGCAGGGCTATAACAAGCTGACCGAGAAGCTATTCACCTTTCCGGCATGTCGCCGCAAATACCGCTCTATCGTTAGGAAGCTGCTTCAGAACGCCTTCACAGTCGAGAAGCTTGGCCCTGTTATTTCACAGATGCATGGCCATCTTTCGCCTGCCATTCGCAGCGATTATACAAGAAAAGCAAGCTATGACACCTTTTTATCGGAGCCTTCCTTCATTCATAATTACATTCAAGAACGAAGAGAAATATTGAAGCATTCGCTGCGGGAGTGGGAATAAACCGCTCCCGAGCGACATTTTCAAAAAATATCCATGCTCAAATAACGCTCACCGGAATCCGGCGCTATACAAAGCACGCGTTTGCCAGCGCCAAGCCGCTTCGCAATTTGCATGGCTGCCCATACGGATGCGCCGGATGAAGGACCAAGCAGCAGCCCTTCTTTGGTCGCCAATGCTCTCATTGTGGTTAAAGCATGCTCGTCTGATACTTGAATGATTTCATCGTATATGGATGTGTTAAGAATAGCGGGAACAAACCCCGGACTTGTGCCGACCAGCTTATGCGGACCTGGCTTGCCGCCGGACAACACGGGAGACCCTTGCGGTTCTACTACAGCAACATATAAATCCGGAAGCTGCTCCTTAAGCCTCTCGCCTGTTCCGGTTATCGTCCCGCCAGTGCCAGCTGTGGCAACGAATGCGTCTAGCCTCCCGCCGGTTTGCTCCATAATTTCGAAGGCTGTCGTTATTCTGTGTATATGCGGATTAGCTTGATTTTCGAACTGATTGGGAATATAGCTGCCTGGATGCTGCTTATGAAGCTCCTCCGCCTTGCGGATCGCACCAGGCATTCTCTCTGCAGCAGGTGTCAGTACAACTTCTGCTCCATAGGCCTGAAGCAGCTTTATCCTCTCCAACGTCATGTTGTCAGGCATAATCAAAATCATCTTATATCCTCTTGCTGCTGCATTCATCGCCAGCCCAATGCCGGTATTGCCGCTCGTTGGCTCAATAATGGTGTCGCCCGGCTTGATCAAGCCCCGCTTCTCCGCATCATTAATGAGCGAGAAAGCCGTTCGATCCTTTACGCTTCCGCTTGGATTAAAGCGCTCGAGCTTGACGCATACCTCGGCACTGTCATCCCCCGGCAGACGATTTAGCCGAACGACCGGCGTATTTCCAATTAATTGCGTTATGTCCGATACGATTCTCGGCATTTCTCGTTCTCCTTCTTTTTTGCTTATGCCTGCTGCACCTCTAAGAACGGCTTCATAAACCACCAGCCCGCAATCGGTACGACACCAACCGCAAACAACAGCCAAGTGATCGCAATAGCTGAATGGTTCTGCGGCAGCACAATTAAATACGACGTTAAGCCGATAACTCTGCCAATGACGAGTCCCGCCTCGCGAAGCACGATAAACTCCTCGCGTTCTCTCGCGCTTTCCTCGGATTGGCCAATGAGATCAAATACTCTGGAGGTCATCGGTATAATGTAAAGCGGCATAAATAGGGACGTGCCGATGCCAAGCATTAACAAGGTCGCGAACGATACCTCCCAAAACAAAGGCAAAATAACGACAGCAATCATAATGACGCCAATGAGCATCGAAAGCTTGCGATTGCTTTTTTTAAGCATTTTGCCAACAATCCAAAAGCTGACTAGAGACACTAGTGATGTAATGAGCGCAAAGGTGCCCAGCTTGCTCTCGTTTTGTGTCGCTACATATACAGTCAAGCCGACTAGGAACATGAACACGCCCTCGCGTACTCCCTGCGCAGCTATAGCCGGAAGCATCCGGCGCCAAGGATTCCCTTTTTGCATAAGCTGCTGCAGCCCATGCTTCCAATTATAAATGCCCTGAACTTTCCGCTTCTTAAGCCAAAAGCTAAGTACAACGCTAATCGAAAATATAACGAGCGATATGGTAAAAATAAGCCGATAGCCCTTTTCCCCTTGCATCGATGTAATAAGCAGTCCTGATACCCAAGGCGCAACGATGCCTGCTGCAGAGCCAAGCAAGCCAGCCCAGCCGTTAAAGCGGTCGCGGTTATCCGGGTCCGTCACTTCGAAATATACAACGTTAAATGCGATCCAAAAAAAGCCCATTGCCATCCCGTTCAAAATGCCGAGCGGTATGTAATACGCTTTTGCTTGCTGCCCGAGCAGCAGTACTGTGCAATAAAAGACGCCGGACAGAACAATTCCTATGCGGAGACTGTTCATTTTGTTATGCTCTTTCACCCATTTGCCAGCGACCCAGAACGTTAAGCCGCTCATGACATATTGGCCTAAAGTGAACCAGCCGATTAACATATACGATTGGCTTGCTTTCCATAGATATATGGGCACAAACGTACCGGATAGCGCATTCGCTACGCCATAAAGGGCTTGAACAATGAGTAAAAGAGCTGCTTGTCCATCCAAGCTTTTTGCCAAAGCTTTAGCCAAAACGATTCCTCCTTCCTCAGGGCAAATCATGGCTTCCCATGACCAGCCGATCACAAATCAGAATTTCGTTTTGTAAGGTTCCCTCTTTGGCAGTTGCCCATGCGCCCTTTATTCCAAGCACAATTATTCGTCCGGAGTTAGCCGCTTGATCATTTGCTCGCGATCGCCGAGGCTGAGCAAGGAAGAAGTGTGGTAGCAAGCCGGACAGACATACAGGCTGAGCTTGAATGGAGTCGTTAATACGGGTCCGCCAAGAGATGGGGCAATTCTAGGCTCAAACTGTTGATCCCCTACCGTCTGTACGCCAGCCTCGATCATATACGATCGGCAAACCGGACATTCCGGTATTTCTTCTTGATCATCAAGCACGCGCTGGATAGTCTCCTCTACTGCAAATCGCGCGGTATCAGCGCTGCGATAACCATCGCCCTGCTCCAGCCAGCGCTTATGGTTCGGGTCATCCGAATAATCGTTTTCCTCTTCCTCTTCCTCTACAGCCTCGTCCTCCGACCATTCATCCTGCTCGAATTCGCCATTTTGCTTAGCGGCCCTGCGGGCATCGTTGATTTTGAGCGCTTGAACAGAGCGTTCATGCTCGTCAGCCTCAACTTCATCTTCATCGTAGCCAAGCTCGATTGTCCGATAAGCGCTCAGCTCATTATCGCAATGCGGACAATGCGTTTCCGGTCCAATCTCTTCATCCCATACAATTTCCGTTAAACACCACGGACAAATCAAATGCTCATCCATTGTTTGTCTTCCCCTCTAATGATTCATAATATAAACGACGCCAAAAGCAAAAAATAAAATAGCGACAACGATTAAAATTCTCCATAAATATTTCAAAATAGGTCCCTCCGTTATATAATGACCGTTGCTCCAATGACGTAAGAGAGCGACACCGAAATGATCATCGCGATAAGCCCAACCGCACGGTTATCGCGGGCGATTTCATCATCTATCCGGAATACAGGCGTTAGAAACTCGAATAAAAAGTAAGCTGCCATCAAAATGACAAACCCGAAGGCTCCCCAGATGAGGCTCTGATAAACCGAGTCATTCGACTCGATCGAGAAGCGAAAAATATTGCATATGCCGAAAATTTTGCCGCTGGTTGCCATAGCCACGGCCAAGTTCCCCTTCTTGATCTCGCTCCAGCATTTGTATCTGGTCACAAGCTCAAAGCAAGACAAGAACACAATGAGAGAAAGCACCGTAACCGATACATAGACAAGCGAAGCAGCGTAAGGATTGCTTAGCAGGTTATCCACTTCATTGTTCATTCAAAGCTCCCTCCCATCAGTCCTTTTCGCTGCGCTCTATTTCAGCTCAGCAACGGTAACGCCAACGCCGCCCTCGCCGTAATTGCCTAGACGATAGCTCTTCACATGGCTATGTCTGCGCAAATATTGCTGTATCCCTGTCCGAAGCACGCCAGTACCTTTACCGTGTATGATCGCCACTTGAGCAAGGCCTGACAGAAAAGCCTCGTCAAGGAAACGGTCAACCTCTAGAATCGCCTCTTCCAGATTCTCACCGCGCAGGTCAAGCTCCATCTTGAAATTATCATCTTTCGAGCGCTTCAAGCTTGCCGCAAGCTTCGGCTGCTGCACCTTTGCCGCAGCATTTGATTTCAGCAGCTCCAAATCATCCAGCGCTACCTTCATTTTCATAATGCCAAGCTGTACAGTGGCATCTGAGCCATGAACCTCTACGACGGTGCCCTTCTGATTCAAGCTGTACACCGTCACTTCATCGCCTGCTTCGATCTTGGCCGGCTTTGCAGCGGACTTAGCTGCTCCCCGCTTCGATTTTTGCAGCTCAGGGGCTGCTTCATCCAGCTTGCGACGGGCTTCAATGAGCTTATGCTCCTTAACCGAGGCCCCTTCCTCCATTGCAAGCTTGCGCAGGTCGGCGATGATTTGCTCCGCTTCGCGCTTTGCCTTCGCGACAGCCTCGCGTGCTTCTTCCTGCGCTTTTAGCAGCAGCTTATCCTTCTGCTCCTCGAATTTCATTCGCTCTGCTTCATGACGCGCTCGAAGCGTCTCCATCTCACGGCGGAGCGACTCAGCCGTTTGACGCTCGGTTTCTGCGCCTAGGCGATTTTCCTCGAGCGAGGCAATCATATTTTCAACCCGTTGGTCCTCTTCGCTCACTTCGCCTCTTGCATGATCGATAATGGAACGCGCAAGCCCTAGCCTTTCAGCGATGGCGAAGGCGTTGCTTCGACCCGGAACGCCAACGAGCAATCGATAGGTCGGACTTAATGTCGCCACGTCGAACTCCATGCTCGCATTAATGACACCCCTGCGATTATAAGCATATGCCTTAAGCTCGCTGTAATGCGTCGTTGCTACAATTCGGCTGTCCATCGCATGGACATGCTCCAATATGGCTATGGCAAGCGCAGACCCTTCAGCCGGATCGGTTCCAGCGCCAAGCTCATCGAGCAGCACTAAGCTCTTTGAAGTCATGGAGCTTAATATGCGAATAATGTTTTTGAGATGGCTGGAAAATGTACTAAGGCTTTGCTCAATACTTTGCTCATCGCCGATATCGGCATAAATCGCATCGAATACGCAAAGCTGGCTGCCATCCTCGGCAGGCACAAATAAGCCAGACATCGCCATTAGGCTCAGCAGCCCGATTGTTTTCAAGGAGACGGTCTTGCCGCCCGTATTCGGTCCCGTTACAATGATTGCGGTATACTGGTTGCCCAGCTCCACATCAATAGGCACAACCTGCTCCGGTGCAATTAGCGGATGTCGGCCGCGCTTCAGCTTCAGAAAGCCTCTGTCATTCATTCGCGGAAGCGTCGCCTTCATGCCATGGGCAAGCCGCGCCTTGGCATACGCAAAGTCGATTTGGCCAAGCAAATCGAGGTTGTATATAAGATCCTCAACATAATCCGAAGTGAGCGCGGTGAGCTTCTGCAATATTCTCTCGATTTCCCGCAGCTCGCCTGCCTTCAGCTCCCGCAGCTTATTGTTCATCGCGACGATTGCTTCCGGCTCGATGAACAGCGTAGCGCCAGATCCCGATTGATCATGCACGATTCCGCCAAAGTGCGAACGGTATTCCTGCTTGACAGGAATGACGTACCGATCATTGCGCAGCGTAACGATCGAATCCTGAAGCATCTTCTGAACCGATGAGGAGCGGATCATCTGATCCATCTTCTCCCGAATGCGCGATTCCCCGTTCCGCAGCTCCCGTCTAATCGACGCCAGCTCTGCGCTGGCGCTGTCCATAACCTCCGCCTGATCGTCAATACATTCAAAAATCGCATCCTCAAGCGGCTTATGCTCGCTGATTTGGTCCGCGATCGCATGGAGCATCGGGATCGGATTATCTTCATGCAGCAGGCTGATATGCTTCTTCACACGGCGACCGCCGCGTGCAGTAGCCGCGATGTCCAGCAGCTCTGCCGGATTAAGCGTACCGCCGATCCGCGCACGGTGAAGCGGCGCCGAAATATCCACAACGCCGCCAAATGGCGCGCTGCCTTTCAGACGGTCAGCCGTATAGGCTTCATCCGTAGCCTGCAAAATTTGCTTAACCGCTTCCAAATCGGATACAGGCTGCAGCGATTCTGCGGCCGCTTTGCCAAGCGATGTTGCCGCATGCTGTGATAATCTATGTATGATTTTAGGATATTCAAGTGTATTCAAAATTTTAGTGTCCAACAAATAACACTCCTCTCGCCTTCCTATTATAGCCGAACCGCGTCCTTCATGCACGGGCTGAACAATCGTTTCATACATAAATGATGCTCAATTGGTCACAATATTAACGAAAGAGCTGTTTTACGATGCAACTTTTGCATGTACCACCAAAGGTAAGTGCTTCAGATTAGCTTTGAATCGGCTTGCAGCCGCGCAGCCGCGAAAAAGAAAAGAAGCTGCATGAACGGCAGTTTCGATTCGTAAATTTTAGGAGGGTTTATACTATGACATTTTTGGGCCATGTTGTTCGGTTTATCGTAGCCGCGCTGGTGCTTATGCTTGTCGGGTTTATTGTACCTCAATTTAGCGTTGGTGGATTTTGGAGCGCGTTTTTCCTTGCTCTTGTCATCGCTGCCCTCGGCTGGATCATTGAAGGCATATTTGGCAAAAGGGTTACTCCTTTCGGACGCGGGATTGTTGGCTTTATCGCCAGCGCTGCCGTAATATGGATCGCCCAATTTATCGTCGGAGACGTTACGGTAACTTTGCTCGGCGCCATTTTGGCTGCGCTGGTTATTGGGATTATCGATCTGTTCATCCCAGTCAGCACCCCTTATGAATCTGGCAGACGCAACCACAACTAGCTCAGCCTTCTAAATTAGCAGCAGCAGCACAAGCGCACAAGCCCTTGATTTGCCCGGCAACGGCGGTCAAGGGCTTGTGCGCTTGTACAGCATTCTTTACGGGATTTTCTCGCTTTTTCACATGTTCTTCATTAGTTTGTCATATCGCTGTCACTGCATTTTGGCCAAAGTTGAAGTACAATGGATATGACCAAACGAAATTACAAAGCTTTACAATCGAAAGGGGTAGCAAACAAATGAAAAAATGGTTACTATTTGCAAGCGCAATGTGTCTTGTATTCGTTATCGCGGCATGCGGCGCGAACAGCTCCAATGAAGAGAATAAGGAAGCAAATACAACTGTTGCAGACAGCGGCGCTGCATCGTCTGACCTTGTTATAACTGCATCCAACTGGGAGTTTGACCAGAAAGAATATAAAATCAAAGCTGGAGAAACCGTTAATCTTAAGCTGGATTCCGTTGACGGCTTGCACAGCGCGCTAATCAAAAAAACGGATTATGAAATTACACAAGGCAAAACCGTTGCTGTAAACATCAGCGAGCCGGGTACTTATGAAATGATATGCAATATACCTTGCGGCGCTGGCCATAGGGAAATGAAAACGACGCTAGTCGTTGAATAAAACATTTAATTTCAGGCTGCTCGAAAGGTCCAAATGGACCTTCCGAGCAGCCTTTATTTTTTGATTTCTTGGTCTATTTTTAATAACATACAGGACATATTTCATATTCGCTTATATAATCTTTATTTAACAATCAACAAAAAAAGTCTAATACCCACCCCTCTTCCCCTCCCGCTCTCCCTCTGATAAGATATTCACAATATGAACAGCGAATGGAGGACTGGTGATGGGAGCACTGCAAAATCGAGTCGCCATTATTAGCGGAGCTGGGACGGGATTAGGCCGAGCAGCAGCCATTTCTTTTGCAGCGGAGGGAGCAGATGTCGTCCTGCTGGGAAGACGCCTGGCTAAACTGGAAGAAACCGCATTGGTCGTAAAAGAGAAAACGGGCAAAGCAGCGCTTGTGCTGCAAACAGACGTATCCGACGAGCAGCAGGTACAGGAATCGATTTCTGCCGCCACTGAGCACTTTGGCCGCATCGATATTATATTGAACAATGCAGCCGTTTTAGAGCAAGGAACCGTGCATGAATTATCGTCCGATGAGTGGCAAAATCAAATCGCTATCAACCTAACAGGACCGTTTCTGCTGACGAAGGCTGTTCTTCCGGCTATGCGCAAAGCAAAATACGGACGAATCATCAATATAACCTCCGGCCTTTCGTGGAACGGAGCAGGCGGTTACGCAGCATACAGCGCCGCTAAAGCCGGACTTGAATCGTTAACCCGCACATTGGCCGATGAAGAGCATGAGCACGGCATTCTCGTTAACTTATACAATCCTGGCACGCTCCGTACCGAAATGCATGCAACGGGCAAAGATCCCGCAATTGTGACCCCCGATCTGATAAGGCTAGCCAGCTTGTCTGCCCTTGGCCCTACCGGAACAATCGTCTCTTATGGCTAATCTAATAACGATAAAAAAACCGCATCCAACAAGCGCCGGCCATTGCCAAAGCTTGTTGATGCGGTTTTTGCTGTTTATTCAGACTAACTGTGCTCGATAAGCTCAATCCATTCGTTATATTCGGTTTGCAGCTTCGAGTATTCATTTTTCAGCTTATGATGCTGCTCGAGCAAATCAGCATGATCCTCGGCGAGCTTCTCCGCGGAACGCGTCGCTTCATCCCGCTCATACGAGAGCGACTCTAACGCGCTCGCTGCTTCGTCGCGCTCGTGAGCCAGCTTCTCGGCTTTGCGCGCAGCCTCATCACGCTCTTGCGCAAGCTTAGACGTATGCTCGCTCAGCTCTTCCTTCAGCTCGGATGCTGAAGCGGCTTCCTGCATCGCTTTCTCCAGCTGCTCGCGCAGCGCTTCTTCGTCCGCTTCACGCGACCGCTTCTCTAGCTCAAGCTGCTGCGCTTCCGCAGACGTCTGCTCGGCATATTGCTGCTGCGCTTGCAGGCGCTCGCTGAGCTCCCGTTCGCGGGCTGCTGCTGCCTCCAGCTGCTGTGAGGCAATGCGCTCGCGCGCAGCCGTAAATTCAAGCTGCTCGGTCAACTCTTGCTCCTTCGCCTCCAGCTTCTCAAGCTCGGCCTTGTAGGTTTGCTCGCCGTCTGCAGCCGAAGCTGCTATTTTCTCGATTCGTTCAAGCTGCGCTTGCAGCTTCTGAATCGCAGTCTCATAATCGTGCTGCTGTTGAAGGAGAAGCTCCTCTTGGTTGGCTGTAAGCTGCTTTAACTGCTCATCGTAGGAAGCGGCCAATTGCTGCAAGCGCTCCTCGCGTTCGTCCGCCATCCGGCTGCGTTCCTCTTCCTGCTTCGCGGCAAGCTCGTTATAACGCTCCTCATACTCATCAACCAGCTGTTCGGAACGTGCCGCTTCCTTAGCGGCAATTACCTTCGATTGCTCTTCAAAATCGCTAGCCAGCTGTTTATTTTGATTTTCAAATTGAATGGCCTGCTCAAGAAGTTGTTCTTCATATTGATCCGCGAGACGTTTGGATTGCTCTTCAAGCTCCGCGTCCTTCTGCCTTGCCAGCTCATCATACTCGCGAGCAAGCTTTCTATCCTGCGCTTCGCGCTCGGCTGCCTGCTGCTTCGCCCGCTCCTCGTATTCATAAGCAAGCTGCTTCGATTTCTCCTCAAATTCATGAGCGAGCTGCTTGCTCTGTTCTTCGTATTGAACGGCTTGATCCAGAAGCGACTCTTCATATTGATGAACCAGCTTCTGAATCTGCTCCTCGTGCATCGCGGCAAGCTCTTTATCCCGTGCATCCCGCTCGGCTGCGAGACGTTCATACCGTTCATTGCTTTCCGCGGTAAGCTGTTTAAACAGCTCGTCATTTTCAGCTTCTACGACCCGGAGCCGATCCTCCTGCTCGAGGCGCAGCGAGCTCACAAGCCCGCGCTTCTCTTCCTCAAGCGTCCGCAGCTGCTGCTCATGCTCTTCATTCAGCAAATCCCGCTGCTTTTCAAGCTCAGCGCGCAGCATATGCTGCTGCTCCTCGATATGAGCTTGGTGAATCAGCTCATTCTCTTCCTGCTCCAGCTGCAGCTTCAGCAGCTGCCCCTCGAGCTGAAGCTGCTGCGAGCCTTGCTGCTGCTCACGCTCCTGCGCCTCTTTGAGGCGCAGCTGCAAATCCGTTGCGCGCTTATCTGCAGCAGAAACGTGGCTCCGCTCGTGTGCAAGCTTCTGCTCCAGCTCTTGCACCTGAGCGCTCGCTTCGCTATTGTGCGCTTGCAGCTCTTCAAGCTTGCTGCGCGTATCATTCAGCTCGCTTTGGACAAGCTGCAATTCGCTCTCGCGTTCGCGAACATCCTGCTCTAGCTGCGCAAAGGAAGTTCGGAACGTTTCCTCCTGCTCCATCGCCTGCACGAGCTGATCATCCGCAGCCGATAGACGCTGCTCCAGCGCCTCCTTATCAGCCTTCCAGCTTTGCTGAAGCTCGGCTACCTGCGCCTGAAGCCTGCTTCGCTCCTCCAGCCAGCCGTTTCTGCGGCGCTCAAGATCTGCGCGGAACGCTTGCTCAGCCTTAGCGGCTTCAGCCTTCCAAGCCTGCTCGCGCTCCTCGCTCTGCCGGGCAAGGGCAAGCTGCGAGGATTCGGCATGGGCCAGCCAGCTCAGCTCTCGCTCATCCCATTTGCCCTGCCAGCTCCCTTCAAGCTGCGCTAGCAACGACTCTTTCTCCTCCGCTGCCGTTAATAGCGACGCTTCATGCTCTGCGGTCAATGCGGCTAGCTGCCCATCCTTCTCGCTTCTTAGCGCCTCTATTTCTTCCGCTCTCACTCTTTCGAGCTTATTGATTTGTATTTCCTTATCCAGCTCAAGCTCCATTAATTGGCTTTCTTTCGCTTGAAGCAGCTCTGACAACTCCGATTCCATTCTGCTCCGAAGCTCAGTCAGCTCATTTTCCTTAGCGCGTGCAAGCTCCAGCAGCTGTGCATCTTTTTCCTCGTTCAGCGCCCGCTCCTCTGATTCCTTCTGATTTTGCAGCGCTGACAGCTCGCTATCCATTCTGATCTGAAGCTCGGCAAGCTCTGTATCCAATCTATTCTGGAGTTCGGTCAGCTCGGTTTCCTTAACGCGTCTCAGCTCGTCCAGCTCGGCTTGCTTCTCCGCTTGAACACGCGCCAGCTGTTCATCCTTCTTCGACCTAAGCGCTGCGATCCGCTCCACATTTTCTTGCGTAAGCCGCAGAATCGTTTCCTCCTGCAGCTTGATCGCTTCTGCTGCCGCCGCTTGCTGGGCGGTTGACTGCTCTGCCGCAAGCGCAAGCAGCTCGGCTAGCTCCGCTTCAGCAGCCTCCTTTGCCTTTTGCAGCTGCTCGCTCGCCATTCGCTTCGTCTCGGCTAGTTCAGCTTGCAGCGAGACTGCCTGCTCGCTTATTTTCTCCAGCTCCAAAATCATGAGGTTAAGCTTTGCTTCCTCCTCTAGGAGCCTTGTATTATCACGCCGCAACCGGAAAACTTCCTCCGTTATTTGAACGGCTGAGAGCACCGCCAGCTTCGGCATATCAAGACGCGGATAGCCCTTAGCCAGCTTTTTCATGCTTTCGTCGATTGCCGCAGCAACCCTCTTCATATATTCCACGTTGGAATGACCTTTTAATTTATATTGAACTCCATATATATCAACCGTAACAACTGTTTGTTCAGCATCCATTAAGGCGAATCCTCCTATTGTCCAAGTCGAGCAAGCGTAAGCGGCTGAACGCAGCATTTGGCTTCAAAAGCTCGTTTCGCGTTGAAATACCGCATAATAATCGTTGAAATAACAATTATGCCTTGTATTTACAAGGAAAAAGCCGCATCAATAGCTCACTAGGAACTATTTCGATGCGGCTTTGGAGGTTTCCTGCCTACTTGCGTAATTCCGCTGCAAAAGATTGTTCTAATTGTAAAACAACCTTCCCATGCAGTTCCGTTACCTCTTCATCCGTCAAAGTACGCTCGCCATGACGGTAAACAAGCGACAGCGCTACGCTCTTTTTGCCAGCTCCAAGCTTCTCTCCGGTGTATACGTCGAAGACGCGAACAGATTCAAGCAATTCGCCTGCAATCTCCCATGCAACGCCGGTTAGCTTAGCAGCCGCAACCGCTTGGTCAACGACTACCGCGATGTCGCGCTGCATAGCCGGATAACGAGGAAGCACCTTGTATTCGATCTCCGAATCGGCCAGCTCATAGATCAGATCAAGACCAATCTCAAGCACATACGTATCAGCTAGATCCGCTTCAATCTGAAGCGCAGGATGCAGCTGTCCGACATAGCCGATCACTTCATCGCCTTTAGGCGTATGAAGGCGAACGGCAGCCGTTCTGCCAGGGTGGAAATGCTCAGGCTGAGCCGCTTCATACGTAACGCTTGCCGTTAAGCCAAGCACAGCGAATATCGTCTCCAAAATGCCCTTAGCATCGTAGAAGTCTACCTGCGCCGCCTTCGCGTTCCATTGTGACTCTGTGCGATTGCCGGTTAGCAGCGCAGCAAGGCGATGCTTCTCTTGAGGCAAGCGCGTCAGCTGCTCTTCATCGGTGTGAAATACGCTGCCGATTTCAAACAGCGCTGCTGATTCATTTTTACGGTTGCGGTTATAGGCGGCTGTTTCGAGCAGTTGTGCGACAAGCGTCGTGCGCAATAAGCTGCGGTCTTCGCTCATCGGCATCGCAAGGCGAACCGGATTCGTATGCTCTGCAAGCGACGGGAACAGCTTCGTGCGCTCAGGTCCCGTGAAGGAATAGCTGACCACCTCATGCAATCCAGCATCCGATAGGCGCTTGCGCAGCTCTCGACGAATCGCCTGCGGCTTCGTCAAGGAGCCCGGCACGACATCGCCATGAATAAGCGTAGTTGGAATTTCATCGTAGCCGTGAAGGCGTGCAACTTCCTCAATCAGATCAACCGCGCGCGTAATATCGCCTCGGCGAGTCGGTACATTTACCGTAAACACATTGCTGTCAGACAGCTCATATTCAAAATGCAATCGGCCAAAAATCGTCTGAACCTCTAGTCTCGAAAGCTCTGTGCCGAGATAGCTGTTAATTTTGTCCAAGGAAACCGCCACTTCGGCTGGCTTCGCCTCTCCTGCCGTTACTTCTACGATGCCTTCCGCAACTAAGCCTTCCGCAAGCTCTGCGATAAGGGAAGCAGCTCGGTCCAGCGCAGGGATTACTCTCGCCGGATCAACCTCTTTCTCGAAGCGGATGCTCGATTCCGAACGAAGTCCAAGCTGACGCGACGTTTTTCTTACGGTGCCGCCATCAAATTTTGCCGATTCAAGCAAAATGTTAACCGTCTCGCCCGTTACCTCGGTGCTCGCACCGCCCATCACGCCCGCAAGCGCGATCGGCTCCTTGCCGTCGGTAATAACAAGCATATGCGGCTCAAGCTTGCGCTCTTGGTCATCCAAGGTTACAAGCGTTTCGCCAGCTTTCGCTAGTCGCACATCGATGCGTCCGCCCGGAAGGCGGTCTGCATCAAAGGCATGCAGCGGCTGTCCATACTCGAGCATAACGAAGTTGGTAACGTCAACGACGTTGTTGATCGGACGAACGCCGGCAGCGATCAGACGATTTTGCAGCCACAATGGGGATACGCCGATTTTTACGCCTTTAATATAACGAGCCGAGTAATGCGTGCATTGCTCGGGCGCGCTGATGCTGACTTTTACAAGAGCGTCTGCGCGCTCCGTTGTATGATTGATGTTAGCGCTTGGCAAACGAACCTCGCGGCCAGTCAAAGCACCGATTTCATACGCTACGCCGAGCATGCTAAGGCAATCCGAACGGTTCGGCGTCAGATCCAGCTCAAGCACTTCATCGTCAATAGAGAGCACATCATTGATAGATGCGCCAATTTTCGTTGCGGCCGGAAGGACAAGAATGCCCTCCTGCTGCTCCTTCGGAAGAAGCTTTTCGTTCAGGCCAAGCTCCTTCGCGGAGCAGATCATCCCTTGGGATTCTACGCCGCGCAGCTTCGCGCGCTTGATTTTGAAATCGCCGGGCAGTACAGCTCCAATCACAGCAACCGGAACAAGCTGGCCCGCATCGACGTTTTTGGCGCCGCATACGATTTGAAGCTCTTCGCCCGTGCCAACGTCCACCATGCACACGTTCAGCTTATCCGCATCCGGATGCTTTTCCTTCGACTTCACATAACCGACTACGACACCGGTTACGCCCTTGTTGCGAGATTCGACAACGTCGATTTCAATGCCGCCGCGCGTCATCTTCTCCGCAAGCTCTTCCCCGCTGAATCCGGATAGGTCGATATATTCATTTAACCATTTATAGGATACATTCATCTCTCTTCTTCCCTTCTCTCATTGCTACATTCTTGCGAATTGGCTTAAGAAACGCAGATCGTTCGTATAGAAATGACGAATATCGTCTATGCCGTATTTCAACAACGCGATACGCTCAACGCCCATGCCGAAGGCAAAGCCGCTAACCTCTTCAGGGTCATAGCCGCCCATTTCGAGAACGCGCGGGTGCACCATGCCGCAGCCCAAAATTTCGAGCCAGCCCGTGTGCTTGCACATCCGGCAGCCTTTGCCGCCGCATTGCACGCAGGTTACGTCAACCTCTGCGCTTGGCTCCGTAAAAGGAAAGAAGCTCGGGCGAAGTCTGATTTGCGCTTGTGCGCCGAACATTTGCTGCACGAATTGCAGCAGCGTGCCTTTCATATCGCTCATTCGAATGTTTTTGCCGATGACAAGGCCTTCGATCTGATTGAACTGGAACGAATGCGTCGCATCGTCATCATCGCGGCGGTATACCTTGCCTGGACAAATAACTTTAACCGGCGTTTGGCCGTTCATCGCCTTCATCGTCCGTACTTGTACTGGCGACGTATGCGTACGCATAAGAATATCATCCGTTACGTAGAACGAATCCTGCATATCGCGCGCAGGGTGGTTTTTCGGAAGATTCAGCGCCTCGAAGTTGTAATAATCCGTTTCCACCTCTGGCCCCTCGGCAATCGTATAGCCAAGACCGATAAATACGTCCTCGATCTCCTGTGCGACCTTGTTCAAAGGATGCACGGAGCCAGTCGGAAGCTGCTTGCCTGGAAGTGTGACGTCAAGCGTTTCCGCCAAAAGACGGTTATTCGTCTCGGCTTGCTGGAATGCCTCCTGCTTCTCGTCAATGACCGACTCAATTGCGGCGCGAACATCGTTCGCAACCTGACCGATTACCGGGCGCTCTTCAGCGCTAAGTCCGCCCATTCCACGCAAAATTTCGGTCAAAGCACCTTTTTTGCCAAGATATTTGACGCGCAAATCATTTAACTGCTGTGGGGTATCTACATGCTGCAGCTCCTGCAGCGCTTCGCCGCGCAGTCCTTCCAATCTTTCCTTCATTCCTCTTCGCCTCCATATCATCATCCCTAAATCATGACACAAAAAAAGGCCCTCTCTCCCTAAAGGGACGAAAGAACCGTGGTACCACCCTAATTCGGATTACTCTCCAGCTGTGCGCAAAAACCACATATGGTTGTCGCTTGGGTCTTTAACAGCGGATTGCAATCCCTTAGCCCCATAACGGCGGGAACCGGACCTTCCCTACTCGCGCCGTGCGGCATGCCGACATGACGGTTCAGGTGTCTGCTCCGGAGTGAACTTCTGCAGCCTGATATCACAAAGACGCTCTCAATCTGCGGCGTCTTCTCCCTGTGCGAATGCACTGCTTACTTTTCTCCATCATCGCTTTACTTTGGATTATGAAACATTAATCTTTATTATATGCAATCAGCAGAAGCGATGCAACTGCAAAACCCGCTTTTTGTTATGAATCCATACAACCTTCATAAATTGTATCTTATTGCTGAGCATGCTGCTGGATAAAAGCTAATATCGGTTCGGGCTGCTCCAAGCTATGCGGGTGATGACCCTCCCGGCTTCATGATCAGCTTAGTTGTCCCGCCAAACTTATGATGTCGCCCTTGCAACAGATCCAAGTATTATTTTACGAAAATGTTCACTCAAACGACCGGCATCTCGCCTATGCATTATACTTTAGTATAGACCGTCTCTTTTAAGTATCTACTTTTGAGCTGATTCTTCCCAAAGATGGAGGTGGAAATTGGCGCTGGAAGAACTACCGCTTTTTGGCAGCAAAAAACTGCCCAGCAAGATCATCGTTTTTTTTCGATCTTCTGAACAGCTAAGTATCGCCTACACGAAAGTTATACGAATTCTTCTCAGCCTCTCGAATACATTCTAATGCGGCATCTACAGCTTCCGCTACGTTTCGACTATACCTTGCTCAAAAGCGTATCGCGTCAGCTGCACCCGATTGTCGAGATGAAGCTTTTGCAAAATGTTTTTGAGGTGATTTTTGACCGTGTGCTCAGACAAGCTAAGCTCCATTGCAATCTCGCGGTTAGATGCCCCCGTCGCAACTCGCTCGAGCACCTCTTTCTCCCGTTCCGTCAGCGGAGTTGTTATTACGTCAGCATCCTTATCAAGCGATTGCAATTTGCTCGCCGGCCGCTTCACCGCCTGCGGCTTGCTTGCCGAGAACTCCTGGAGCAAGCGGAAGGCAAGCTCCTTCGACATCGGCGCCTCATCCAGCGAAATCGCGCGCAAATATTCCATCCATGCGGATGGTGCTAGATTTTTAAGCAGATAGCCCTGCGCCCCACGCTTGATCGCTTCAAACAAATTCGTAATGTCATCGGATACCGTAACCATGACAATCTTCAAGGACGGCATAAGAAGCTTGAGCCGATGCGTCGCTTCAAGTCCGCCCATGCCAGGCATATTGATATCCATCAGCACCAAATCCGGCTTCAATTGTTGAATGGCGGCTATCGCCGACTCGCCGCTATCCGCCTCTCCTACAACGCCAAAGGAGCTGTCGCTCATGACGATATCGCGCATGCCTTCCCGCCCGTGGGGATGATCGTCTACCAAAAAAACACGCACCTGCGCCGTTTGCTCCGTCATTTCGATTTGCTCCCTCCAATGATTTCAACTAGAGTGCCCTGCGGCTTCGCCTGCTGCACCGTCACGTTCCAGCCCATCGCCTCCGCCCGATCCAGCATCATTCTGACGCCGTATTTCCCTTTTCCATAAAGCTTCTCCTCCGCGGCGCCTATGCCGTCATCATGAATCGAGCAGCGAAAGTCGCTTCTCTTTCCATCCGAACGGATCCTGCCTTCCCCTTGGATAACGATATGTCTCGCATTCGCATGCTTCTGTGCATTCATTAGCGCTTCGCGCATAATGGCAAGCAGCTCGACCTTTTGCTTATAGGTAAGCAGTCCTTCCTGCACCTGCCATTTCACAGCCGTTTGAATGCCGCCGGTCTGCTCCATTTCTTCCGTTAAATGATGAATGCTCTGCATCCAAGACATATCCGCCGGCAAAGGGGAATGCTGCAAATTGGCAATAGACTGCCTCACGTCGTCATAGACATGACGAACGGTTCTTCTAATTTGATCCGTCGTTTGCTTCGCATCTGTTTCGGTCTGCACCCGCTCCAGCTTGTCCAGCTTAACCGAGAGCATGAACAGCGATTGAGAGATGCCGTCATGAAGCTCTCGAGCAAGCTGCTCCCGCTCCTCGAAGGCTGCTTTAACGATTCGTTCCCGCTGCAGCGTCTCCTGCATATGCTCAAGTCTCGTGAACAGCGATCGCAGCAGCGTCAGTGTAATAATAAATACAAATATCGGTGCAAGAACATTGCCGAGCTCCATAGAAATGAACGGAAGCAGAAGCGTATGGCGCAAATATTCCCATAATCCAATCGCAACGGTTGGAATCCAAAGGATAAGCCATTTTAACCATTTATAAGACATGTCCGCTTCTCCTTCCTTAATCATTAATCATTATGAAAAGGGATGATCTGCTTCGTTTCCGCACCAGTCTGATCCGTAATAAAAAGCTCCGCCGTCCATACGCCGCGCGTAGGCAGATCAACCCTGCCCGATGCATAGTCCGTTTCAATAAAGCCCGGGAAGGATAAAAAATCTTCGCCGCTGTCGCCTAATAGAGGCACCTCGATGGCTGGGCGCTGCGGATGATCCACTGCCCAAAGCAGCATTCGTACGGATGTTGGTGCGCCAAGCTGCTCAGGCAGCCATATTTTCACCTCTACGCGGTTTGGTCCGGGCCCATTTGGCGTAATATTAATGGTGTAATGCAGGTTCTCGCCCATTCGATGATAGTTCAGCGGTTCCGTGTCGGGTACGGGACTAACATAGGTGAAAATACTTGCGATTATGAGCACAGTGGTCATTAATACCCCATCCAGCTTCAGCAGCTTGCCGTTTGGCAGCTTCCCCTGCTTGGCTCGCCTATGAAGCAGAAAGCCTGCGCAAGCGATGAATAGTACCAAGACAGCTTTGACAAGCAGCATGAGGCCCCAGCTCGTATAATACAAATATCGCCAAGATGGCAGAAGAAGAACCGTCATCAGCATTCCGCTCACCGTCAGCAGCAATATACTCAGCCACGCTGCCTTCGTAAATCGCTCCGCGAATCTTCCCGCTTCCTTGCGGTCAGCCCGCCAGAATAGCAGCAGCAGCGTCAAGCCCCCGGCCCAAAGTGCAGAGCTTGCGGTATGTATAAAGTCGAGCACGATTGCAAGCGTATTGTTAGGGAGCGCATTAACATGTCCGTTGAAGCTTTCCGCGGCAGCGAGCAGCAGCGCCCATATGATTTTGAAGGAATCAGACAACTTAAGAACGACAAAACCCAGCAGGGAAAGCACAATGATCGCAAGCCACGATCGTCCTGTCGACGTTTCCGCAAGCAATCGAACCCACTCGCTTGAACTGCTGCCTTCATACCCCTTCAGCAAATAGCTGACATGTACGAATACAAATACAAGGACAGCAAGCAGCAGCCCCCTTAATATATAAATCCCCCACTTGTTCAACAGGTTGCGCGAGATGTCGCTTGCATCCTTCGAAAATGCTGCGGACCAAAGCATAAAGCCAGCCGCCAGCATAAACGCGAAATAATATATGGCTCTTACCGCAAAAAATAAAACCTGCTGAACCGTGATGCCTACTTCAGGGCTTGCTGCTTCCGAATGATTGTGACCAACCTGCTTATGCGGGTCAAAGGAGGTCGATGCCAGATTGGCTGTCTGCTGCGCAAAAACAAGCTCCGGTGGAATCAACATGGATGCACTTGCAGTGAGGATAAGAACCAGTATGCTGATTGATATAAAGCTCGCCCGCTTGAGGGACGAAGATAGATAATCGTTAGTTTGAAGAAGAGCAGTACCCAATGATGTCACATCCCTCTAAGTCATTCTGCTCTAGTGTACTAGACCGCTGCGAAAAGAACAATTGCATTAAAGCGCTCAAATAAAGCTTGGTTTATCGAGCTGACGCGTATAGCGAAATGCGTTAAAGCCCATTCTACTATTAAAATTGCAGCAGGAAGGATGTGATGATCAATGAAGAAAAAAGATTATCGAATCGCAGAGCTGAACAGTCAAAATGATGCGCTGGATGCTATTCGCAAGCTGGAGCAGCAATTGTCTGAATCATACGGCTCGGATGTCGCGCTTATCGCTTATGCCGCAGACAATGAAGAGGACAAAGGTTAATAGGATTTAAAGGAAAGGCATGCTCTAAGTGTGAAGACGAAAAGGGAGCATGCCTTTATTTATTATGCTTGTGCAATTTTTCGTGCGTAAAAATCCGGCCAGTACTCTTCTTCTATCGATGGGCAGCCCCTGCTCGTATCCCGCACGTAGAGCCCTTGCAGCAGGGCTATTCAAGTATTATTTTACGAAAATGTTCGCCCGGCATCTCGCCTATGGATTATTGTTTAGTATAGACCGCCCCTTTTAAGTAACAACTTTTGAGCTGATTCTTAACCGCATCCCCTACCCCATGTTTTGGTTTACTCGTTCCAATATGTTACAGTAAGGTTCAAGCGCAGCCGTCTATCCAATATCCTGCGGTAGAAGGTCGTTCCGCCAGGACAGCATCTCAATCTCATTCCAAAACACAGAGGAGGTCGTTTAGTTATGGCAAGCCAAACAGGAGCCATCGTACAGCAATCCTTAAATGCTTTAATGGGAGACAGCACTTTTTTACCGAATTTGCAGGAGCAGGCACGGGAGCAAGCTTTTCTCTCACTTGCCGCCATTCTATCTACACCTAACAAAGTACATAAAGCCTTTTTGCGTATAACGGTCGACAACGGCAACGTCGTGCGAATTCCGGCCTATCGGATTCAGCATAACGATACACTCGGACCCTATAAGGGCGGTATAAGGTTCCACGAATCGGTAAGCGAAGACGAAGTAACGAATCTGGCAGCGCTAATGACGCTCAAAAACGCTCTGCATGAGGTTCCTTTCGGCGGAGGCAAGGGTGGCGTCGTCATTAACCCCCGCACCTATACTGCGAAAGAGCTCTATCTCATTTGCAAAAAATATGTTCAATACTTCAGCGATGTGCTTGGACCGGACAAGGATATACCAGCTCCTGATATGGGCACCGGCGAGCGCGAGATGGACTGGATGATGGCTGAGTACAAAAGCATTCATCCCGGTCAGCCTTACCTCGGCAGCTTTACCGGCAAAAGCGTCATCAACGGCGGCTCGCTCGGCCGAAGAGAAGCAACCGGCAAGGGCGTCTATTTCACATTCCGCTATATGCTGCATGATTTCCTTAAGGAGCAAAGAAGCTGGCTTGCTGGGAGCATGAACCCGTTCGTGCAAACCGCGCTTGCCCATGCGGAAAGGCCGCTCTCGATCGCGGTGCAAGGCTTCGGCAACGTTGGCTCTGTCACTGCGATGGAAGCTTACAAATGCTCATATTTGCATAATAAAGTAGTCGCTGTAAGCGATCGAAACGTAACGCTCTACAACCCAGATGGACTTTCGGTTCCAGCCTTGCTTGAGTATGCCGCGCAGCATCAAGGGGATTTGCCTGCAACCGAGGCCGCATTAGTTGAGCTTGACTTAAAGGCGCAAATTCTCGGCCGCGAGGAAGTGCTCTATTTGGACGTTGATGTGCTCATTCTTGCGGCACTGGAGGAGCAAATTCATAAAGATAATGTCGAGCGAGTAAAGGCGCCGATCATTGTTGAAGGCGCGAATGCGCCAGTCACCGGTGACGCGGATGAGGTGCTGACGGCTAGAGGAACGATTATTATACCGGATATTTTGGCTAACGCCGGCGGTGTAATTGTCTCTTACTTTGAATGGCTGCAGGGACGGGAAACGCAGTTTTTCAGCGAAGAACAGGTCTATAAGATGCTCTATGATAAAATGCAAAAAACGTTAAACGGCATCCTGCCAGCCTTCTTCGGCGATCCGCTCCCGCTTCGTCAAAATTGCTACAACCACGCTGTCATGAAGCTCTCCACGGTGCTATACCGCCAGGGCAAGCTTTATTAATTAACGCCAGCCGATCAAAAAAAGGGCAATCCCACAGCAGCGAAGAACTGCTTGAAGGGTTGCCCTTACCTTTACCTTTTATATATCCACTCTACTCCTGCACGTAACGATTAATGACCTCAACGAGCAAATCATTCAGCAGCTTCACCTCATATTCACCGACCGCCGGCTCTAGATGATCGCCGCCGATGCCGCTATCGTCAGTCAAAAATAAATAGGTGCCGCCTGTCGCTGAAGCCATGAATCGCATCAAATATTCGGTTTCCACGCTTACGCCGCTCGAAGCGACCGGAATAATCCGTATCCCTTGCTTCGCCGCTTCCTCCGTAAGCTTCTGCATCTCGTCAATAATTTGCCCATCATCATGCGGCGGCGCATCAAGAACAAGGAACAGCAAGCGCGCCCGCGCCTCCTTGCTCCACTCATGCTCATGAAGGGCATCCCGCAGCGCTTGATCGACTGCCTCCGGGAAGTCGCCGCCACCCTCTGCCTTTTGCTTGCTGAATTGATCAGTCACTTTATTAATGTCCGTCGTAAAAGGATACGGCTTCACAATATAATCGTCATGCTTATCTCTATAAAAGTTGGCGCTGATGCGAATGCCGAGCTGATTCGCATGCTCATCCGATACGCGCCTCACAACATCCTTAAGCTCTGCCTCCAAATAGTTCAGCTCATCCTCCATGGAACCGGTCGTGTCAACCACAAACATGATGTCTACCTGTTCCGACAGCTGATCAGCCTTGCCCAAGTCGACTTTGATGCTGCCCTGCTCCGGAATTTCCAACTGCTGCGTCGTTTTGCTTCCCTGACCCGATTGCACTTTTACCGTATAGCTCCCAAAATTAGCCTTAGCGGTGTCCCTCTCAAAAAGCCCCGCATAGACGAAGGCTCTGCCCTCTGTATTCGTGCGTGCTTTCCAGATCGCCTGCTTGCCGGCGAGCAGCTCCACACTCGCATCCGATACCGCTTTGCCATTTGCCGTTACGACAACCTCCAGCCGATCAAAATTCCAGAACTGCCAAGCTCGCTTGCTGCTGTCCCCCTCCTGAGAATTAAGCAAGTTGCCGAACCGCTCCCAAGCCGCAAGATCATCCCATTCGCCAGCTGTCAATTGCCCCGCCTGCACGTCTTTGTCCGGATTTTGGTGAATCCGCTTGCCGCCCTCCTTCTCTCTTACCGGCTCCTCGCCAATTGCTCGATTATCGGTGCCCGCGTTGGTTTTTGATTTAGGCGACTCGTCGCTGGAGGATTCTCCACGATCCGATGTATCTCTGTTGCCGCTGCTCAATGAATCGTTCGAAGAGGATGAGCAAGCGCCGAGCATAAGCATCATTACAAGCATGACCGCGACGCCCCAGCTAAAGCCCCTTCTTTGTCTAATTGATTTCCTAAGAAAATGACCCACCTTCATTCCTTCAGCCCCTTATGTTTGTATTTCCTAATCTGACGAATAATGGTTGTGGAATGTTGCATAAATAGGCCAGTAACATTACAATCGTTAACAGACATGCATCAAGCGCGAAAATCGACTGCATTAAGCTTTATACAGGAGGACTTCACCTTTGGAAACATTCGAACTGATCGCATTTGAATTGACCTATCAGCAGGAGACGATACAGCTATCCTTCACTTCCGCCGAGCTTGTCAGAGTTACCGAATATGGCGATCGCCTCTGGTACGTTGACATAAACGGCGTAGGCGACCGGGAGCTGCTCGCGAGGTTTGGCAGAAACGAGGATATTGGCATCGAGCTGACAGCTGTCGCAAGCAGCGGTCAAACCTTTCAGGGAAAAGGGTACTTCCATCCCAACGAGCCGCATCAAGCGGCAGCCGTCCGCGGCGATGGCGAGCTGCTTGAGCGATAGTTTGCCGCAAACCAAAAAGCACCGTTAAATCTCAATCGAGACTTAACGGTGCTTTTTCGTATTTATTATTATTTGCCGTGAGCGATCTCAGGTGTCGTAAGGCGATCGTAGAACTCAACGCCCTTGTCTTTGTCTTCGGAATCGCGAAGCGCCATCGCGGAGCGAGGATGCTCATCCAAGATGCCCGTAATCATGTACGGGATGATGTAGCCCCACTCTTCCTTCTCGCGAAGCGGAACCATATATTTCTCGATCATGTCGAGTACAGGACGGATGTTGTATTTCGTATTTTGAAGCTCAGCTACAAGCAGCTCCGTGTTGCAGTTGCCGGCTGCGCGGCCCATGCCGTAAACGGAAGCATCAAGAAGCTCAACGCCTCTTTCTGCTGCGAGCAGGGTGTTGGCGAAAGCAAGCTGAAGGTTGTTATGCGCATGAACGCCAAGACGCTTGTTAGGCAGATGCTGACGGAACTTGTCAACGAGGTAGCTCATATCGTTTGGCTTCAAGCTGCCGTAGGAGTCAACCACGTATACGACATCAACAACGCTAGCATTGATTAGCTCAAATGCTTCAACGAGTTGGTTTTCCATCACGTTCGAGAGAGCCATAATGTTCAGTGTCGTTTCGTAGCCGCGATCATGGAATACTTGAACAAGCTCCAGCGCTTTGTCTACATCCTGAATGTAGCAAGCTACCCGAATCAGATCAAGCAAGCTTTCGCTGCGCGGCAAAATATCGTTTTCATCAACGCGGCCGATATCAACAAGTGCAGAAAGCTTTGTATTTCCTTTGTTCGGAATCACTTTTTTCAAGAAATCATCGTTCAGGAAGCGCCAAGGGCCTGCGCTATCCGCACCTTTAAGCAGCTTTGGCGAGTTTTTGTAGCCGATTTCCATATAATCGACGCCGGCTTCATTCAAGCTTTCGTACAAATGTTGAACGAACTCGACACTAAAATCCCAATTATTTACGAGTCCGCCATCGCGGATTGTGCAGTCAACAATTTTACAGTGGCTCGTTTTAGATTGCATGCTTAGATACTCCTTTAATGTGAACATGAGTTCATTTTTTCTCATCATACTTGAAAAGGAACCGGAACGCAAAATAATTTTGTCGTTTTATGGCTGTTTTAAAAGCTTTTCCGCTTCTGCCCGCAGGCCTTCGCGAAACTGTTTTATTGACGCTAATTCCGCTTGTTCTCCGTCCTTCACCGCGATTACTTGATCGCCCGATTCAGCGAGCACATCCAAGAACTGCGCAACTAGGCGTCCCGTCACGGAATCCGGTGCTTCCGCTGCCGTTTTTTTATAGCTCGCCTTCACTTCATCAAGCAGTTTAAAGGTGTCAGTATCATGAATTGGCGTATTGACCAGACCGTTTATATACATGGACATATATTTGTTCACATATTCATTCTGAACGGCTTCCCGCTCTGGCGAGTCCTTGTACTTCGTAACGAATGCTTCAGCGAGCAGCGCCCTTGCAGCCAGCTCATCCCATGTGATAATCAGCCCGCCATCCTTGGCCGCAGCTTTATCGGATTCTTCTGCCATCAACCGGGTGTATGCATTCATCTGCTCCGACACCGATTTCCCATAATGAGCCTGCACACTGTAATCGACGACGGGATAAATAGATCCTTCCACCGTCTCAAGCTTATAGCCGCCTTTGTATGCATGCTGTACGAGCGCACGCACCGCCTCATCTTTAATCGCTAAAGCAGTATCCTCCGTTATAGGCCAAGCTTCCTTCAGCTGAACCTCTTGTTTATTCGATGTGAAAAAAGAATTCGTTAGGTATTAGACGATACGCAAGCTTAAAATGTTCTCGACAAAAAAAGCCGCTCCCTCGCTTATTGCGCAAGAAACGGCTTCTCTTCATTTATGATTATCAGTATTTATTTCACAAGCGAACGCTTCTCTTGTTCAAAATGACCTGATCGACTCTTTTTCGTTTGAATATATTTTTCGTTATAGACCGAGGAATTGCCCCATAGCGATACTCTTCCAGCCACGTTCATGCCTGATTTGCGCAGCGCATCCACTTTGCGCGGATTATTCGTAATGATCGACACCGGCAAGACGCGCAGCAGCTTGAGCACAGCGATCGCATCCGTGTAATCACGCGAATCGTCCGCAAAGCCCAGCTCTGTATTGGCGTCAACCGTGTCGAGACCATCCTCCTGCAGCAAATAAGCAATCGCTTTGCTGAACAAGCCGATTCCACGGCCCTCATGATTCGCTAAGTAAAATAAAGCCCCAGACCCGTGATCGGTTATCATGCGCATCGATTGCTTCAGTTGAAAGCCGCAATCACATCTTGCGCTTCCGAAAATATCGCCCGTATGGCAGATGCTGTGCATCCGAATGAGCGCATCCTCGTTATTTTCAAAATCTCCGTATACGAGAACGCTCGACTGCTGAAGCTCCGCATAGGAGAAGCGATTCAAATCCTCGACAAGCTCCTCCGGTGACTTTTCCTCGCCAGCTTCCTTGCGCAGCCAGCTATACCAATGGAACTTCTTCGTTTCTCCGTCCAGTTCAAGCGGCAGATTAACCGGTCCAATGACATAAATGTCGTCGTTTCCGCTTTGCGTTCGTTTTAATTTATCTTTAATAATAGCTGCAATATTAGGTTTGATCATATTCGTTCACCTTCTCATATAGTATATACGATTAAAATTGCATCGATAAGTAGCTCAGTGTGCCGAACTCATAGCTTCGATAAATGACTTTCGGCGCCGTTTCCACATTGCCGCTTCCAAGCGCTATATATAATGGAACAAAATGCTCTGCGCTAGGTACTGCTATTTTAGCATGCGGGGCAAGCTGTTCATACTGAAATAGAGAATTTATATCATAATTTTTCATTTTTTCTATAAGCCACTCGTCAAATTCAACTGCCCAGCTCTCGGGCTCCTTCTGTCCCCAATTCACCGCCCTCAAATTATGAACAGTTACGCCGCTGCCAATCAGCAAAATATTTTGAGCGCTTAAGCTGCGCAGCGCTTCGCCAATTCGGTATTGCTCCTCGGCGGAGCGATAGGGATTAACGGAAACCTGAACGATTGGAATGTCCGCCTTCGGAAACATATGCTTCAGCATCGTCCACGAGCCATGATCCAGTCCACGCTCTGTATCATATGCAACTGGAATGCTGCTTTCGCTAAGCAGATGGCCAACAAGGGCAGCTACCTTAGTGGAGCCTTTAGCAGGGTATTTAACCTGGTACAGCTCATCCGGAAAGCCGTAAAAGTCGTAAATCGTTTCGTATTCATCATCCTTGGATGAGATCGTAATCGCCTCGGTCTCCCAGTGCGCGGTGAAAATAACGATGGCGTCAGGTGCAAGGCCCGCTCCAGTTTGTTTTAAAAACTGACTATATTTATTTTGCTCGACAGCGAGCATCGGTGATCCATGTGCTAGAAATAACGGATTCAATAGGGTAGTGCCTCCTTGAATATTCAGTTACTATTTGTAACTAATTATAGTTTTATAACTAAAGATAGTCAAGTAATTAACTTTATTCAGGTGTGCTTGTATAAATAAGATATTAAGGTTATACTTATTGGAAGTAAAAGAGGTGATATGCATGGAACAATCTAACCTTTGTCCCCGTTTCCAGAATGGAATGGACATCATTAGCAAACGTTGGACCGGCCTAATCATATTTCAGCTTTTGTCAGGCCCGCAGCGTTTCTGCGCCGTTCAGTCCGCTCTGCCGATCAGCGGCAGGCTGCTGTCGGAGAGATTCAAGGATTTAGAGAATGAAGGAATTGTCGACAGGCATGTCTATCCTGAAATTCCTGTTCGCATAGAATATTCTTTAACGGAGAAAGGCCGTGCACTCGAGCCCATTATCCGTGAAATACAAGTGTGGTCACAGGATTGGATAGAACTGATTACAGAAGCCTGATCCGTTTGAATGGAACAAAGGGAATATCCCGCAAGCGGCCGGTGCTGCTTACAGGATATTCCCTTTGTTTTATCCTTACATTCGATGTTCTTTACCCGCCATCCGATTCGCTACGATAAGCACATCCATATGGCGTCCTGCCTGCAGCAGCTCGCGAACGATATTGCCTCGGAGGATCGAGTACCAAGCTCTACGGTCTGACTGCCCAATGATAAGCTGCGTTGCCTTCGCGCGGCTCGCAGCTGTGAGCAGCGTGCCTGCAATATGCTTCCTACTCTCCGCCTTGGACATTTCGAACACGCCGCCCAGCCGTTCAGTCAGCTTCATTAAAGCATCCCGTTTTTTTATAGCCCCGCTCGTCCAAGGAGCTCCGTGTTCTACATAATGAACAAGCCACTGTGCTTTCAAGCGATAGGCGATACGGAAGCCGCGGCGGATGAGCCGCTCCGCATCAGCATGAATATCGACGCCTACGAATATAACCTCTCTTCTGCGTAAAGCGCCGCGCAGCGTTTGATTGCGGTCCCAAGACTCGAGCCGCTCGTCGACATCATCAGCCAGCTCGCGCAGCGCAAGCTCGCGCAGTGCGATTAAATTACCGGTCGTAAAAAACGCGCCAAGCGCTTGCTCGACTTTATCCTTCGCATAGATTTTGCCCTCGCGCATACGCTGCTGCAGCATTTGCGGCGTGACATCGATCAGCTCTACCTGATCAGCCAGCCGAATAATTGCATCCGGCACCGTCTCTCTCACCCTGACGCCGGTTACCTGCTCAATCGCATCGTTCAAGCTTTCAATATGCTGCACATTCATCGTCGAAACGACGGATATGCCCTTCTCAAGCAAATGAATAACATCCTCATAGCGCTTCTTTCGCAAACTGCCCGGCACATTCGTGTGAGCCAGCTCATCAACCAAGACGACATCCGGATTTCTGCGAATAATCGCTTCTACATCCATCTCCTCAAGCTTTGTCTCGCGGTAATGAATCATTTGGCGCTCGATAACCGGCAGCTCGGCAATCTGCACGGCTGTCTCCTCGCGTCCATGCGTCTCCACCATGCCAACGACGACATCCACTCCTTTGCGCAGCAAAATGTTCGCCTCAGCCAGCATGCGATAGGTTTTTCCAACGCCAGGCGCAGCCCCGATATAGAGGGTAAAATGTCCCCTGCGAATCGACTCCATTTGCTCCTCGCGCTCTTGCTGACTGAACCTATGGAACAATGCTTTCCGCGAATCGCTCCTTTGCTTGACCGGCAAAATCCGCTCGCCTTCATGCTCTGCGCGATCTGCCATTAGAAACAAATCGATCTGCCTAAGCTTGCGCAGCATGCTGTCTACAATCGAGCCCTGCCACAGCTGCTGCCATCTGCTCTGCTTGGAATGTCCCATTACGATTCGCGTAACCTGATGCTCCTCCGCATACTTGACAAGGGCGGACGGCAAGCGCCGCCGGCTATGCAGCGGCTGCTCCTCGAAGCTTCCGCCTACCTTAGCCGTCAGCTTTTTTATAGAAGCTCTAAAAGCTCGCTCCTCCTTGGACCACTTCTTTTGCGGATGGATAAAGGAGACGACAATGATATCCCCGTTGAGCCTTCTCGCAATTTGCTGTCCTCTGCGTACATACAAAGAGCCATTCCAATGATACTGGGCCGTAACCAGAATGCGCTCAGAGGCGCCGGAGGGACCTGTAAGTCCAAGCTCCTCGCGATGCTTCTCAAGCGATTCATTAACCCCCTCTGCGACGAGGCGCAGCGCCAGCTCTCGCAGCACGGCCAAATTTCCGCGCAGCGATATTGCCGGATCAGGCTGCAAGCCGAGCTCCCCCTCCTCAAACCGCGCAAGCATCGTTTCGGGAGAGACGTCGATCAGCCTAACCTCATCGGCGAGTTCGAGCGTATGAGCAGGCACGGTGCACGGCGTGCGAATGCCGGTCCATTTTAAAGCAATCTCATCGACACCCTCCAGCTCGTACACGTTGATCGTCGTAATGACGCTTATGCCCTTGCTGAGAAGATGCAGCACATCCTCCAGCCGTGTCTTGAACGGCGCGCCTTCGCGGTTGCGGTGAGCGAGTCCGTCAACAAGAACCACCTCGGCATTCCGCTCAAGCAGCGCGTCCAGATCCAGATCCTCCTGCTCCGCTCCATCCTTGGACCAATGGATACTTTGCACCCGCTCGAACGATTCCGCCTGCTCAAGCGTTTCCGCACGCAGAAGCGTTGCCGCGCAGAGAACCACATCGATCCCGTCCTGCTTCAGTTGACATCCTTCACGCAGCATATGGTACGTTTTGCCCGAGCCGCTCACTGCGCCTATTAATATTTTCAATCTTCCCTGATGCAGCTTTGCTATGGAGAGCAGCAGCTCCTCAGGCGTCTTCCTCTTTAGCGGAGCCATACGGCTATCCCCCCAGCAATGCAGACAATGCTAAATTCAGCTTCAGCACATTTACCCTTTCATCACCGAACACGACTAAGTCGCGGCCTTCCGTATTCGCTTTGACCAGCTGCTCAAGCTCGGAAATGGACACACCTGTTAGCTTGCTGATTCTGTCGATCTGTACAACAGCGGATTGCGGCGTGATGTGCGGATCAAGCCCGGAGCCTGAGTTTGTAACGAGCGCAATCGGCAGGTCGCTAATCAGCACTTCGGGATTTTGCGTCTTCCAAGCCTCGATTGAGGCTTTCATTCTCTCAAGCAATGCTGGATTCGATGGACCAAAGTTGTTCGAGCCGGAGCTCGCCGCATTATTGTCAATGCTCGATACCCGTCCTTGGAACCATTTAGGATCAGTGAAATTTTGACCGATCAGCTCAGAGCCTACCACTTGCCCGGAGCTGTCCTCAATAAGGCTGCCGTTTGCTTGCTTCGGGAACAGCAGCTGGGCTGCTCCCGTACTGACCAGCGGATAAATAATACCGCAAAGAATCATAAACAATACGCTTATTCGTAAAGGTACCAAAAGGTTTGATAACTGAAAGCGCGAACTGCTTTTTATTTGATCATTCATATTCGCATTCCTTCTTTCATTATTTCGTATTAAATCCACAAATGCACAGCAAAGTCGATAAGCTTAATTCCGATGAACGGGACGATGACGCCGCCTAGTCCATAAATGAATACGTTGCGGCTAAGCAGTCTAGCACCGCTCATCGGCTTGTAGGCTACACCTCTAATAGCAAGAGGGATAAGCAGCGGGATAATGATGGCGTTAAAAATAAGAGCTGACAGGATCGCAGAGAGCGGAGAACCCAAATTCATAATATTGAGCACGCCCATCTCCGGAATCGCGAGCATAAACATCGCTGGAATGATCGCAAAATATTTGGCAACGTCATTCGCGATACTAAACGTTGTTAGAGCGCCTCTCGTCATTAGCAATTGCTTGCCGATGGCAACAACCTCGATGATTTTGGAGGGATCGGAATCCAGATCTACCATATTGGCTGCTTCCTTCGCGGCAATCGTTCCGCTGTTCATCGCTAGGCCAACGTCCGCTTGCGCAAGCGCAGGCGCATCGTTTGTGCCGTCGCCCGTCATCGCAACCATCTTGCCGTCCGCTTGCTCGCGCTTGATAACGGCAATTTTGTCCTCCGGCTTGCTCTCGGCAATAAAATCATCCACTCCCGCTTCTCGGGCAATGGTAGCAGCCGTTAGCGGATTGTCGCCCGTACACATAATTGTTTTGATGCCCATCTCGCGAAGCTGCTCGAATCTCTCTTTCATCCCCGGCTTCACGGTGTCCTTCAAATAAATAACGCCAAATATTTGACTGTCAACCGCTACCGCGAGCGGCGTTCCGCCTAATGTTGCGATCGTATTCGAAATATGCTCCAGATCGGAAGGAATACTGCCCCCTTGTGCCGTTACCCATTTGCGAACAGCATCGACAGACCCTTTGCGAACGTGGCGTCCATCCGTCAAATCGATGCCGCTCATCCGCGTTTCTGCTTTAAACTCTACAAACTCGCCGCCTTCGGCAAGCGATGCGTCATAGCTCATGCCCTGCTTCTTCATCCATTCGAGCACGGATCTGCCCTCTGGCGTTTCATCCTTTAGCGAGCTGATCGCTGCCCATTCCGAAAGCGTCTGAATATTGCTGCCTGTGACGGGAACAAGCTCGCTTGCCATCCGGTTGCCGAATGTAATCGTACCTGTCTTATCCAAAATCATCGTATTAATATCGCCTGCTGCCTCAACGGCTTTACCTGACATCGCCAGTACATTGAACTGGGTAACCCGGTCCATGCCCGCGATCCCAATCGCGGATAACAAGCCGCCAATTGTCGTCGGAATGAGACAAACAAGCAACGCGATTAGTACAGGTATTTCCAATTGAATATCCAAATATTTAGCGATAGGCTGCAAGGTTACGACGACGATTAAAAAGATGATCGTCAAGCTCGTCAGCAGCGTATTCAGAGCGATTTCGTTTGGCGTTTTTTGACGTTTTGCCCCTTCAACGAGCGCAATCATCCGGTCGATAAATGACTCGCCCGGCTCGCTCGTCATCCGCACCTTTATCCGGTCGCTGACTACCCGTGTTCCACCCGTTACAGAGCTGAAATCGCCGCCTGCTTCTTTAATAACAGGAGCCGATTCTCCCGTAATGGCCGATTCATCTACCGAAGCCAAGCCTTCAATGACCTCTCCGTCGCCGGGAATCATTTCGCCTTGGGAGACGATAACGATGTCTCCCTTGCGCAGCTCCGTCGAGGAGACGACCTTTACAGAGTCGCCGACCAGCTTGTTCGCGCTCATTTCCTGCTTGGATTTCTTAAGTGAATTCGCTTGAGCCTTGCCCCTGCCCTCCGCAATTGCCTCGGCAAAATTGGCGAACAGCAGCGTAAACAGCAAAATGAAAAATACCGTTACATTAAAGCCGATTCGCTCCTCCGAATCAAAGTAAGCGGGGAACAACGCCATCAGCAGCACGATAAATGTACCTGCCTCAACGACAAACATAACCGGGTTTTTCATCATAAGAGCTGGATTTAATTTGATAAAGCTATCAAGCACAGCGCGCTTAACCGCAGCTGCGGGCAGCAGCTTCTTCTTCTGGTTACTATTCATTATCATTCACCTCATCCGTTAGCGGAGTGTCAAATATTCTGCGACCGGCCCAAGCACGATGACCGGCAAAAAGGTTAGCGCACCGATTAAAAGCACAGTGCCGATTAATAATCCGGTAAATAGTCCATTATCCGTGCGGAATGTGCCAATCGTCTCCGGCACAGGCTGCTTGCGTACGAGCGAACCCGCAACTGCCAGCATCGCGATCATTGAAATATAGCGGCCCATCAGCATGACAAGCCCTGTGCTAATATTCCAAAATGGCGTGTTGTCGCCTAGTCCCTCAAACCCGGAGCCATTGTTCGCTGCCGAGGATGTAAATTCATACAGCACTTGACTTATGCCATGGAAGCCCGGATTTGTGATGGCTCCTTTGCCTAGATCCGTCATAAAGGCGATTGCTGTTGGCACTAGTATAATGAAAGGATGGGTAAGAATAGCGACCGCAATAAGCTTCATTTCTCGCGGCTCTATTTTTCGACCCAGAAATTCCGGCGTTCGTCCGACCATCAGCCCGCATATGAACACGGCGAGTATCGCATACATAAGCATGTTGATAAGTCCGACACCCTTGCCGCCAAAAACGACATTCAGCATCATCTCGCCAAGCGGCACCAAGCCGCCGAGCGGCGTAAGCGTATCATGCATATTGTTAACGGTACCGGTCGTCGCTGCCGCTGTCACCGTTGTGAACAATGCGGATTGCGCGATGCCGAACCGTACTTCCTTGCCTTCCATGCTGCCTTGCGAAGCATCGATTCCAAGCGCGCTTATCGCTGGATTGCCTGTTTTCTCCGACGTGTAGGCTACGCTCAGGAACACGAGGAACAGACACATCATCGCTGTGAACACAACCCAGCCTTGCTTTTTGTTTTTGGCGAATAGGCCGAAGGTGTAAGGCAGTGCAGCGGGCAGCGCCCACATCGATAAAATCTGGATGACGTTCGTCAGCGGATTCGGATTCTCAAAGGGATGCGCCGAGTTGGCGCCAAAAAATCCGCCGCCGTTCGTTCCCAAATGCTTAATCGACTCCAGCGAAGCGACAGGACCAATCGCAATTTGCTGCATCGCGCCCTCTAGCGTTTTGACCGTCAATGTCGGATCAAGCGTCTGCGGCACTTGAAGGGCAACGAGCACAAGCGTGATGACAAAAGCAACCGGAAGAAAAATTCGCGTATGCGCTTTGACGAAGTCCTCGAAAAAGTTGCCTATCGTTTGCCCTTTGCTCGTAATGCCGCGGACGAATGCGATCGCAACCGAGAAGCCCGTAGCCGCTGACGTAAACATCATCATCATGATGACCGCCATTTGCGAGAAATAGGATAAGGCGCTTTCCCCGCTGTAATGCTGCAGGTTCGTATTCGTTATAAAGCTGATGACCGTATTAAACGTAAGCGTCGGCTCCATGCTCCCCATCCCGTTCGGATTAAATGGAAGCGCGTTTTGCAAACGCAGAATCAAATAGCTGAAAGCTACCAATATGATATTGGTTGCGATAAAGCTAATTGCGTACATTTTCCAGCTCATGCCCTCTCGCCGCTTTAAACCTATGATTTTATAGATAAGCCGCTCAGAGCCTCCGAACACCTTGTCTAAGCGATTATGCTCATTCGAGAATACGTGATAGACGTAGGTTCCTAATGGCTTAACTAGCAATAACAGAATCGCAATGACGATCAGCAATTGAAAAATATCCATCGTAGATGATCCTCCTCCATTAAAACTTTTCCGGATGAATTAAGGCATAGATGAGATAAACGAAAACAAATAAAGCCATAACCATCACGATAATCATTCGCTTCCGCCTCCCGTTTGGTCGATTACGCTGCCGCACCAAGTCAAAAATCCGTAAAATAAACCAAAGCAGGTTAGCAAAGCGATGATCATATAAACATCCTGCATATTGAATTCCCTCCTGCATTATTTGTGACTTAAAAGAAAACCGACTTCACCGGTTTGCGAGTATACGATATGGTCCGCACCGAGCCCCTTGTAAACGGCCCGCGGATTCCACTGCTGCGTGATCACGTAGATCGGCTTGGTCGTCCAAGTCCGGCAGCAATGGACAAAGCGGCAGCTTAGTGCAAAGCTGCTCTCGAATATGAAAACATCTTGAATCGGATAATGCGGCGGCTGCCAGCTTTGGCGATCATTTGTATTGATATAATGCACGCCCATGATCCCTTGCTTGCGGAGCTGCTTCTCCTCCTGCTTGCTATTCGTCAGGACGATAAATTTCATTTGATGAAACATTAAAGTTCGAATAAATGATTTGCCGGATTCGTTGAATCCAGCTACGATAATATGCTCTTCCAACAACTTGCTTATCCTCCATTTGGTAAAAAAGGTAACAAAAAGAAGCCTTGGGATAAGAGGAACCAATCCCGCGGCTTCTTATGCCCGCAGCTAAAATAAGCCGCGGGAAGCGCGATGGCTGTTGCCTCTCTCGAGTACACTTACGAGGTTAGCTGTCGGATTCGGGCCTTGAGAGTTGCCCTACGCCTGGCTGCTGCCAAGCGATTCACCCCATGAAGCAAAGAGCGTACATACACGCCTTTTCTTCGTTGGTTCCCCCGTTCCTGCTGCTGCAGGATTCAGCAAATTAAAACCATTTCAAGCAGCTGCTCTGTTTTTGGGCAGCAAAAAACCACAGAGGCTTATGACACTCTGTGGTCGACATTAATCGATCACAAGCTTCATCATTCCTCTCTAATCCACGCTTACGAGGTTAGCTGTCGGATTCGGGCGGTGAGAGTCGCCCTACTTTGACCAGTATCCATGGCACCAGTCAAAGATTCACCCCTGCTCTACGGCCGTTCGACTCTCACATCGAACATGCGCAAAGCTCATTTATTGGTTCCCCCGTTTTCCGCATTCACGGAAACTCAGCGATCAGCAAATCGAAACTTATTAGTAAATCCTGTATCGAATCTTACTCCTCGCTATCGCCACTGTAAAGAGAGCCCGCTGGCGAATTTAGCTAATTTCAGACCCCCAGAACGTTTCGCAGCGCTTACATAGAATTCGATCTCGATATATCTCACTATTTCTACGTTTTACTCCTATTTTCGAAAATAATGATATGCACTCACAAGCCACTTTTCAGCGGAAATAATCAGATTTTTCTAAAGAGTAGAATAGATGAGAATGAACGAGTTATCCAGCGAATTAAGCTTTTTTTATTAAGATATTGATAGTTTTTCTTGTAAAATGGCTAAAGGATGCCATATCCCGAAATACAACTGTTTTACAATGATCGCTTTCGGGTTTACTATAGACGGCATGCCTGAATATGGCAGTTAACCTCGCAAGCGAACTGGAGGAGAGATTACGAACGATCACGCAATCAGAAGCCATTCATGAAACAATTCCAGTGAATCTAGTAGAGCAGCTGTGGGAACTCCCGTGCTATCCAAGCCCGTTTCGATGATAAAGGACGTGCGAGTTTTATATTTATTTGCAGCCGCAGCCTTGAGCTTGACGGATTCTCGTTCATCTTGTTCAACCGGTAAATCCGAATGGGATGAGACTGTTTTATTCAAACAAGCAATCTCGTACATATCATTGTTTTAATTCGAAAGATTTACAGATAAGCAATTAGGGATTATAATGAAGAGTACACTATTAACGCTGAATTTTTCGAATGAAAAAGCGGGGGAACCAACGCTAACGTTTTCTAACGTTTTGCAAGGGGTGAATCCAGGGATTTGTAACCCTGGTAGGGCATTCTCTCTAGCCCGAATCCGACAGCTAACCTCGTAAGCGAACAAAGGAGAGATTTTTTCATGTTGACCAATTGTGCAAATCATTTGCACCTTTTCACGGAACAGACCCCTTCTTTATCCGTCACACGAATCGAGCTATTCGTCATCCCTGCTCTCGCAGTCGATTCTGCAGGCCACCGCATTTGTCTCCGTTTAACAAGTGATCAAGGATTCGGCTGGAGCGAGCTGTTTGCGAGCGACACCGAAGATTCGATTGACTTGGAACGATGGAGCGATCTGCTCCAAAGCTTTATCGGCAGCGTCTCTCTTCCGCCTCTACACCATTTTCAATACGACAAAACGGATGAGGACGGACGTATTCTCGACCTATTCGCCTCTGCAGTCAATCATGTCCTGGCACAATCCGCCGATTCGTCTCCGTACAACAGCGATCTTGAAGAATCTGTTTTGCGTCAACGTTCTGTCTCCTATGTTTCTTTGGATTGACTGATTTCATGACCAAAAATAGACAGTCCAGAACTAGCACTAGGTTCTGGACTGTTTATTTTTCAGGCTCTATATCCGGGATCCCTCCAACTTCTGCAATACCCAATCCAGCAGAATCTGACTTCCCTTCTGCGATCCAAGTGAACCATTAACGATTAAATCCGCGTACCAGCGTGTCGGCTCTACATACCGATCATGGGTATGTCTCACCAAATCCAAATATTCGCTTATCGCTTCATCCATGGAGTAACGCTCATTCGAAAATTTCCCTAATCGTCTTGCGAGCCTTTCATCGGACTGGCAATCAACAAACACTTTATAATCTAAGCATTCTCTTAGCTGCGAAAAATGGAACAGCAAAAAACCTTCAATAATGATTACGTCATCCTTATCGGACAAAGATTCATTGAAATCCTCTAATACCTTATCTAGATCAACAGCAGCCGGATCGTTAAAATCTTCATAAGCTTTGCCAGAAAATGAAGCAACCGTTATCGGCCTTTCCTTCTTATAATACTTGTCCATATGTATGACTTTTACTTTATAATGGCTAAGGCCGTGGGCAAGAAATTTACTCAATGTGGTTTTCCCGCTGCCAGACCCGCCAGCAATGCCAATTGCAATCGTAGAGCGCATGACGACCCTCTCCAAGCATTTCGAATTTACTCCTATTTTAATACAAGATGGATGGATTGTCCTCTTACGTGCAAGCAAGAAGACCGATCTACAAGGCAGATTGTGAGAACTCATTTTTTAATCGATTTATAAGATCCGAAGGTTGAGTTAGATAGTCAGGAGATGTAACAGCAACCATGATTTCTTACATATATAGTTTCCTTTTTTACCAGCTCATCTGCCTTCGTTCTAAAAACATCAATCTCATTATAAAGACAGACAATTTCGGGTACATCATAAGTATTAACAATCTCAATAAACTGTACTTTGTGATCTACATCATATTCGAACTTTATAAACAATTGCTCAAAATAGCTGGGGTTATATGGGTTATCCGTGCTGCGATATTTAGAGTAATCTCTAAAAATTTCTTGTACTTCTCGTTCACTCATTCCCAGCTTAAATGGTCCGATTCCAACCTTTGGCATAATTATTATAGGTTCCATTGTGCATCCTCCACTCCGAATTAGCAAAATAAAAAAGACCTTCCCTCTCGCAGTTACAACGCGTAGGGAAAGTCCTTTGATTTCGCTCGCTCTATCTGACTAACCAACCGCCATCTACAGCAAGAATATGGCCATTCATATAATCAGAGGCTGCGGATGCCAAAAATACCGCCGGCCCGATCAAATCCTCAGACGTTCCCCACCGTCCTGCTGGTATCCGTTGCAGAATTTGGGCGCTGCGAATAGGATCTTCGCGAAGCGCTTCCGTATTGTCCGTGCTCATATACCCTGGAGCAATCGCATTAACCTGCAGGCCTTTGCCAGCCCATTCGCTAGCCAGCGCTTTCGTAAGACCGGCAACCGCATGCTTGCTGGATGTATAGCCAGGAACGTTAATGCCTCCTTGGAAGGAGAGCATAGATGCAATATTAATGATTTTGCCGGAGCCCTGCTCGATCATATGCTTGCCCGCAAGCTGGGAAAGGACAAAGACAGAATTGAGGTTCACGTCGAGCACATCCTGCCAATCCTCGTAGCTATGCTCAGCAGCAGGAGTCCGGCGAATAATGCCAGCGTTGTTGACCAAAATATCGATGCGTCCCAGCTCATCAACCGTGCGTTCGATAATGCCCGCAAGCTTGCTGCGATCTGAAATATCGGCTTGAATCGTAATCGCCTTCCGCCCCAGCGCCCGCACGGCGTCCGCTGCTTTATCAGCCGGCGTGCTGTTCGTGACAAGCGCCACATCGGCGCCTGCTTCAGCTAGTCCAAGCGCAATTGCTGCGCCAAGTCCACGGCCAGCGCCTGTTACGACCGCTGTTTTCCCCGTTAAATCAAACAAACCCATCGGTTATGTCCTCCCTCTCGTACGCTTCCCGCTTTCTGGAAGCTCTGCCTTCAACATTTGTATGTGAAGCGCCTCATATTTCGCCGCAACTTCGGACGTAATCCCGTCATCCGTAATGATAAAATCAATTTCGCTTAATTCGGCAAACGTAATTAACGCGCCTTTGTCGAACTTATTATGATCTGCCAGACAATAGACGGTTTTGGCGTTCTCCAAATACAGCCTCTTCAGCTTCGCTAATTCCTCTGTAAAGATCGTAAGCCCGTATTCCAAATGAATGCCCGTGGTGGATAGAAACAGCTTATGGACATTCAGCCGCTTGATCCACTCCTGCGATTCCGCGCCAATGAGCAGATTATTGTGACGGTAACCGCCGGGAACTACGAGCCTTACCTGATCCTTCAGCGTTAGCTCGCGAATAATGAGCAGATCATTCGTAAGCACGGTTACAGGCATATTCGGAAGCCGCTTCGCCATCTCTAGCGTCGTGCTGCCCGCATCAAGCGCTATAATGTCGTTAGGCTCAATGCAGGAAAGCGCAAGCGCGGCAATAGCTGACTTCTCCTGTTGATGCTTGCTGTTCGGGAACTGCAAAGGATAAAGGCTATCCTCGCCCTCCTGCTCCAGCACTGCTCCGCCGTGCGTACGTTTGAGCAGCCCCTTCTCCTCCAGCTTCTCCAAGTCCTCGCGAACCGTCTTTTCTGTAACGCCGAACTGCTCGCTTAGCTCTGAAACCTTAACCGCGCCAAGCTGCTCTAATTTTTCTATAATTTTACGATGCCGTTCAGCTGCCAGCATAGCGCACCCCCTGTAGCGAATGTTTCTATTTTAGCTCGCTTGCAGGTACGGCGTCCATGTCTGTAAATGTATAGTTCTCGCCCGCCATCGACCAGCAGAACGTATAGTTGCTTGTGCCAACGCCGGAGTGGATCGACCAAGGCGGCGAGATAATCGCTTGCTCGCTTGCTACAACAAGATGTCTCGTCTGCGAAGGCTCGCCCATCATATGGAATACTCGAGCGTCAGCATTCATATCAAAATACAAGTAGGCTTCCATGCGGCGGTCATGAACATGCGAAGGCATCGTATTCCAGACGCTTCCAGTTTTGAGGCTGGTTACGCCAAGCATAAGCTGGCAGCTTTGAATGCCGTCTGCATGAATGTACTTGTAAAGAATACGTTCATTGGAAGTCTCTTGTGAGCCAAGATGAGTCGGGTTCGCTTCCTCCATCGTCATCTTGCGGGTCGCAATTTCTGCATGCGCAAGCGCGGAACAGAAGTAAAGCTTCGCAGGGTTCGCTTTGTCGACGCTTGAGAGCAGCACTTCGCGTTTCCCTTTACCTACATAAAGCACATCAAGCTTGTTCAGCTCGTATACCTCTCCATCCACGGATATCGAAGCCGGCCCGCCAATATTCAAGAAGCCGATCTCGCGGCGCTCCAAGAAATATTCGGTTTTCAGCGTTGCCGCATCCTCCAGCTCAAGCGCTTCGTTCACCGGCAGCGCTCCGCCTACAATCATCCGGTCATAATGTGAATAGGTCATTTTAAGTTGATCCTTCTCGAACAGGCTCTCGATCAAAAACTCGCTGCGCAGACGTTCCGTATCATATTGCTTCACATCAGTAGGATTAGTAGTATGGCGTATTTCCATTGGATAAAAGCCTCCTAAAAGTTTTTATAGCGCAAAGTCAGCCTCGCTGGGCTCACGCTTATGTTTGTTATTGTTCGTTTTTATAATATCACACATTTATGAACAAAAAAAGAACATTTTAAACAAACCTTCAAGGCTCTATCCCATCATTCTGCTAGATAAATGCACAAAAAAACCTCTGATCGCATCATTTGCGAAGAGGCCTTATTGGATTGACTATTTAATTAAGCTTCCAGCGTCGATAGGCATAAAGAGACACAATCATAAACATTCCGTATACCAACGTCGTAATGAATAGGTTCTTAGATTCCGTCACTAGCGCATCGCCAATCATTGTGAACAGCAGCATCGCTGGAATTTTGCCAATCGACGAGGCAGCAGCGTCAGCTTGCCAATGCTTTGATAACGGTGCAGCACCTTCATGCCCCACTCCTGATAGCCATATCGGATAGGTGCACTCCCGAGTAATAGATAACTCTAGCGTACCATTAATGAGCGTATATCCATCAAAATAGTTGTGTCGAATTAAAGAAAGCAGCATTCAGCTCTTGTTGAGCGACTGACCGTAAACGATGTGAAAATGAAGATGCTTCGAATCCTGATATTTTCCAAGATTCGTTATAACTCTGCAAGCGCCATGCTCGGATACGACTTGGGACGCTACTTTTTTGACGATATCCATCATCTCCAGAAGAAGATCGTTATCATGATCCTCTAAAGTCACCAACGATGAAATATGTTTTTTCGGTATCGTTACAATGTGCACAGGATAGAATGGACGGGTGTGGTGGTAGGCAAGCACATGCTCCGTCTCCATTACCTTCTCTACAACAGTTCGACCGCTTAACACTTCTTCGCAATAAAAATCTTCAGACATATACGTGCACCCTTTCGTTAAAAGATATCTTTTTGCAGTTTTTCCACCTGAAGCAGCTCGTTAGCAGGCTGCATTTTGCGAAAACGATAGATTGCCGACACGAATGTTGTAGCGATGCCGACACCTAGAAACACGCTGCTTATATTTGATAACGGTAGCATTCTTTTCCCTCATAGTTGAACTTCTTAGACCAACTTATTGTATCTTTCATATAAAGCTCGACATGTTCAATTTCAGTGGCTCTAAAAGTGATCATCATAAAATGATCCTGCAAAAAATTTATGGCAGAACGAAACAGCGCCTCAAGATCAGCAAACGCTGCTTCCTGCTCTTGGCTTAGCTCAAGCTCATACAGCTCTACCACTCCAAATGGAGGAATCTTATCCCAATAATCAAAATTCTCATCTTCATAATCGGCAATGACGCTATCTTCCATCGCGCTTAGCATCGGTGATTTTTCCTGTTTCAAATCTCGTATCTTAAACTGAAGCTTAACACCTATGGAACTATGAATGGCAATTGAAGCATGATTGAGGTTATGTCCTTGCGTAACGGTAATGCTATTATTTTGAATCCAAGCTATGGTCTCCGGACTAGCATTCTCCCACGTATTAGAAGCGCTAAGACTTTGTTGTAAAAAAATACTGACTCGTGATGTTTGCATTTTACCTCCATGATGAAGTTCCCTATTCACCCAAATTGTTCTTGGTTTCATTGCCTTGAAATGACAGAGACTCATCGGTCGTCTCCTTGTGCTTGATGATTCCATCCGCTGTATAACCGATAATATCGAACTTCGTACCTTGCGCCTTATCAACCAATACATAGAACAGCTTAAAGTTCGGCTCCACTTCAATGATCTCAGCTTGTGTTTCCTTGCCCGTCACATGATCCGTGACCGTCATTTTCGCAATATCCGGATGAACAACTACTCCATAAAACATCGGAAAGGGGGAGCTGCCATAACTGCTGCCTTCCGTGCTTGGCAGATACTCTGCATAGAATGTTTCCTCCCTCGCCTCCGCATCGGTAAGCCCAAGCCGAACATTAGATGCTCCAAAGCCGCCCCCAAATCCCCATTTCCAGCCTTTTGGCGACTTCCTCACGTAATCAGCACCTACATTAACCTGATCATTTTTTATATTACTCAAGAAAAAAGCAATCTCGCCCCCCGGGACGGCATGCTCATAAATCATTTGCGATACATAACCCAAGCCCCGCTGCTTCTCAATGGCAGCAACAGCGCTCGGGCTCGAATCATTGCTCCTGCTTGCAGCCTTAACATAGAGACCAACAGCAACCACTGCTGTTAGCAGCAGCGCTAGATACACTCTGCGTCGCATTCGATCATTCCCCTCACTAAAATAGTATCAGCAGCCCGGCGTTGAATATCAGATGTGCGTTGATGTGGTAGCGGACATATACGTGCACCATTTCGTTACAATATATCTTTTTGCAGGTTTTTAACCTGAAGCAGCTCTTTAGCAGGCTTCATTATGCGAAAACGATAGAAAGCCGCTACGCCAGTAGTTGCGATGCCGACACCGAGAAACACGCTGCCAGCACTCCACCATGATGCCATAATCGCGCCAAGCACCGGAGCGATGAGCATCGAGCTCGTTTGCAGCGCACTCGCTAACGCAGATATCGGACCAACCGTTTCATCCGTCGTCTCCATTTGCAGCACATAGCCAAACGGCACTGCGCTTTGCGCACCGCAATACCCAAGCGCTGCGCATAACGGCAGCCACAAAGCGAGCCCCGTATGGAAAAATCCCATGCCGGCGAAGCCGACCACAATAATGAGGAAACCGGTGGCGATGCCCGCCGTCGTCATATAGGCAAGCGGTCGTTGTCTCCATCTGAGCCTTTGTCCAGCCATTAATGCGCCAGCAACGCTGCCTGCGCCAACTGCGCCAATGAGCAATCCGAACCTCGTTTCATCCATTCCCGCTTCCTTTGCCAGCAAAACAAACAAACCATCATACAAAAAAATTAGAAAAAACAAAGTAGCGGCATACAAAATGGCGGCTTTGAGAAGCGGCCTGCGCATCAGATGCTCCCAAGCTCCCCGCAATCCGCCGGATTGCTTTCCAATCAGTTCCTGCTGCCTTGTCCAAGACGGCATAGCGCTAAGCATGACAGCCGACAATGCATACAGCACCGCACTCGTATAGAAAGGAACCGACGTTCCGAGAGAAGCCATAAGCGCACCACCTGCCATCGGCCCCAATATTTTCGTCAGGTTAACCGACATTTGCCTTAGTGAGGATGCCTGAGCAAGCAAGGGAGGATCGACGATCCTTTTTACAGTGCTTTGTCTGACAGGATCAAATACTGCGCTCACACTGTTTTTCAGCAGCATTAGTATTAGCAGCACAGGGAGAGAAGGTGCCCATGCCATGCATACTACAAAAACGGCGCGCAATAAATCACAAGTAATCAGCAAGCTTTTGCCAGGCAAATGACCCAGACGTACGCTTATCAGCGGCCCGACGATGACATAGGGCAGACCGATACAGATCGATAATGCAGCCAATGCCATGGAGCCATGGCCCCATGCGTAAACAATCAGTACGCTAAGCGCAATAAAATCGAGCCAGTTCGCAAAGTCAGACAGCAGCTGTCCGATAAACAGCTGGCGAAATTTTTTTGCCCGCAGCGGACTCCAAATTGGATCATTCGTTTGTTCTTGCTTCATCTTGATAACCTCCGGTATGCGTTGATAAACACAACCTTACCGAACCATTATCAGAGCAATATCAGAGGGAGCCAAGTTGTTGCTGAAGCTGCTCCATAACTTGACCGCTTATCTCATCCATCCCAATCTGAGCGGTTAATCTGGCCCATTCCTTCTCGTAAATATCCCGGTCTATCCCCCATTCATGCTGCTTGGAAATGGTAAGAATCGTATGATAGCCGTTCAGCAAATTCGCGAGAAACTGCGACTGCTTCAGCAGCGCCAGTCCCTGTTCGATCAGCGCTAAGCCCATTTTTTTATCCGGTCGATACACAAATAGTCCTTTCAATATCCGGTACTGACCTTGCTCTCGTTGATAGGGATATTGCATTAGCCTTTCCTCGACAGCTTCTATCGCCGCATCAACCTCGGTCCACCGTTCGGCACGCAGCACAAATTCCAACTTAAGATTTGCCGTATAGGGGATGAGCCCTTCCCAGTTATTGCGCTGAACCTCTTTATGGAGCAAGTCGAGCTTCACCTTCGCAGCCTCGAGCTCTCCCCAGTCCATCAGCATGCCGATAATCGACATCGTCGCAAGCTCGTTGTGCCATAGCGATGCAAGCAAATTGTGGCGCAGCGCCGTTTCCACGTAGCCGCGGTTGTTATACGGATCAATGAGCTGATTCATATATAGCAGAAGGAAGGCCCGATCGATAAAGGAGCCCTCCTCTTCCCGCACAATAAAACGTACATCTCCTTCCATTAAGCGAATCAGCATCTGAAAAGTCGGATCGACCTCAAAGCCCAGCACATCCTTATTGCGGGCGAGTGTAAGGAGCGCATCCCCTCTTCCGTATCGCAAATAGGTACCGGCTACTCCCCTTAGCTCTTCCGAAAATGCAGGCAACTTAGCCAGAGGATTCGCACCCAACTTCTCCTGCGACAGCTTTAGCCGGTAACCAAGTCCACGCACCGTATCGATCTGAATGGCATGCGCCCATCGCGCCAGCTTCCGCCGCAGCCGGTAGACGTGATCGTCAACAGTCCGGTCCACAGGCGACTCCAGTGTCCAGACCGCATCAAGCAGCTGTTCTCTTGAAAGAGTTTGCCCAACGTTTGCGTACAAATAGTTTAGCAGGGCATATTCCTTGGGAAGCAGCACAGCTTGTTGTCCTTTCCAAGTGACGGTGTATGCGCCAGCATCCCATTCCAAATGATCTCACCTCTATCTTTGACTGCCGAAGCACTAGATTTCAATTAAGCCTCGGTAGCCGCGGCGGCTCTCTTCCGCCTACGCGGCTGGTATATTTATGGGAATCTTACCAATCGTATGTTCTTTTGTAAAGGTACGCAGTCTCGAATATATTTTTAAAGCTTCCATTGAAACCATCGTCCATGATTTGTCGACTAACCCGCTATTCCATAGTTAGACTTGCCATGCTCACAAACACAATAAGTCTATTCATTAGACCTATTTCCCTCTTTTGCTCGGTTTTCAAATAATTAAATCTACTATTTAGATCTATTTTTTCCGATTGCCCTTGAAACTCTCGCTTTTGCCCGATTATGCGAACATTAATTATAAAAACTAGACTTATTTCATTTTAAAAACTGATATTTATATCAATAAGTCTAAAAACTAGATCTATGCCTCTCATTACCAGCGATGAATAAGAAGGGCGAAGCTAGCCAGACAACTTCTCATTAACGAACGTAATCATCTGCTCCCTCGTTTCACTTAAACGCCTCTTCACGTTCGACGTTTCAGCAGGCTCTACCCATCCGAAGCCATCCGATTCATAGCGCGGAAAAATATGCATGTGATAATGGTTCAAATCATTGAATATACCGCCATTTTGAATAACCGTAATCCCATCAGGCTGAAACTGCGACTTCCGTACCTTCGCCAGCATAGCAGATGTCTTCATAATTTCAAATGCGGTTATTTCGTCCAAGTCCAAGTAACCAGCTCGTTCTCATAAACGATATGCGTTTCCAATCTTTTATTTGCAAGTTTACACCCTAAGCACAGCTGGTCCTCCATCTCCATCTCCATCTCCATCTCCTTCTCTCCTTCTTGCATGCACTCTATTTCCCTAAAAATCCGCCTTCGGATTTTATCACTTGCCCCGTTATCCACTGTGATTCATCGCTCGCTAGGAAGCTGACCGCTCTCGCTGCATCCTCCGGCAATCCGATTCGTCCCATCGGAAACATAGGCAGAAAACCTGCTTTCATCTCATCATCCATCCAGCCTGAATCGGTCGGCCCTGGATCAAATCCATTAACGGTAATTTGGAGCGGCGCCAAGCCTACGGAGAGCGGCTCAATCAATCCGATCAGAGCACCCTTCGTTGCGATGTATGCCAAGTTATCCGGATCAGGCCCTTTTGAAACCATAAAAATAATTCTTCCTGCCGTCCCTTTGGCATGGTTTTTCTCGAATCTTTTTGCAAATTCTGTGCTAAGCAAGATTGGGCCGCGATTGTTCACGACATAATGCTGATCCAGTACATCAATATCTAGACTGCGAAAATTTGTTGGTACGCAATAGGTGGCATTGTTGATCAAAATCGAAGCGCTGCCGAGCGACCTTTCGACTTGCTCCATAATTAGAACAGGCGTCTCGGGAATTGCAAAATCAGCCTCCATATGGCTTGCCCTTACGCCTAAGCTTTCCAATTCATGGCGCAGCTGCTCCGGCCAATCCTTCTCCCCGCCATTGCCTTCCGTTTCATCAAAAGCATGATAGTGCGTAAAAAAGATATCTGCTCCCAATCGTGCTAGTGAACGGCATATCGCTGTTCCAATTCCCGATGATCGGCTAGCCCCTGTAACGATCGCTATTTTATTTTTCAATGAGATCAATTGCTGCTCCCTCCAGATGTTAACCACTTGATTTATATGTTCATATCCCTATATTTTCTACGCTGTACCATCCTTAACCTTCAGCGCGTCATCCGCGGTGAGTGGACAGGCAGGAATCGGAGCCAGCTTTGACAAAACGGTACTGGAAAACCAAATAGATGTGCTGAGAACTAACTATCCGAACCTGAAAATTGAAATTCTCGAGTAGCGTCCTCTTCAAAACAGCGAGCGCAAGCGAATCGTTGCAACCTTTTTCTCGGACTGCCCGTCTATAAGGAAAGTTTGCAAATTTATGGGAAAATGAGGAGAATCATTCATGCAAAAAAAATTAATATCTCGAACCGTTCTTGCCGCTTCCGTCCTGGTTATTGCTCTCCAAACAGGGCTGACAGCAAACAACAGTGGAATTAACCAAGTCCATGCAGAGAAATCTGTCTTATCCTTCGGTGGAGGACAGCCAGAGATTCAGTCACCATATGTTCAGTCAGCTTGGTCCGCAAAGGTCGATACTTGGGAGATTTACTCTAATTCGTATTTTACAGTGACAGGCGAGGGCAAAGTTTTCTCATTAAGCGGCAAGAGGCTGATCGCTTTGAACGCTCAAACAGGCAAGACCGTTTGGACTTACGGAGATAATCTGCTGCCTATTGTTGTTTATCAGGAGGGAACTGTTTTCGGAGCGGCAAATGACGGGAGCATCTATGCCCTCTCTGCATCAAACGGGAAACGAAAGTGGCTGTCGAGTGTCAAGCTGCCGAGTCCGGACGCTATCGAGATTGTAGGCGATACGCTGTATATTCTGAAAGGAAAGGATATGTATGCCTTTAATCCGAAGACGGGAAAACAGCTTTGGAAAAACACCGAGCCGCAATCCGATCACGGCCACGCGGGGCTCATCGATGCGGGAGATGTCGTATTCCGCACCTTTACCGTTCAAGGCGCACTTACCTCTGTTCAACTTAACGCCATCGATAAGAAAACAGGAAAGAAGCTTTGGGGTATGTTTCGCCAAGGCACACCGCTCAAGATCGAAGGCGGGGTGGTCTATTCCGTAAAAGATAATTATAGTCCGATAGTTGAAGGAACCGAACGCAGCGTTACGGTGTCCGTGATCAATCTCAAAACAGGTGAATTAAAAGGAAGCCGCGTTTATCGTTGGAGCGTACAGGAAGGGCCCGGCGTTGAATATCAGACCGGCGGACCGTGCTATTTGGATGGAAATGATTTTTATGTCCATCAGAACGGTATAATTGCGAGGTATGATTTTACAAATTACAAGCCTGACGGCAAACCTGTTCGGACCTATAATGAGCCCGCCTCAAATTCGTATGGATACCCTGCTCAAAAAGTTCACCGCGACCGCATTTTGTTCGCTGGCTCCGGGAATGGTGCGCTTGCTGGCATTAAGACAGCCAACGGACAGCATGTGAGCTGGGCAGGCGACAACCCTGCCTCTATGACGGACATCTATGGAAAGGGTGTCTATCTAGCCCAAACAGACGGTATCCTGCACGCGATCGATTTTGATTCAGGCAAGCCGCTGTTTCGGGTGAAAACGGGCGCTCGCAATTATGGAACGACGCTCAAGGAAGGCAGCTCGCTTATCATTCAAACGAACGGAAAGCTGACAGGCGTGCTATTGCCCGCGGCATTGAAGTAATCGAGCAAACACGAGAGCTGCCTCGATATCCATCTGCCTCCCCAATGACATTCATTGGGGAGCACTTGCAAGTATGATGCTTTGGCGCGGTGGCTATGCTGTGGTTGCGGACTCAGATGAAACAATCGGGAGAGCGATACTATGATGCGATACTGTGATGTGATACTGTGATGCGATGCTGTGATGTGATACTGTGTTGCGTGACTATGCTGTGGTAGCGGACTCAGAATACGTTATTTGCATGATCGAACGCGATATATTCGTAATACCGGTCACAGAATCTCTTATTTGATGAAATTCAATAGAAAATAGTATGTTTAAGGACAAATAGCGGATCCTGAGTCCGCAGAACTCTCCAAATGGCACATTCATCTGAAATAGCGGATCTGTAGTCCGTACTAATGAAATAGCGAAGCGGCACTGTGGTCCGGTACTAAACATATATGAATGAACTTAACTCAGCACCACGTTCACCCCTCATACAAAAACCTGTTTACTCAAAGAACACGCTTGAATATTCAACAACTCCGGAAACATGATTAAGCGTATTTTCTTGCAGCTCTAATGCCATAAAGGCTTCATCGCTTACTTCGAAAGGCGCTTTTATTCCCCATAAGGATGCTTTTTTAAACCCAAATTTGACTTGTGATCATCCAATCGTTCTTTTCTAATCATAATGTTCATATTTATCTCCTTCGCAGCTCCTACAGCTTATCCATAAAAGCTAACACATGCTCTTTAACCTGCTTTTTCTCATCGTCATTCAGTTCATATGATCGAAAACGCTCTATGTTTTCATCAGGAATCAAAATAGTGGAAGGCTCTTGCAGCTCTTTTTCCCGGTTGTCTCCATCTTCAACCTCAGTGACATGCGTTCTGCCTGCTTTAGAATGCTGGATTACCGTGTTAATATAGTTTCCTTCTTTATCGTAAAAGTCCTCAATCATTTTAATTTCAGATCTGATAAAATTTTTGCCTTCTACTATAAGAGAAATGGAATTCACCTTCTTAAAGCCAGTTCGTTCATGAATCCCCTCTTCATTTTCCTCCATGATTTCTATGGCAAAAGCCTCTACATGCTCGACTTTTACGGCATCGCTGCAAGCACTTAACAGAACAAATATAGCAGAAATCATAATCATTTTCTTGGCTAAAGCTAACCTATCTAATCCTCTGTTTAAATTCAAAACCCCACTCCTTACGTCAAAAAAATGTCCAAACCAACTCTCCGATTACCTTCAAGGCATCAGCAAGCTAAAAGTCGGATTATCCGCCTCTTCTCCGCTACAGCGGGCTAGCCTATACTCCGTTCCTTCGGCTGTTTTATTCGTTTCAATAGCGCTGCAGAAAGAGACTGGCTTAATCGGGCTTCCAAATGTATCATGCGTATTATCAAATGTATATTCAATCGTTGTCCCATCGAATATTAAATCTTGAAAAATCGGACTGCCTTCAAGCGTATACGAGGTGACTGAAACAACATCCGCTGTACCTTCTTTCACGTTGTTTACGAATTGTTTCCACTTGCTTGCGTTGCTCCATTTGTCATGGAAGTTCACGACATCACCATTTTTATCTGCCAGATCGGAACTGTAGTACTGCTCCATAATCATTTTCTTTAGCTTTTCCGTCGCGGAGGCTGTCAGCCGATAACCAGTCCCGGTATCGCTTACTTCGGTATACATGCCGGTCTCTGACTTCGGATGCAGCCACAGATGCAAGGAGCGCTGCGAGCCGCCATTATCAATGATCATATCGTAATCTGGTTTAGCTATATTGAGAACACCTCCTATTTTCTCCGCCGAATTAATTGCATCTTCAAATGCTTGTACATCCTCTGGTCGTTTAAAAACACCATAGACCGCTGCATTCACTTTACCGAATTGCTGCGATCTGCTTACCGTTACCTGCTTGGCATCAAGCCTTTCACCAGCATTTGGTTCCATCGTACTCACAGGATTGCTTCCCGATGCAGGAAGCGGCTTCTCCGATTTTGACGTACAGCCCACAGCAGCCGTCAAACATACAATCAATATTAAAGCAGTGCTCACTCTTGCCTTAAACATCCCATCACCTCATCATTACAAACGTTTACAAATCTGTGAAAGTTGCAGGATGCCAACGACAAACAGCCCTCTACCGTCATACGGTAAAGGGCTGTTAAAGCTTTAATAGATCATGCGGCCAAATTCATCAGCAATACCGGACTTTCGGTAAAAATACGTATTAATAATATCGCGCCACTGCTTGGCATGCTTAGCCTGCTCGGACAATCGATTAGCGATATGAACAAACCTTGCTTCATCCATTTTACCGGCTAAACCCGCCCACTCCTGCTGCATCCGTTCCGCTTCCTCGGCACCCCAAAAGTGAGTATCGTAGATGTGCTGAATAACCGTCTTTCCAGAATGAAGCTGATGAGTATAGGGTACATGATGAAAAAAGAGCAGCAGCTCGTCCGGACAAGTTTCAACGCGATCATACAGCGAACGATTCGGTTCTTCATACTGCGATGTATATCCCGTTCCGCTCTCCTGTGTCCGGTCAACGCCGATGCCGTCCCGGTCCGCAAAATGATAGGTTCCCCATCTTGAATACTCGTAGCCGTCTACATCAGGCCCATAATGATGATTAGGCGCTACCATCCAGCCGACGCCAAGCGGTGCGGTGTACCCTTCATAGATCGGCCACGATTCCATCAGCATCCGATTAATGGTTGATAAAACGAGTTGGTCGCTTCCGAACGTTGCGATCGTCCACTCGGTAGAAATCTCCTCGGCCGTTAGATTCGGATTCCAGACGAGCCGGCCATATCCGTAAAGGTTAGCCTGCGCGAGAATATGACCTGTCCAGCTCTCCTCATTCCCGATATTCGAAACCGCAGCAACCCCGCTATACTTCATACCGTATATCGTTCCATCGACAATTCGTTTCACTTCAGTCCCCGAGCCTTCCGCATAGGTATCAAAATCGAGTACCTGCTTCCATTGCGGCACCAAGTAGCACAAATGCTTCTGCTGCCCGGTATACTCTTGGGTAATTTGAAACTCCATCATCTGATTCGTTTTTTTCATCGCGCCAAGCAAGGGGGATACAGGCTCTCGAACCTGAAAGTCCATCGGTCCATTCTTAATCTGCAGCAGCACATTGCTTCGAAAACGCCCATCCAGCGGTTTAAAATGGTCGAATGCCGAACGCGCACGATCCGTCTTCCGATCACGCCAATCCTGCATGCAGTCATAAACGAAGCAGCGCCAAATGACGATCCCATCATAAGCTGCAAGCGAGTCAGCAAGCATATTCGCCCCATCCGCATGGTCACGTCCATAAGCGAACGGCCCTGGCCGATGCTCAGAGTCTGCCTTGACGACAAAACCGCCAAAGTCAGGAATCAACAAATAGATCCGCTCAGCAGTTTCCTTCCACCAGCCTTGCACAGCCGCATCAAGCGGATCTGCTGTCGCCAAGCCTCCGATCTGCAAAGGTGCTGCAAAATTAACGCTCAGAAACAGCCTAATCCCGTATTCGCGGAAAATGTCCGCAATGCCTGCTACAGACGGCAGCAGCTCATCGGTAATGAATCTCGTCTCGATCTCATGGACATTCACATTGTTAATGGAGATGGCATTAAGTCCGACTGATGCGAGCAATCGCGCGTAATCCCTTATTCGCTGCAAATCGGTTGTAATGCTCCCATTTTGATAAAAAATAGAACGTCCAGCGTACCCTCTCTCAATCGAACCGTCGGCATTATCCCACTGATTGATCATTCGCAGCTGATTTCTTGGAGACTCTTCCGCATTCAGCTCCTCAAAAGGCTTGCCTGCGCCTATGAGACGCAGCAGATGGAAGACGCCGTACAAAACCCCAACGGCCGAGCCGCCGGTAAGCGTCAAATAGCCATGATTAGCGCCGGCGCCTTGCCCATACTGGAGCTTAAATCCCTCTTCCCCAAGCCGCCATTCCTCTAACCTCTCCACATCCGAATCCACGATAATTTGAAGGAAACCGCCGGCATCAGGCTTCTTCTTAATGGCTGGCGTTATGCTAATGCAAGCTTGGATGCCATTGCGAAGCTCCTTTATTGCCGTATCCAATACGCCGGACGGTTCACCGTCATAGACAAGCTGTCCAAATATACCTGAATACTCAGCTTTCAGCTGTTCATCCTCAAGCGGCGAATCATTCAGCCAAGCCTTATACGCATGACTATTCATTAAACATAGTGCCTCCTTTTAAGCTGCACTAGCAGTCTTAGCTGTCCTAGTTTTTTTAGCTTTTTTAAGACTGCGAGGTCTGCTTGATGACACGCCAGAACGAGCCTTTCGGCTCATGGCTCTCGTTAAACAGCAGCGGCCAGTTTTTCCGTCCGTGAACAGGAAAGTCGCTCAGCCACGTATAATCATCCGCTGCACCCCAGAAGGTGACGGCATCAATATGATTCTTATACTCCTCCAGCAAATGAAATACCGTTTCATATCGCAGCTCCTGCAGCTCCAGCATCTCATCAGTCGGGCTGACTACATCCGTACGCAAATCATCATGCCGGAACATCGATATATCAAGCTCTGTTAGTTGCAATCTCAGACCAAGTGACGCATATTTCTCGATGGCTGCCCTGATCTCATCTAAGCCTGGACTATACAGGCTCCAATGCGCTTGAAGGCCGACACCATGCACCGGCACCCCCTGCTCGAGCAGGCTTTTGACCAACTGGTAAATTTTATCGCGCTTCAGCGGGTTTGACTCGTTATAATCATTGTAGAAAAGCTGTGCTTTCGGGTCCGCTTCATGAGCGAATTCGAACGCATTAGCAATAAATTCCGGTCCTGCAATATCCAGCCACTTGGAAGGACGCAGCAGGTCTGAGCCCTCGTCCGTAATAACTTCATTGACAACATCCCAAGCGTAGATGTCCTCTTTGTACCGCGTCACAACCGTATCAATATGTGATTTCAAACGAGCGAACAGCTTTTCACGGCTAACGGGGCTGCCGTCCGCTTCTTGAAATAACCAATCCGACGTCTGATTATGCCAAACGAGCGTATGCCCTCTCAATTTCTTGCCGTTCTCTCTTGCGAAAGCTGCGATTTTGTCCGCCGCTTCAAACGTATACGTATCCTCCGCTGGATGCACGCTCACAAATTTCATTTCATTCTCTGCGGTCAGGCTGTTGAAATGCTTCGCAATTAAATCACCAGCCTGAATAATTGTACGCGGATTAACCGCTGCTCCTATATCAAATGAGCCGCTAAATGCTTCGTACAGCTTTGGAATGCTGCCGTTGGTACTGTTGTTATAGTCTGGCATTCTGCTCATGACTCTTCCCCCTATTCGATTAACCCTTCACGCCGCCTACCGTCATACCTTTTACAAAATATTTCTGCAAGAACGGATACACCATAATGATCGGCAAGGATGCCACAATGGTCATCGTAGCGCGGATCGCGAACGGCGTCACCGTATTGGCTCCCGAGTTGCTCGCATTGGCGAACGCATCGCCGGCGGTCTTCGTCGTCAAGGACGCGTTCGAGTTTTGCAAAATTTTCTGAAGCTCGTATTGCAGCGTGCTGAGCTCGATATTCGATGAGTTGTACAGGAATACGTCAAACCATTGATTCCATTGATAGACAGCCGAGAATAGAGCAACGGTTGCAAGGACGGGAACGCATAGCGGCAGCACGATGCTGTAAAACATTTTAAAATCGCCGGCTCCGTCAATTCTTGCAGATTCCAAAATACTCTCCGGCAAACCTTCGATAAAGGAACGAATGATGATCAAGTTAAACACACCGATCAAGCCTGGGAAAATATATACCCAAAAATTGCTCAGCAGCCCTAAGTCGCGGATTAAGAGAAAGTTCGGAATAAGTCCGCCGTTAAAATACATCGTCAAAATGAACGCAATCGTAACGAACTTCCGGAGTACATACTCCTGCCTAGTAATCGTATAGGCGACCATCGCTGAGCAAAAAACGGTAGCAATCGTTCCGATCACGGTACGAAGAATCGAGATCAGCGTTGCATGAAAAATCGTTGATTCCTTCAATACATAAGCATAGTTGTCTAAGGTCCATATCCTTGGCAGCAAATAAATGCCGCCCTTAATCGAATCGGTCGCGTTGTTGAGCGAAACGGCGGCCGTGTTCAAGAAAGGATATAAGGTTACGATCATGAGCAAGGTGAGAAAAATATAATTGCATATGTCAAAAATAAGATCGCCGCGTGACAAGCGAACTCGGCTGGACTTGTTGGACAAAGCCTCTGCTGCCATATTATCCACGTTGTACCCCTCCTTCTAAAACAGTCTGGACTCGCCCATTCGCTTCGCAAGATTGTTCGCAGCGAACAATAAAATAAAGCTGATGATCGTTTTGAACATGCCCGCCGCAATGGAGAGCGAGTAGTTGCCCTGCGCGATGCCGTATTTCAGAACAAATATGTCAAGGTTTTCCGAATAGTCGACGTTCATCCCGTTGCCCAGCAAATACTGCGGCTCGAAACCCGACTCCAGCAAATACCCGATATTCATAATCAGCAATACGATAATAACCGGCTTGATGCCCGGCAGCGTAACATACCACATCCGTTTAATACGGCCTGCTCCGTCCATCTCCGCCGCTTCATATTGCGCGGGGTCAATCATCGTCATTGCCGCCAAATAGACAATCGTATTCCAGCCTACATCTTTCCACACCGAGCTTGCTCCAAAAATGCCCCAGAAATATTCCGGGATACCGAGAAATAAAATTTCCTCGCCCTTCTCGACAAAGCCGCCCCAAAGCAGCAGTTGATTAATGATGCCATCAGGCGATAACGTCGTCTGAATAATACTCGCCGCAACAACCCATGAAATAAAATGCGGCAAATAGCTTACCGTCTGAACCACCCGTTTAAAGGCAACCTTGCGCACCTCATTTAGAAGCAAGGCGAGCGTAATCGCCGTAACGAAGCCAAGAATCAGGTTGATGCCGCTCATCGCAAGCGTATTTCTTAAGACGCGAATGAACCCTTCATCCTGAAACAAAAACTGAAAATGGTCAAACCCGACCCATTTCTGCTCGCTAAAGCTTTTGGCAGGCTTGTAATCTTGGAAGGCGATCGTCCACCCCCATAGAGGCATGTATTTAAAAATAAACAACCATGCTAGAAACGGTACGGACATGAGCACAAGCACACGCTGCTCGACCAGCTTTTTGGCAAAATACTTCAGTCCTGTCGGCTTCTTTGGCAACACCAGGTTTGACGTCGACATTGTTGGTTTACTGTCCATCTTATCTCTCTCCTTCCGGACTGAATCGGGCTGTAAAGGGGAAAGGCCGGCGAACGATTGCTTTCATCCGGCCTTTCGCCACAACCTGGATAACGATTATTTTGCTGCTTCGATCAGCTTCTTCACTTCTTCTGTCGTCCATTTCTCGTAAGCTGCCGTATCGAGCTTGCCGAAAGCGTCCGTATACTCCGCCCATACCTTGTCAAATTCAACTGGTTTCGAGAGGACAAGCTTAGGGAAATATTTTTTCGTAATTTCATCTTTTTTCGTTTCCCAAATTTGCTGCTCGGAGCCTTGCTCCTTCGGAATGCCCCATGACGGGTACCATGGACGGTTGTCTGGCGCTGCGAACATTTCGGAATAGGTTTTCACGCCGTATTTGCCCAAAATTTCTTTGTCCGCATCCGTCAGGCTCATTTGGAACACTTCAGGCTGCATACCAGGAGCAACGGAGTTGCCGTCAGGAAGAGATGAACCATTGCCGTATAGCGGCCAGTTCCATGAATAATACTTGAAGCCGAATTTCTCGTTAAACGCTTCATCGATCTTCGCGATTTGCTCAGCCGTACGATACATCCGGCCCTTGTCGTCCACTTCGTACGTTTCGCCCTTAATGCCCCATTTTTGAAGAACTTGGTTCTCGTCCGTCAATAGATTATCCAAATATTGAATAATGCGGGCAGGGTCCTTCGCGCTTACGGTAATGCCCATGCCACGGTTTTTGACGAAGCCCGGAGGGTCCAGGTACTGATCCTTCTGTCCATCAAACGTAACGGGCAGCGGGAAATAAACAAAATCGTCTTGTGTCGGGTCTTGCTTAGCGGCGTCCTTAAGCGCATTTTGCGCATTCGTAAACTGCCAGCCATAATCGAAGAAACCGACTACTTTATGAGAGGTCAATTTCGCCAAATACTGGTCGTAATTATCCACGAAGGACGCTTTATCGAACAAGCCTTCCGCATTGATTTCATTCAATTTTTGCAGCCAGCGCTTTGTATTGTCATCCGCTGCATACGTCTTCGCGTCGAAGGTCGTCATATCGACGATGACATTGCCGTCATTCGGATAGCCAGCCAAATGGTTCGGCGGGTTGGAGGTTGCAAAGAATCTCCAGTCATGCGTCAAGGAAACGATACCCGTAAGCTCTTCATCCTTATGCTTCTCTACGAAATTTTTAATTAATTCCATATACTCATCAAGCGTCTTGATCTTTGGATAGCCCGCTTCCTTGAGCACGCGGCGCTGTACCCAGAAGGCGCCTTGATTGATATTCGGATCCGGAATATACTCGCCAACCGTATTCGAGAACGGTAGGAAGTAAATTTTACCGTCTGCCGCTTTCATTTGATTGAAGTATGGACCGTATACACGCTTAATGTTCGGGCCGTATTGCTCAATGAGCTCATCGAGCGCAATGAAGGCTCCGGCATCAAGAATTTTGTCGATTGCAGCATCCGGAATCATGACATCCGGATAAGCATTGGATGCGATCATCGTTCCGACCTTCGTATTCAAATCGCCTACCAAATGCTCGATTTTAAAGTTAACGCCCGTTTGATCCTCAAGCCGTTTACCGATCGTCGTCTCGTTTGTGTTCGTATCCTTGGCTGCCGCAACGCCGTTGAAATAAGAGAAAGTCACCTTTTCAACCGGCTTCTCTGCTTCGCCCTCCGCCGTAGCGCTTGGACTGCTCGCGCCGTCTGACGGCTTTGCTTCTCCGCCGCTGTTATTATTCGAGCACGCAGCAGTGAAAATCATGAAGGCAGCCAAACAAACAAATAGCAATTTCTTTGTCACTTTTTTTCTAGCCCCTTTCAAGTCCAAATATATTTTGTAAGCACTTTCATTATAGGCAAAATTAAAAACTTTGTTTACCCGATAAACTATAGTTCGTGCTTTAAAAAGCATATACGTTCTTCACTTAACGGAATGCATCAACGTTCAATCGGAACGACAACTTGAATAAACGTCCCTTGTCCAGGCGAGCTCTTAATTAATAGCTGAAAGCGATCACCATAGATCAGCTTCAAGCGGTAGATGACGTTCTGAACGCCAATTCTCTCTCCAAGCTCCTCGTCGCTCTCCAAATAGCCGTAAAATTTCTTCACCATCTCTTCGTCCATTCCAATTCCGTTATCGTTGATCGAAAAGATCAGCATATCCTCCTCGCGCTCAACCTGCACTACAATTCTGCCTCCGTTTCTCAGCGGCTCAATGCCGTGAATGCTCGCATTTTCAACAAAGGGCAAAAACATCATTTTCGGCACCATACAATCTCTTGCAGAAGGCGCAATATGAATGTGATAATTCATGCGATCCTCGAATCGGTACTTCTGAATTTCCAGGAAACACACAATAAACTCCATTTCCTCGCTAACCATGACACGGTCCTTGCCCCAGGTCAGCGACGTCCGGAAGATTTTGGCCATATTATGAATGATCTTAGCCGTCTCCGTCTCGTCCTTGATCAAGCTTCGCATCCGAATCGTCTCAAGCGCATTAAACAGGAAATGAGGGTTGATCTGGCTTTGCAGCGCGTTGAGCTGGGCTTTCCTTCGTTCGAGCTCTAGAGATTTTTTCTGAATATCCGCGATATACACATCGTCGATCAAGCTTTTCACTTGGATCGTCATCCGATTGAATTCACTCGTTAATTGTCCGATTTCATCTAATGATTCGCCCTGCTTGATCGTATCGAAGTGCTGATTTTTCACTTTTTTCATATGCCGCAAAATACGGACAAGCCGCTCATTCAAGGAGCGCGTTATCCATAAAATAATGAACGTCGGGATGAAAATATTTAGGCAAGCCAAAACGAAAACAAATTCCCGTGATTGACGTACGTCCTTCAGTACCTCTTCCTCCGAAATCGTCCCTATAATGCGCCAGTTTTCCAAATAGCTTACATAGGTATTCCCCGTATCAAAGGTGATCGAATCCGCAGGAAACTTAAGCGCTTCATAAGCAACCGCTTCTTTTCTCCAATCTACCGCCGGGTCCGTCGTATATTCAATAAGCCCTTTATCATCCACTAAATAAATGTTGCCCTGCAGGTTTTGATTGCGGAAAATCTGTTCGATGGTGCTCGTCTTCAAATCAATTTTCAAAAACTTTTGCCATTTATTTTTGGATTCAAAATAGTCCATTTCCCGAATGATGCTGAACGTATCCTCAATGACCTCCTCTCCGCTTTTCAAAAATCGGTCCTCTTGCTGTGTTCGGATAAAAACAGGGTAAGCATTGTTTCTTTCATTAAGCATCTTAAACCAATCCGTTTGCTTCACTTCATTCGATAAATAACCGATGCCGCCGGAATGCAGCATGGTCGGATTTTCAACATAAATTTTGATACTTTGAATCGAGGGATATACGGGGGTGTAGCTATTCAAAATCCTTCGAAAATACGTATCATATGCCTCGATATAGGCAGCCGGCTCCTGATAGTCGGTTTCCAATATTTGATTCAGATTATAATCGGTATAAAATACAGATGAAATCGTAACGGCATCCTCAACCTCGGATCGGAATTCTATGTTGATCTGCTCGACTGCTCGCGAAATATCCTTCATTCGTTGATTTTTCACATTATTCGTCGTTACATTATAGAAAATAACATTCGTTAATACGATGGGGAGAAATACGGAAAATAGGTACAGAATGAGCATTTTATTCCGAAGACGAACATTGTTTAAACTCAGGTGCAGCTTCACGCGAATAGTCCCCTTTTCCACTTCAATCGGATCATTTGGATGCTCAAGCTTACAAGAGCTTATTGCGGTATTCGGTTGGCGTCATATGCTCGATCTTCTCGAATTGAGTGACAAAATAGTCGGAGTTGCTGAAGCCCACCTTCTCCGCGATCTCATAGATGCGCATGGTGCTTGATTGACGCAGCAGCTTTTTGGCCTCATTTACCCGAAGCTGCAGCAGAAACTCATTGAAATAGACGCCGTATGTCTTCTTGAACAACTGGCCCAAATAGACGGGATTGACGTAAAATTGGGCGGCAATGCTCTTTAAGCTCATATTTTGCGAATAATTAACCTCGATATAGCTTTTGATTTTTTGAATGCCGCCCTTCTGCTGCTCCCTTCTCAGCTCTGCAATATGCTGCTGGCTCTCCTCGATAAACGCCGTAAACAGCCGCTTCAATTCGCCAAGCGATAAATTGATATCATGCCAGCTGAGCAGCGGCTTGAGCGTCAACAAAGCTTGCTCGTCCCCCTCCATGCTGCGGGTAGTCTTCAGAATCCCCATAATGCATTGCTGGATGTTCATCTTCACAGCCTCTGGAGCGTAACGCTTCTCGCGAAAATCATGAAACCATTTATCGACAATCGCTTTCACAGATTCCAGCTGCAGCTCTTCCATTTGCTCCATAAATCGATTAAACTCAGCCGGATCAAAGCTGATGTAATTCAGCTTCCCCGCTTGTAGCTGATCGGAGATAACGATTCTTCTGTCCTCATTTACGTATTTATATAATAATGCTTCCTTGGCAGCCTTGTAGGATTCACGAATGTCTGACAGACCTTTAACAGGAGATCCAGCATATAGAAACACCCTTTTTCCCAAATGCACATCCAGCGCCGCTCTAAATGCGAGCAGAAACCGCTCAAGCTCCCCATTGTAAGTGGCCAGCAGAAAACTGGGCAGCAGAATGCCGATGCGATTGCGATGTTCATGCAAGCAAATGGACGGATCTGCTTCCGTTATCCCCATTAGCTCCTCCTGCACAAGCTCCTTGAATCGGGCATTCGAAATTTTCTCCTCGCGAGGCAGCCAGCTATGGTTGTCATTCAGCTCAGCGAACAAATAATAGAAGCGATCGGAGTTCCTTAGTCTTAAGCGCTGCTCCCATTCTGCAATGGACGTTTCGCTTGCTTCGCCAAGAATAAGCGATTTAATCATCTCGCCGCCCATCAGACGGTCGCTTCTCACTTGTTCCTCTTGTTCAAGCCTGAGCTTATTATTCAACTGGCCTAGAATGCCGCTAAATTCAATCTCATCAATAGGCTTCACTACGAAATCATGGACGCCGAAACGCATCGCCTGCTGTGCATAGTTGAAGTCGTTATATCCGCTAATAATGATAAAATAAGGCTTAGCCATATTTTCCTCGGTGACGCATCGAATCAGCTCAAGCCCGTCAATGACAGGCATACGTATGTCCGTAATAACAAGATCAGGCTGAACGCGCTTAATCAGCTCTAGCGCATCCTCGCCGTTATCGGCTTCCCCTACGATTTGAAAACCGCAGGCTTCCCAATCAATCAGCTTCATTAGGCCTTTGCGGGTAAATGATTCGTCATCAACTAGAATCGCACTATGCAAATGCATCATTTTTGCCTCCTATTAGCGATTTAATACACGTGAAAAACGGGATCTACGGGTAAATAATGAACGGGAATAGGAGGATACCGCAAGCTGAGCCGATCAGCGAGCAGCTTCATGCCCGGCTGCTCGCTTTCCGAGTGCCCGAGAACGATAAGAGCATTGCGTTTGCCGATAAACACGGCATCTCTCACATATTCCGGCGTTTCCCACTCCGGACCCTCGCCATAAAGAATCACATCTACATGATGCTTGGCGAACAAAGGAATCGCGTTTTGCCCTGCTCCTCTGTAGCCAACAAGCAGACCGATGCGGCTGCAATTCATCGATAAATCGCCTGCTATGCGAACGTATCGCATACCCAGCTTTTTTTTGATATAGAAGGCGATCTGTTCCAGCTTCATTGGAGGAATGGTTGCTAGCGCAGCGCTCGGCAAATATTCCGTTACATGCTCTTGCCAATCCAAGGCATGAATTAGCCCCTCCATAATGCCATCGGGCTGAAAGCGGTGCCAATAATCATGGAAACGATAAATAGCCAAACCATTTTCCTCGATAAAACGTTTCTTAGCCGTATAGACAAGATCATCCTCATCCATCGAATCCACCTGATCATGATGGCAGTAAAACGTCCCCTCATGCGTAATGATGAAGTTTGCCCCAAGCTTGACTGCCTGTTCAAGAACTTGCTGTGTCGCCATAAACGTAACGGCAATGCCTTTGACTTCCGCTTGGGGATTTCCAAACTTTAGCCCATCTATACGAGCTGCAATAGGTTCAACGGGTGCCGTTAACTCATCCACTACATTCTGAATGCTTATCATCGCTTGTGTCCACTCCTAAGTTTAATTATTTAAATTTTAATTTCAATAAAAAATCTGCACAATGCAAAAAGTATAGTGTCAACCCAATAAACTATAGAATATATCCACAAATAAAGCGACCGCCTCCGGTTTAATTCCGGAAAGCGATCGCCGTATATTCTACTTATATTTATTTTTGAGAATAAAAGGAATTCGCATCTCCTATAATCGTTCCTTCACCCAGACAGCCATTTCGCCTTTGCCTCGATTCGCCCAGGCATAGTAAGGAATAAAGGTAAGACTCGCCGGCACAAAGGCGGCATCCGCATTAGAGCGGTATAGCTGCGAGCCCCACTGCTCGAATTGAAGCTTAAGTCCTTCCGCCTTGATCACTTGAATACCTCCAATGAGGTTTTCTACATAGGCAGCTTCAAGCTTAGCATGCTGCGGCAGGTGCAGCTGTCCGAGCTGCGGTCCGTTATCGGCTTCCTCCACGCAATAGACGAGCGGCCCGCGCTGCAGCGCAACTTTACCGGCATTTTGCTTCACCAATGGATGGCTTCTAACGCATTGAATTGGCATTTCGAGCGTAAGCTCCACGACATCGCCGGATGTCCAGTAACGATCGATACGCGCATAACCGTCTACGATTTGATCATTGATAGGATAGATCTCGCCGTTAACGAGCACCGCTGCATTCGCGGACCAATCCGGTATACGCAGCGCCAATGCGAACGAAGATGGCTGCTCTAGCGACACCTCGAAGCGTGCCGAGCCTTCCCATGGCATGCTGGATTGCTGATTAAGCTTGATTTTTGTACCGCCTAACGCGAGCTCCATCTCTCCGCCAATATATAAATGCGAATAAATGGTATTCCCTTTCGTAGAGTACACATACTCGCCCAGCGATGCCAGCAAACGGGCAATATTCGGCGGACAGCAAGCGCAGCCGAACCATTCCTGGCGAACGGGCTTCACGTGATTGTAGTTTTTATTTTTGCCGTCGCAGACGTCCGGCGTTACCTCCAGCGGATTCACGTAGAAGAAATGTCTGCCGTCGCGCGACATGCCCGCGATAACCGTATTGTATAAGGCGCGCTCCATCACATCCGCATACCTGCTGTTAGGCTCAAGCTGCAGCATTCTGTGGGCGAAGAAGATCAGGCCAATCGAGGCGCATGTCTCCGAATATACAGTGTCATTAGGCAAATCATAGTCGAAGGAGAACGCCTCGCCTTGAGCCATCGTACCAATTCCGCCTGTAATATACATCTGCTTCGAGGCAATGTTGTCCCACAGCCTGCGGCATGCTTCAATTAATGACTCGTCACCGGTCTCCCGCGCAACATCGACCATCCCCGCCAGCATGTAGACGACGCGTACGGCGTGTCCGACCGCCGCTTCCTGCTCGCGCACAGGCAAATGGGCTTGAAAATATGCCGGGTCAATTTGGATTTTATTATTGCTCCAATGCGTCGTTCTGCCTCTGCGGTCAGCCTCTGCCTCGAAGAAGCTCGGCTGCTGTCCGCGCTTATCGATAAAGTAGCTGCTGAGCTCCAAATATTTGCGATTGCCAGTCGTTTCATAGAGCTTCACCAGCGCAAGCTCGATCTCCTGATGGCCGTCATAGCCGGCAATTTGATCATGGCCATCGCCAAATACGACAGCGATATCATCCGCTACGCGGCATACGATATCAAGCAGCTTCCGTTTGCCGGTCGCTTTATAGTAAGCAACGCCCGCCTCAATCATATGCCCGGCAGAGTAGAGCTCGTGGCACTCCGTCAGATTGGTCCATTTATTGCCGGGCTCCTTGATTGTATAGAACGTATTCAAATATCCGTCAGGCTGCTGTGCCTTGCCGATAATGTCGATCATCTCGTCAGCAACCTGCTCGAGCGCCTCATCCCGCTTCATCTCAAGCAGATAGCCCACCGCCTCAAGCCACTTTGCCACGTCCGTATCTTGGAATACGAAGCCGTAAAAATCACCTTTTTCAAGTCCTGCCGCGATCTTAAAGTTGCTAACCGCCCCGCTCCGCTCTGCCCCCTCTACACGGTCGTTTATAGCATCCCACTGATAAGGAACGACCACGTCCCTCACTAAATTAATATAATAATTCCAGAAATCATCCTTTATTTTAACTTGCTTAAGTGATACCGGCTTCGCGTTATCCTTGCTCACCATTTGCCCCATCTTATATCGCACCTCTTCCGTATCTATTAAACTTAATACTGTTAAACTTTCTACTGCTAAACTTTCATACTGCTGATTTCTATTGTATGGGTTAAAATAAAACATAAATACGAATGGATATAACTTATTTCTTATAAAATTTCACACAAGCTGGGAGGGAGCAAGGATGATGCTGGAAGCAGCTGATCATGTCTATTTCGCCGCGCCTCCGCTGCCCTATTATTTGGAGAGCGGCGTTACCGTACACAAACCCGGGGATCAGCATCCGAACCGGAAGCAACTGGGCGTATTTGACCTGCTTATCGTCGAATCCGGCTGTTTATTTATCGGCGAAGAGGATCGGAAATGGAGCTTGACCGAAGGACAGACGCTTCTGCTGCTTCCAGACCGTCCCCATTATTCAGTGAAGCCAGCGGAGGAGCGGACTGTTTTCTACTGGGTTCACTTTCTGCCCGTAGGTGAGTGGGAGCAGTCAGCGCTCGACCATGCCAGCATTAGCCATGACGCCCATTACAACCGTTTCCTGACTCCCCCCTATTCGCTCCATCTCCAAAAAGCATGGACGCTCCCCTATCCCGAGCAAGCGTATCGCTTGCTGCGAACGCTTAACAAAGCAGGTGGGGAGCGCCAGTCAAGCGCCTTCTGGACGCAGCAGCAGACGTTCGAAGAGCTGCTGCGCATGATGGATTTGCGGCAAAATGAAAGCTATACAAGCCCATCCGTTACGCTAGCGGAGAAGGCAGAGGCATATATTAAAAACAATTACCGTACCGAAGTGACGAGCAAAACGATGGCGGAAGCGCTCAACTTTCACTACAACTATATTACGAGATGCATGAAGCAGGTTTATGGCATGACACCGATCGACTACTTATCGAAGTATCGGCTTGAGCAGGCTAAACTGCTGCTGCTTAAGACGGAATGGCCTATTGCCGAAATCGCTCAATACGTCGGGTTTGAGAACGTCCCTTACTTCTCGAATTGCTTCACCCATCAAATAGGCCTGCCGCCGACTAAGTTTAGAAAACAATATATGAATTAAGATTTCTATAGACTTTATTTTTAGTACCCACACAAAAAAAATGACCCCCCCGAACATTTAGTAATGAACACAATACATACTAACGGAGGGAACAAAATGAAAAAATTTGTAATTTGGGCGGGTGTCATTTCACTCAGTCTTATGGCTTCGACTGTTTTTGCTGCACCTAACGAGCTTAGCAAGGAAACGAAGAAACAAACGCAAAACCAAGTGGAAAACAAAAAGTCTGACAAAGCGGAGAGTAAAGCAGATACAGTAGGCGATTCTGTTTATGGCAATGGCTCGAACGGTCTTGAAAATGCCTATGAACACGTCAAAGATAAACCAGCAGGCGCCAGAATTGCTGAGTTGCTTAAAACGAAATATAATATTAATGTGAATAGTGACAATAGTTTTACCGCAGTGATCACTTCATTGGAGGAGAACGGAAAACTGAAAGCTGCAGTGGATGTACAAGCCGAGCTAGTTTCACAGGATGCTGCTAACGTGGTGGAGTATAAGAAGCTCAGCAAGCTAAAAGTGAAGCTTGGCGATAAAAAAGTGAAGATTTACGTAAATGGCAAAACGCTAAGTTTCGAAGTATCTCCGCTGATGGAGAGCGGTCGAACGCTTGTCCCGTTCCGCGCAATCTCCGAGTCGTTGAACGCTGTTGTGACCTACGATAGCGTATCGAAAACAGTAACCGTAACACGTGACGGTGTCGAGGTTAAACTGACGCTTGGCAGCAAAACGGCTGCGATTAATGGTAAAGCGATCAGTCTTGATGTTGCAGGCAAGGTAAAAAGCAGCAGAGTTCTAGTACCGCTCCGTTTTCTGAGCGAGGCACTGGACACCAATGTAACATGGGATGCGGAAACTACCAGCGCCATTATCATTGATAAAAAGTAATCATTCACCAAGGTGCAATTGGCACTAATAGAGATCGGTCAGAGCTTCCTATTATATAGGAAGCTCTTTGCATGGTAGAGAAAGCTATGTTTTTTCAAAGAGCCTAAATATTCGTATTAAGCCATCACTATTTTAGATACATAATGTCCGTTTGAGCCAGTCGTAAGCAAGCCGCCCGCTTATTTCATGCCTGCCTGGAAACACGTCGATTTCGAGCTTATCGGCAGCTCCTTCAGCTTCGTAAATCGCCTGAATTTCAGCTGCCGCTTTCCGAAAGCCTGCCACCGGGAAAATCGGGTCCTGCTCGCCTGATTCGAGAAATAACGGACGAGGAGCAATGAGCCCGATCAGCTCCGGCAGCTCCGCATGAACAAGCAGCCCTGGCGTGTAATTATCGATGCAATGAGGGACGGCGAAGATGCTGTCCTTAACGGTATTCGTGAATCCTGTCAGCACCGCTGCATGTATACGGTTTTCCAGAACGGCGGCAACAAAGCCAATCAAGGCGCCGCCGGAGAAGCCCATAAGACCGATTCGATCCGCGTCAACCTCTGGTCGTGAGGACAAGTACTCGAAAGCCTTTAAAGCTTCGGTTACACGCAAGCCGGTTAGTGTCTTGCCAAGCATCATCAGTTGCGTCGAGAGAGTGAAGCAGGAGCTCGGCGCATCCGGATTACGTGCGAGATCCGCTGACAGCCTGCGCTCGCCGAAGCCGATGACATCTGGTGCAATCACGACCATGCCCCGTTTAACAAGCTGCTCCGCAAAATGCTGATGAATGCCTGGCGCTGCCTCATCAGGCGAGCCATCCTTTAACAATCCGACAATCTCACGGCTGCCATAGCCGTGACCATGCAGCGCCAGCACGCTTGACATCGGCCCCTTTGCATCATTTGGGATTAGCACATATGCGGCAAAAGTCAGCTCCGGCGTTGCTGACAGCTCCACCCGCTCGCGAATGTACCCGTCGCACTGAACGCGTTCAAGCACCTTTGGGGTGTGTTTTATATTAGGCTCAAAACGACCAATCAGATCACCTAATGTCGCCTTTAGCTTTATTTTCCGCTCGTTCTGAACCTCCTGCTTAGATAGATTCTGATGTCGGCTAATCGCTTCGTCATAAAGCTTCTTTAAAAAAGAATCCCCATTCCACATCGTAAACTCTCCTCCTTGGCTGCGTTTTACCGCCCTTTTTTTTAACGAAAAGAAATCTATTGGAAGCTTTGTGCGTGACGTTTTTTAAACGGAATGCCGATATAGGCTTTATTTGACGGTTTGTCAAGCTAAGTGCGACAGTTCCTCCATAAATGCTTCGTGAGCAGATTTCCAGCCCAGACATTTACGAGGGCGGTGATTAATGAGGCGTACAGCATTCGCGAGTTCTTCATCCGTCAAGGTGGCTAAATCGTGACCCTTAGGGTAGAACTCCCGTAAGAGTCCATTTGCGTTCTCGTTAGAACCACGTTGCCAGTCATTTCAGTAGCAGCATTAAGAGAAAGATAGGAAGTATCATCTGAAGAATCCTCTGTAAGGGTAGAATAGTCATCTGGGTTGGATAGAAGCATTACATCATCCATGGATTCCACTAACTCAATTTGGTTTTTATTTAGGGACACTTCGTATGTTTGGTATTTTGCTTTTTTGTACGGTAAATTTAGATCTTTAAGCTTTTTCTCAAACTTTTCTTCAGATGCATCGAAATTTAATGAAATCTCAACGTTCATCAGATCGGTTAAAGAAGCCTTATTATGTTTTTCTTTTAGCTTGCCAATTATCTTCGACTTCTGTTTTTTCTGCTTAATTTTATCCAGTGAGGGATCAATCCGTCTTGATTTCAATGGTTCTGTAAAGGTAGTATCAGCAGATACAGCTTTCTTGTAAATAGGATCAATTGGTTTCTGATCCGTTTCCTTTAAGCTCGTTTTTGCTGCCGCAGAAAGTATACTAGTAGATGCTAGAACAATGACAACGAGACTAGAGAATAATGTTTTTTTCAAATTCATAGTATTCACGCTCCTTTTTTAATTTTGTGATGCGGTATTAATTGTCTAGAAATATCAAGACCCTTCGTTAGCTGATGATTCCCTCCCCGTTTTTATCCAATTTCCATTAATGGTTATTTCAACCATAAATTAGAAACATGAAGAGTCGTAATAGTTGCACTAATTTATGTAAATATGAAGTTTTTTTTGGAGTTGAGTAAGCGAGTTTATTCATATTCCTGTATCGATTGTTGCAGGTATTGCAGCTATCGTATTCATATTCGCAGCACGCAGAAGCCCAGCTATTCATACTGGCGCTGTCATCAAAGGAGCACCATGGACGATCCGGACGGAAATACTTGGGAGTTTTTTATACGAAAGAAGATTCGGAATTTGAATCGGCTGGTGATCCGCGCGATCTTTCGTTGTGCTGCGCTCCCCCCCGCCGCGCCAGTGCAAGTGGAGTTTACATCATAAAGAAAGATTCATTTATGGAGTTGAATTTTTATTCTTCATACTGTATATTTATGCAATAGAATGAATTATCGGGAGGCACGTCAATGATTCAGATGGAAAAATCGGCAACAGCAGCTTTATTGGAAACCGCGGAGAAATCGGTACTTTTTACGGCACGCCGTCCTAGCATCGTGATGGAACGCGGCGAGGGTATGCATATATGGGATACAGATGGAAAATGTTACTTGGACTTTGTCGGCGGCTGGGCGGTCACCAGCTTGGGGCATTCCCCTGCTGCATTGCAGGAGGCGTTGTCGCGTCAAGCTTCAACGTTGGTTCATGCGAGCCCCGGTTACTATAATAAACCCATGATTGAATTCGCCGAGCTGCTGACCAGCGTTAGCGGTATGGACAAAGCCTTTTTTGCCAGCAGCGGCGCCGAAGCGAACGAAAGCGCAATAAAGCTGGCAAGAAAGCACGGCGCTGTAAATTTAAATGGAGCCTACGAAATTATAACGTTAAAGAACAGCTTCCACGGACGCTCTCTGGCTATGATGTCTGCGACAGGAAAAGAGCAATGGAAGGAGCTTTTTGCACCCAAGGTAGACGGCTTTAAGCATGTGCCCATTAACGACCTTGATGCATGCTTTGCTGCGGTTACGAACCAGACATGTGCCATTATGGTTGAGCTCGTACAAGGCGAAGGCGGTGTTCATGCTGTAGATGAAGCGTATTTGTATGGTCTTCGCAAAATGTGCGACATGTACGGTATGCTGCTTATTTTTGATGAAGTACAGACGGGGATGGGCAGAACGGGCAAGTTGTTTGCTTATGAGCACTACGGCATTATGCCCGATGTGATAACACTTGGCAAAGGCATTGGCGGCGGCTTCCCACTGTCAGCGATGCTGACAAAGAGCAAATACGATCTATTCGAGCCTGGCGATCAAGGCGGAACCTACACGGGAGCGCCGCTCGCGATGGCCGCAGGCTATGCTGTACTTCGGGAGCTGCTGGAGCTAAATTTAGCAGGCAATGCCAAGAAGCAGGGCCAATATCTAGCAGACAGCTTGCGCAAGCTAACCTGTGAAATTCCAATTTCAAATATTCGCGGCAAAGGGCTGCTGCTGGCGTTCGACGTTCCAGAAGGCACTGCCGCTAATCTAGCCGCAATTTGCTTGCAAGAAGGACTTCTCATTAACGCGCTAAATTCATCAACAATTCGGCTCGTACCGCCACTAATCGTATCCCAGCAGGACATCGATCAAATGGTTAGCATCCTGTTCCGCGCTTTCGGCCAGCTGAAAGCAGTATAAGCTTAGGCAGCAGTTGCGCTGTTGCCTAGCCAAAGACACTTATGCCGATCATCGAACAGCTCGTCCAATTCCGCTTTAGAATGGGCGAGCTTTTCAAGCTTTTCTTATGAGCGGGATGAGACGCAGCTATGTTTGGTTGCTGGCTGCTTTCTTCTACTGCAGAAAGTACAACAGAAACCTTACATCACACCCTCCTAAATAAGCTACATTGCAGAAACTGCAACAGAATCCGCTTAAAACCGATGATTAGTGGCTACAACGTAGAACTCCCTGTTACTCTGCCAGTGCCATACCGCTATACATTCAAAACAAAACGAATGATGGATAAGCCGCTCTGCATACGCTAGATACGGTTGTAATGCTCCCAATCAAGCAGGAGGGCTCCTACTTTGCGAACACGCGCTGCCAAAAACAAAGAATTCAAGATATACATCATTCCCGCATGGAAATGGAAGGAATTCATCGCCTTCGAGCTCATCGGCGGCACTGCCTTCTATTTGCTTTGCCGAAAAACAGCCCATTCCGAGCTGTTTGGCGTCGCCGCCAACATTGCAGGGCCGCAAATGCTCAAATATTTGATGGCCGCTTATCGGCTGGACGCAAAAAACGTTCCGCAGTCCCCGCCGAACTAGCGGAAATGCAGAACGTTTCTTAAGCGCTAGAAGCCGAAGTAGGCTTTCGCGTTGCGATAGGAAATGTTCTGAACCATATCGCCCAGCAGCTCCATATCCCCGGGAGCCTCGCCGGCCTCAACCCATTCACCAAGCAGATTGCAGAGCAGACGTCTAAAATACTCATGCCTGGTGTAGGACAGAAAACTGCGTGAATCAGTCAGCATTCCGACAAAGCGGCTAAGCAAGCCCAGATTAGCAAGCGCATTCATTTGGTCAAGCATACCATTTCTTGTATCGTTGAACCACCATGCTGAGCCAAGTTGAATTTTCCCCGGTATCCCGCCGCCTTGGAAGCTTCCAATAATAGAGCCGAGCACATCATTATCCTTGGCATTAAGCGAATAAACGATTGTTTTCGGAAGCGCATCATCCGTATCCAAAGCATCCAGCAGCTTCGCAAGCGGGTAAGCCACTGCGCTATCGTTGATCGAGTCGAAGCCCGTATCCGGCCCAAGCTTGCCGAACATGCGGGTGCTGTTGTTTCTTGCCGCATTGATATGGAATTGCATCGCCCAGCCGCGCTCGGCGTACAAGCGTCCCAGAAAGAGCAGCGTATACGTTTTGTATTGCTTCTCCTCCTCCAAGCTTACCGTTTCCCCATTCAAGGCTTTGGCAAAAATAGCGGCAGCATCACCCTTCGTCGTCTCGGCATAAGCGACATAATCAAGCGCATGGTCGGAAACCTTGCAGCCCACCTCGTCAAAAAATTTCACTCTCGCCGCAAGCGCGTCGAGCAGCGCATCATAGCTGTCAATCGTGCTCGCAGCCGCAGCTCCAAGCTTGCCGATCCACTCTACAAACGTAGCGCGGTTTATTTCGAGCGCTTTATCCGGCCGGAAGGACGGGAGCACCTGTACGTTAAAATCTTCTAAATCCTTGATTGCAATATGATATTCAAGCGAATCAACCGGATCATCCGTCGTGCAAATGACCTCTACGTTCGACATTTTGATCAAATCACGCGCTCTATACTGCCCAGTTGCGAGCTTCGCATTGACTTTCTCCCATATCGACTTGGCATTCTTCTCATTGATCAGCTCATCTACGCCGAAATAACGGCGAAGCTCCAAATGCGACCATTGGTACAGCGGGTTGCCAATCGTTTGCGGGACCGTTCTCGCCCATGCCTCGAATCGCTCGTAATCGGTAACGCCTTCGCCGCCGGTAACATAACGCTCCTCTACTCCGTTCGCGCGCAGCGCCCGCCATTTGTAGTGATCGCCGTACAGCCATGCCTCCGTCAGGTTCGAAAAGCTCGTATTCTCGAAAATTTGCTGCGGGCTCAGATGGCAGTGATAATCAATAATAGGCATGTCCTTGGCAAACTCATGGTATAACCGGACTGCCGTTTCGTTCGATAACAAAAAATTGTCGTCCATAAATGGCTTCATTCCCGCTTCCCCCTCTACCTTATTTGTGGAATTTCACAAGTTCATCGATCTGTACGGCAAGCCCCGTTTGAATAGAACGGTTTGCTGCGATACCCGTTAGAATCGATCTCGCTCCGTCAATATGATTAGCTGCTCGGTTGAAAGGGTCTGCCACAGGCGTCCCGAACAAATCGTTCAACAGCACGGGATCTCCGCCGCCATGGCCGCCGACGCCTACCTCCACCTCAACCTCGTATGGGGCAGCAAACATCGGGAACACCTTGATCGTTTTCTCCTTCAAAGCACCCTCATCCGATTTCTTCCCGCCAGAATTGACATACGATTGCTCGACGATGTTCATCTCAAGGCGGCCCTTCGTTCCGTTAAATGCGATACGGTAGCCTTCCCATGGCAAGTAAGCGTTTAACGAGTATGTTAGGATTGCATTGTTTTTGTAGCGGACAAGCACGCCCATCGTGTCTTCAATATTAATCCCGTCCCCGAATACGCTTTGATCGCGGCGATAGCCGTCCTCATGCTCCGCATCCAAATACATCGCCTTCAGATGGTCATTTTTGTCCAAGTGCAGCGCAAACGGATCATTCTCAGCATTCGGATTTCCAGTCGCCCGCTCATAAAACTTTGTTTCCCCGCGCAGCTCGGCATTTTCGCGTCCATAGAACAAAAGTTCTCCAAAGGCGAATACCGATTCCGGCTGCGAGCCGATCCAGAAGTTGACGAGATCGAAATGATGCGTCGATTTATGGACGAGCAAGCCGCCGCTGTTTTGCTTATTGCGATGCCATCTGCGGAAATAATCGGCTCCGTGCTGCGTATTTAGAAGCCACTCGAAGTGAACGGACGTTACTTTGCCGATTGTCCCATTTGCGATAAGCTCTCTGGCCTTCGTATGATGCGGGGCATAGCGATAATTGAACGTTACCCGCACGTTGCGGCCCGTCCGCTCCACCGCGTCCAAAATGTCCTGGCATTTTTTCTCATCGACTGTCATCGGCTTCTCTGTCACGACATCGCACCCAAGCTCCAGCGCGCGAATAATGTACGTATGATGCGTACGGTCCATGCTCGTCACGATAACAGCATCGGGCTTCTCAGCCTCAATCATTCGGTCAAATTCATTCGATTTGTAAGTTCTTACCGCTTCATATTTATATTTATCCACTAAAATCCGATTCGCATAGTCCATACGGGTTTGATTAATATCGCAAAAAGCAAGCAGCTCAGACGTCTCTCTGAAATCGGTTGCAAGAGCTCCATAAAAAAATTCAGCCCTGCCGCCGCTGCCTACCAATACATAACGTTTTTTAGTCATTATCCTAATTCCTCCCTAGATTCGTTACTTTCATCTTACTGCATGAGAGTGGTATAATTCTCTGCATATGATGCTTATTTTTCATAAAATACCGCTTATTTTGCGAAAATAATTCAAAAGGAGCGAATCGATGAAAAATATTCCGCTCGATACCTGCAGCTTTGGCGCCATACCTGAGCTGTATGTAGAATATACGAAGCGCGCAGCGCCATTTACGATGGCAGACGACCATTACCATGACTATTATGAAATCTACTATATGCTCGCCGGGCAGCGGATCTATTTTATACGCGATCGTTCTTATTCTATCGAGCAAGGCGACCTGGTGTTCATCCATAAGCATGAGCTGCATAAAACGATGCAAACCGGCGATGCCGCCCATGAACGGCTCATCATTCACTTTGATGATGCGACAATCCACCGCCTTGCAGGCAAGCATGCCGAGCTTCTGCTCATGCCGTTCAGACACGCCACCCATATTATCCGCCTCCCAAGGCAGGAGCAGCTGGCTGCTGACCAATTGATGCGCAGGCTGCTGGCGGAGATCGGGCAGCGCCCCGAAGGCTATGAGCTTTTTCCGACTCACGCACTAACCGAACTGCTGCTGACCGCAGCCAGATACATGCAGCAGCATGAGCCTGTCCCGCTCCACCATGCAACGCCCATGCATGCAAAGATTTCAGAGGTGATCCGCTATATCAACGCTCACTTTGCGGAGCCGCTTAGGCTTGGCGGGCTCGCTGATCAATTTTTTATCAGTCCCTGCTATTTGAGCCGGATGTTCAAGGAAATGACAGGCTTCACCTTCTCCGATTACGTCATTCTCACGCGTATGAAGGAGGCGCAGCGCTTGCTGCGCGAGCCCGAAATGAGCATTACGGATATTGCCGCAGCTGTCGGCTTCGACAACTTTTCCCATTTTGGCAAAACCTTCAAAAAAATCACCCGTCTATCCCCGCGTGAATATCGCAAGCAGCACTTGTAAATGCAGATATATGTGTCGTAATATCGTATATATCAAGTCATTAAATTGCACTAAAAATAAGAAGATAAATATGTTAGATTATATTTGTTGTCATAATTTTATATACGAAATAGCAATTCATTAATAGACGTCCAAGGAGAGATGAACCGATGATTCGAATTGGTAAAATCAGTTATTGGCATGTACACGCATGGGATTATACGAAGCAAGCGCAGGAGCATCCGGGCACGGAAATCGTTGCGGTATGGGATGAAATCGCAGAACGCGGGCAGGCAGCTGCCGAGAAGCTGGGCGTTTCTTTCTATGAGAGTCTAGATGAAATGCTCAAGCGCGACGATATTGACGCGGTTATCGTTGATGCGCCAACCGTAAGACACCAAGAGGTTATGGTTGCGGCAGCTAGAGCCGGCAAACATATTTTCACAGAGAAGGTTGTAGCTGCAACTTTAAAGGAAGTAAACGTTATACTGAATGAAGCAGCTAAAAATAATGTAAAATTGACGGTATCGCTGCCTCGTTTGAATGACGGCTATACGCTCGCGATTCGCGATATTTTGTCACAAGGCGTACTTGGGAAGATCACGCTCGTACGTGCTCGTTTGTCTCATAACGGTGCGACAGCGAACTGGCTTCCTGAGCATTTCTACAGCCTGGAAGAGTGCCGCGGCGGCGCATTGATCGATTTGGGATGCCATCCGATGTACTTGACTAGACTGTTTCTAAATGAAATGCCTGAAGAGGTAACGGCTCATTTCGGCTACTTAACTGGAAAAGAAGTGGAGGATAACGCGGTATCGGTCTTGTCTGCTCCTTCCGGCGCGATCGGAATTGTAGAGGCTGGCTTCGTCAACAATCATTCACCGTTTACGCTTGAAGTACATGGCACGGAAGGAACGCTGCTGTACGGCACGCCAGACAACCAGCTGCTGCTTCGCACAACGAAAGCAGGCGCAGAATCATCCGAGGCTTGGACAGCGCAACCGATTCCGGCGGCTAGAGAGAGCGCTTTTGAACAATGGGTGTCGCATATCGAAAACAATACGTCGGCAGACGAAAATGTAAGCCTTGCCATTGATTTGACCAAGCTGATGGAGGCTGCAAACCTATCCGCCCGCGAACATCGTGCCGTTAGAATCGATGAGCTAAGCGAGTAACCGCACTAGTAAAAACGCAGTACTCCGAGGAGGAATCCGCATGCCTAACTTTCCTTATGAGGTGATGCATGAACGCCAGGATGCGCTAGAGCGTCTGGAGCTTTGCATAAGATGGGGACCCTACGACATTCATGTGCTGCGCTTCCATCTGACGCAATTTCCTCCCGGCAGAATCGTCGGATTTCACAAGCATGCGGAATATGAATTTCATTTTATCCCGCAGGGCAAAGGGAAAGTCATCATTGTTGACCAAGAATACGCACTGAAGCCCGGCATGCTTTATTTAACCGGACCCGAAATTATGCATTACCAGGAAGCGGATGCCCTTGAAGCGATGGATGAGCTCTGCCTGCACGTGGACATCATTGACAGAAGCGCTCAGGATGACGGCGGCGCTTCCCATTCCTACGACGATTGGGAAGCTGCTGAAGCCCGCGATTGCATCGAGAAGCTGAAAAATTTGCCGCTGTTCCCAACGGCCGATCTGCATCAAGCGATGCCGCGCTTTCTTGAAGCCTATCAAGCCTGCAACGACAATTTTGTCGGAAGCTATACGACCATCAAGCAGACGGTTATTCAAATCTTGCTGCGCGCGGTTCGCGCTTACGACAGCGCGAGTGAGCAGAAGCAGTTTCCGACGCGTGATATGAAAGCGTACCGCTACCGACTTGCATTGGAATATATTTACGCAAACTATGACGGCTTCATCACGCTGGAGGACGTAGCAGACAAGCTTAATCTAAGCTCAAGGCATATTCAGCGGCTGTTCAAGGAGCTGCATCACGGGCATACCTTTAGCCGAATTTTGGAAGACATTCGTCTAGCCGTCGTATGCCGTGAGCTGCAGGAGAGCGAGCAATCCGTGGAAAAAATAGCGAAGCTTGCCGGCTTTGCCGGCGGCAACTATCTGCACGCTGTGTTCCGCAAGAAGTTTGGCGTCACGCCATCCGAATACCGGAAGAGCTCACGCCAAGCCGTACCGCAATGATCGATCATACCCAACCATTAGGAGGCTTTTAACATGTCCAAAATATATAAACTTGCTATTATCGGCTGTGGAGGTATTGCAAACGGCAAACATTTGCCAAGCCTTAAGAAGCTAGCCAACGTTGAAATCGTTGCATTTTGCGATATCGTCGAGCATCGCGCAATTGAAGCGGCTGCCCTTTATGGCGCTGAAGGCGCTAAAGTATACACAGATTACAAAGAGCTGCTGACTGACTCCTCCATCGAAATCGTTCACGTATGTACGCCGAACGACTCGCATGCCAACATCGCAATCGATGCGCTTGAAGCAGGCAAGCATGTTATGAGCGAGAAGCCAATGGCCAAAACCGCTCACGATGCACAGCGCATGGTTGACGCAGCTCGCCGTACAGGCAAGAAGCTGACAGTTGGCTACAACAACCGCTTCCGTCCAGACAGCCAGTATTTGAAAAAGATTTGCGAAGCTGGCGAGCTTGGCGACATCTATTATGCGAAAGCGCATGCGATTCGTCGCCGCGCCGTTCCGACTTGGGGCGTTTTCCTTGATGAAGAGAAACAAGGCGGCGGACCGCTTATCGATATCGGTACTCACGCACTTGATTTGACGCTGTGGATGCTTGACAACTATAAGCCAAAAGTCGTGCTTGGCACTTCGTATCATAAGCTTTCGCAGCGCGAAAACGCAGCTAATGCTTGGGGCCCGTGGGATCCAGCGAAGTTCACGGTAGAGGATTCTGCATTCGGTATGATCGTCATGGAGAACGGCGCTACAATCGTGCTTGAGTCCAGCTGGGCGCTTAACACGCTTGAAGTTGACGAAGCGAAGTGTACGCTATCTGGTACAGAAGCCGGCGCTGACATGAAGGATGGCCTTCGCATTAATGGCGAACAGCATAGCCGTCTATATACAACTAAGGTTGATTTGAAGGCAGGCGGAGTTGCTTTCTACGATGGCAAAACGGAAAGCGACGCTGACCTTGAGATGAGAATGTGGCTGAAAGCAATCGACGAGGACACTGATCCAGTTGTAACGCCCGAGCAAGCATTCGTTGTTTCGCAAATTCTTGAAGCGATCTATGAATCATCCAAAACCGGCAAAGCCGTATACCTATAAGCAACTGCAACAATAAAGGAGCTGCCTCGCAAGGTCTGATTAGACCTTGCAGGCGGCTCCTTTATTGTTTCTAGGCATTAGTTCATAATAGCCTCCGTCAATTTAATTTTGATGACAACGATCGTCCATGTATCGCATTACCAGCGCAATCTCTTATTCAAGCTTGAAATAGACCAGCCATTTGACCTGTCCTCTCAGCGTTATAGGTTCATTGAGTAGCCGTTATGATCAATAATAAGTGCATCCGCTTGAATTTTCCGCTCTACAATATCCAAAATACCGGCAGCAGACACGTTCGCGTCGCCCGGTGCCTTCTCGCCGCCCATATCCGTTTTGATCCAGCCCGGGTGAAGCGCATGAACGACAAAGCCTTGAGGCGCCAGCTCGCGGCGAAGCTGCGCGGAGAACATATTAAGAGCCGACTTGGACAGCGCATACGAATAGTCTCCGCCATAAGCGCCAGTATAGCAGCCCGCTTCCGAGCTAATGTTGATAATGCTTTGCCTCTCTCCCCTGCGGAGCAGCGGCAAGAAATGCTTGAGCACGACAATCGGTCCGAATAAATTCGTTTGGAAGGATTGCTCCACCTGCTCCATATCAAGCTGCTCCAGCTTTTGATCTCTGCCCAGCAATATCGCAGCGCTGTTAATAACAGAATCAAGCCGGATATCTCGGCTCTCCACCTGCTCGCAAGCATAGCGAACACAATTCTCATCCACGACATCAAGCGGAAGTATCGTCAAATGACCAGGGAACCTCGCAATGAGCTCCTGCAAGCCTTCTACAGAAGAGCCTGGACTGCGAACGCCAGCCAGCACGTGATGCCCTCGTTTGCATGCTTCGGTGGCAAGCGCTAAGCCGAGGCCTCGATTAGCGCCTGTAATCAGAATGTTCATGTTGCTATTCTCCTCCTATTCAATCAGCCGCGTACTGTGAAGCGTTTTCGTAACTCTCAAAAATGAGTTCTTCGCATCGTAAACACGCGTTTATTTTTGTCCAAAAAAAAACAATAATTACGCTTCTGCTGCTCCATGTCATTTGGAGCAGCAGGAAATGTAAAGGGGGAGATGCGGCATTCCGGTTGCATATGCCTATGACTCGGCGGTTATGCTTTGACAAGAATCACGGACGATAAGCTCCGTGCTTACGGCAAACGTTTGAAAAGCTTCGCTGCCATTCTCAATGCTATTAATTAAAGTTTTAGTCAATTTATCCATCATATCGGCAAAATCAACCCGAATCGTCGTTAACGCCGGACTATAATGAGCACTCAGAATATGATCGTCAAAGCCAATTACTGATATATCCTGTGGTACGCGAATGCCGGACTCCTTAAGCGCCCGTATCGCTCCAAAGGCTACGCTGTCGTTCGCCGCAAATATCGCTGACGGAAGCTCCATCTTCGCCTTCAAAAAATCCTTAATCGCTTGATAGCCGCTTTCCTCGTTAAAATCGCCCGGCAGCATCCACTGCGAGACGAGCGGCAGCTGATGCCTGGACATCGCAGCCTGAAAGCCCCTCCATTTGGAAGGACCGGAGTACCTGTTCATATCCCCGTTAATCATCCCGATTCGCTTATGCCCCAAGCTCACTAAATAATCAATTGCTTGGCCTACGCCAGTCTCGTTGTCGAAGTTGAACACGACGCGATTGGGCTCGGAACGTCCCGGCAAATGCTGATCGACGATCGCGACCATAAATCCTTCTGCGATTAGCTCCTCAATCAGCGGCTCATGATTCGCTGCTCCAATGAATACGCCTCCGTCGATTCTTCGCTGATAGAAGCTTTCCTTGATCGTGCGGGTCTCCTCCTGCTCTTTCATATCTCGAACGATATGCGTAAGCACGTAATAGCCATGAGAAGAAGCGCTGTCAATAATCCGCGCAAGCAGCAAGCTTGAAAGGCTGTCGCCGGATACGCGGCCGGAATCAATCATAAATAAGCCGATCGTGCGCGTACGCTTCCCTGCGAGCACTTGAGCGGATAGGTTCGGATAATAGTTGTATTGCTGAATGACCTTCATCACTTTTTGCTTCGTCTTCTCCGGGACGTTGGCATAATTATTGATTACTCGGCTGACCGTGCTTCTGGAAACACCAGCTAGCTTGGCGATTTCCGTGCTGTTTATTTCCTTGCTCAACCAAAGACCCTCTTTCCATGAACACGTGTTTATGGGCATATGGTTCCAATGATCTGAAGCGCTGTCAATTCATAATTACACGATTCATAAAAACAACGATTACAACTCCTCAGCGATGCTTCATCTAATCGTATAAGATTCAACGTATACACCACATAAGCTTACTCCACCTTCGTTGCATGCTTCTGCGCCAGCAGAGACAATTCCGCCGCTTTGAACGTATGCTCCTGTGTCATAGCAAGCTCCGTTCCATTTAAGCAATCAAGGATAAGCTGTCCAAAATAAGGAAAACCAACTTTACCTCCCAGCTTCAAATGCTGTTCGCCATCGGCATTGACCAGATAGAGCTGATCGCCTTCCTTTTCACGGGCAATATCGATATATTTGCGCATCTCAATATAGCCATCCGTACCAAGGATGATCGTCCGACCATCGCCCCAAGTGCCAAGGCCGCTTGGTGTCAGCCAATCCACGCGGAAATAACCGGTTGCCCCGTTATCCCCTACAAGCGTCATATCGCCAAAATCCTCTAGCTCCGGATAGTCTTTATTCGCATAATTGGCGACCTTGCTGTTCACGACGCTGGCATTGCGATTGCCTGTAAAATAAAGAAACTGCTCGACTTGATGCGATCCGATATCACAAATGATGCCGCCGTATTTTTCCTTCTCAAAAAACCATGCCGGCCTTGACGCTGCGTTCAAACGATGCGGACCAAGCCCAATCACCTGCACCACACGTCCGATTGCCCCTTGCTCGATCAACTGACCGGCATACACAGCGCTCTCCACATGCAGCCGCTCACTGTAATACACGGCATATTTTTTCCCAGTCTCTGTGTAAGCGGCACGCGCATCCGCCAGCTGCTCTAACGTCGTAAACGGCGCTTTGTCCGTAAAATAGTGCTTGCCGCTGCGCATCACGCGTACGCCGAGCGGTCCTCTTTCCGAGGTAATGGCAGCAGCAGCCACAAGCTGCACTTCAGGATCAGCAAGCACCTGCTCTTCCGAATCAGCTGCCTTCACCTGCGGATACTGGCGAATAAATGCCTCTACCTTCGTTGAGTCGGGATCATACACCCATTTCAAAACCGCTCCCGCTTCAATAAGACCGTTGCACATTCCATAAATATGCCCATGATCGAGACGAACGGCGGCAATTACGAATTGTCCGTCCTCCACTACTCGATTCGGTTTTCCTTTCGGTGCATACTTCATCCCATCCGCTTTGCTCATTGTCCTTAATCCTCCTTCTGATAAGCCGAATTCGAGATCCGTTCTTGCAAATACTGATGGAACAGCTCTTCATCAATCGGAAGGTCAACCCAGTTGTCGGTCCAAGTTGATAGCAGCATCGCGTTCGAGAGCATTAGTCCCTTAATGCCTTCTTCGCCGGGAGCAATCAATTTTTCGTCAAACAATATCGCATTTACCCAGTTTTGCGTAATTCCTTTATGTTCGGGATAGCTGCCTTTGACCGGAATTTCGCATTTCCAGCATTCCGGCTCGCCGAAGCCTCCAGTGTAGTTCTTATTAAATTCCGACTCAGACACGCGCAGCCGCCAAAAGGTTAATGTATCATTTTCAATGACGATCTTGCCGCGGTCGCCGCTTATTTCCAATCGGTTTGTTCCGGGCGCTTCGCCTGTTGTCGTAACGAATACGCCAGTTGCGCCGTTTTCGTATTCCACGAATGCCGTCACGTCATCCTCAACCTCAATATTGCGATGCTTGCCAAAATAACAGAACGCACGGACGCGCTTCGGCATCATGTTGATCGTCCACTGCCACAAATCAAGCTGATGCGGATCTTGATTGAGCAGCACGCCGCCGCCTTCACCTGCCCAAGTTGCCCGCCATGTCCCTGAATCATAATAGCTTTGAGAGCGGTACCAGCTCGTAATAATCCAATTGGTCCGTTTTACCTCGCCAAGCTCTCCAGCATCAATCAATTCCTTCAGCTTCACATAAATCGGATTTGTTCGTTGGTTATACATCATGCTGAATTTCACATTCGCCCTGCTGCCCGCCTCATTCATCATGCGAACCTGCTTTGTATAAACACCTGCCGGCTTCTCGCAAAGCACATGCAGTCCTCGCTCGAAGGAAGCGATTGCAAGCTCTGGATGCGAGTAATGAGGCGTAGCGATAAGAACGCCGTCAATCAAGCCGGAATCCATCATCTCATAAGGATCGGCATACAAGCCTACTTGATCTCCCAGCTTCTCCTTGGCCCATTGGAGATTCGACTGCAGGCTGTCGCTGACAGCGGTAACTTCAACGCCGCTTACTTCGCCCCTCAATAAGTAACCAATATGTCCCTTGCCCATATTTCCAAGTCCGATAATACCTAAACGAACGATCTGCATCCGAATGCCGCCCCTTTATTTGAAAGTTTAAATAGCTGATTTGCCAACTCGTTTGAACCTGCCTTTATGGTAGCACTTCAAGATCGCTCAGGCTTCATTCGCATTATCCTGTTTACGCTTTTATTTGACTGTGGTTGGTGTATAATGAGGGTATTTACAAGGGGAGGCAAAATGATGAGCACGCAGCAACGAATTAGCTTGCCTTACACAATGGGGACAAGCTCCGATTTTAACGCTCAAATTCCTTACCATACCCACTTTCATTATGAAATTTATTATTTTCATGGCGGCAAGGTCAATTACCTTATCAATGATCGTATTTATGTACTTGAGCCTGGCGATCTTCTGCTCATGCATGGAATGACGCTGCACCGTGCACATGTAGACCCAAGTGAAAAATATGTCCGCTCCATCCTTCATTTCGACCCGTTTTATTTCAAGCAATTTATTCAGCCTCTGTATACGCCTGACCTGCTCGAGCCGTTCCAGAAGCTTCAAAATGTTAGATTGCAGCTGCGCGGCGACCAGAAAGCGGAGGTTGAGGATACCCTTCTCAAGCTGGATCAGCTATACATGCAGCAGGATCCATTTTCACAGCAGCGTTTTCAGGCACGGATGCTCGACTTTTTAATATTAATCAATCAGCTATGCCAGAAGCCGCTTCATGATAAACCTACCTTCCCATCGTCCAAAGAGCAGCATGTACAGGCCATCATCTCATACGTTGAGCGCCATTACGAAGAAGATATTACGCTTGCGGGCATTCAAACGGAGCTTCATTTAAGCAAATTTTATTTAGCTAAAACGTTTAAAGAAGTTACCGGCAGCACGATCTTCCAGTTTCTAATGCTGCGCAGAATTTATCAGGCCAAAATTGATCTTATCGATACGGTTAAGCCGATAACCGAGGTCGGATACGAGGTCGGCTTTAAACATCCGTCACACTTTAGCCGCGCTTTTAAGCTCCATACCCAGTTCACTCCCGAGCAATACCGCAAGCAGCATCAACTCCTTTCCGCTGGCCAGGAATAGACTCCAATCCGCAATAATAGATTGGAGTAGTTGACCTATTTAGTTGATAAGCGTATTATTGTTATATCAACTAAGTGAATGGAGCAGGTGAACACAAGTGGAATTCCAACAATCCGTAGGTTATGTCATAAGCAATACAGGACGCAAATTAAATCAAAGGCTGCAGCAGCTTTTTCAAGAGCATGATGTTACGCCGGAGCAATGGTCGCTGCTCATGTGCCTTGATGAGCATGACGGCATTACACATAAGGATATAGCTCAGCGCACCGATAAAGACCCCGCCAACATCACACGATTAGTTGATCAGCTTGAGCGCAAGGAGCTCGTCCGGCGCGTAGCGAATCCTGGGGACCGAAGATCACAGCTTCTCTATTTAACCGAAAATGGCAGAACGAATGCCCGTACGCTGGCGCCGATCGAGGCGAATTTTGTGATGCAAATGCTTACGAATATTTCGGAAGAAGAGATTCAAGCATTCATGAGCTTCATGGCCATAATTAAAAAAAACGTGGAGCAGTAAAGATAGCTGCCCGCTAGATAAGCAATTGCCGCTGTCATCTGAGAGGGGAACATACATGAATACCAATAAATTATGGAGCTCAGACTTCATAAAAATATGCTTAAGCAGTTTTTTTCTATTTTTCTCTTTTTATACGCTAGCAACCGCGCTGTCGGTTTATGTGACGAACGGGCTCGGCGGCACCGATACGCAAGCCGGCTTGTCCATGACCGTATTCGTTATCGCCTCCGTACTCCTTCGTCCCTTTGCCGGGCAGCTTATGACCAAGTATGGCGAGCATAAAATCGTCGTTATTTCCTTATTGCTATTTTTATTATTTTCGATGGCATACTTAGGCGTTTTCGGCTATGCCATGCTTTTGCTCGTTCGTTTTTTTCACGGGGGCACCTTCGCGATTGCGACTACCTCCACAAATACGACCGCAATCGGCATTATTCCCGAGCATCGCAAAGGAGAAGGCATCAGCTATTTCAGCTTGTTTATGAGCCTGGCAATGGTTATCGGACCGTTTGTTGGCTTAACGATCACAACGCATGGCGGCTTTACCGCTATGTTCGCCTTATGCGCAGCATGCTCCCTGATTGCCTTCGTGCTAGGCGCTTCAACGAGACGCAAAGCTGATAGGCCGATACCTGCTGCTGTAGATGGCGATCAAAAAAAATCCAAAAGCAAGCTGCAATGGCGCGACCTTGTAGAGAAAAAGGCTGTACCTATAGCGCTTAGCGGTTTTGTTGTCGCTTTCGCTTACAGCGGCTTAGTCACCTTTATGTCCGTATTTGCTCACGAGCAAGCCATTGATCAATATGCCAGCTATTTCTTCGTTTGCTTCGGCATTATGATTGTTTTGCCGCGCCCGCTAGTAGGCAAATTGCTCGACCGTGCAGGCGAGCATGTTATCGTCTACCCTAGCATAGCCATATTCACAATCGGCATGTTTCTGCTCAGCCAAGCGAGCTCGCCAGCAATGCTGCTCGTTTCCGGAGCCGTCATTGGGCTTGGCTATGGGGCATTGCTTCCCTGCTTCCAGACGATTGCGATACTCGCAGCCCCTGCTCATCGCAGAGGTCTCGCTACAGCAACCTTCTACCTGCTGTTCGATCTTGGTTACGGCATCGGCTCCTATACGCTTGGCTCGTTAGCGTCAAGCTACGGCTACAGCGTTATGTATATCCTTTGCGCCATCATTATCGCCTTTTCATCCGTCATTTATTTTACGCTTCATCATAAACGCAAACGATTGACGAACGCTGCCGCAGACGAGGTCTATGTATCACCGTAAGCTCAGTGACAAATGCTTGGCCTGTACGGGCAATGTAATTTCAACCATCGTCCCTTCATTGGGAACGCTGCTAAGTTGAAGCGTACCCTTGTGCGCTTCAATAATGCGCGTGCTGATCATAATGCCGAGACCTGTCCCTTTTTCCTTGGTCGTCAAAAAAGGCTCGCCGATTCTTTTGATTAATTCCTCTGGTATGCCTGAACCCTCATCCTTAATCTGAATATGAACGTAGCCGTCTTCCATCGTCGTAACCGACAAAGTTACCTCGCCGCCCTTCGGCATCGCTTCGAACGCATTTTTAATAATATTCAAAAAAACCTGCTTCAGCTGATCTACGTTTCCATATACCGACGGATTCGTTTGATCATAACTAACCTTCAGCTCCACATTTAGCAATATAGCCTGCGTCTCCAATATCGAAATAACGCTTTGCAGAATAGGCTCAAGAGGCTCGTAGTTAAATTGAGTGAAATGAGGCTTTGCTAACGTCATAAATTCATTCACGATAAGTGTAATACGGTCAATTTCATTAGCCATAATGTTAAAATAATGCGGCGTCTCCGGATATTTTGCACTAAGAAGCTGCGTGAAGCCTTTTAGCGCAGTCAACGGATTGCGTATTTCATGCGCCACTCCTGCAGCGAGCTGTCCTATAGCCGATAGCTTCTCTGATCGAATGAGCATCTCCTCCGAACGTTTGCGGTCGGTCAAATCACGAATGACAGTAAGCATAACATCCTTGCCCACATAATTGTTGATCCGAATGCTCGACAATTCCACATCAATATGCTGCCCATCTCGACGAATAATGACTCGTTCTTCAAAGGGCGTTGGTTCATCTGAGAGCGTAATATTTTCCACCGTTTGCATATGCGTTTCATGATCGCTTGGATGAATAAATTCAAGTATGCTTAGACCAATGACTTCGGCTGCACTGGTTATTCCAATCACCTGCAGCGCCAATCTATTCACATAAATAATAATCCCTTGATCGCTCAGTACGATTGGTTCAGGAACGAATTTAATGATTTTCTGATAGAGCTTAGCACTGTCTCTCAGCGTCTTTTCCTTATCGCGCTTAAAGGTAACGTCCTGCAGCGTGCCAAGCAAGGATGGATGCCCGTTAAACATAATGATCGAGCTGTTTCCTTCCAAATAGATAATGCTGCCATCTTTCTTTATTCCTTTTAGCTTAAGTGGAAATTGATCTATTCCTTCGTTCATGCCTTTCAAAACATCAATTGTGATCCTAAGGATATCTTCCTCCGGGACCAAATGAGTTGGCGAGAGCGATTGCAACTCTTCCTCTGAATACCCATACAGCTCAGCCAAATAAGGATTTGCATAAACGACTTTATGCTTTTGTCCCACAAATACGCCTGCTACTACGCTCTCCATCAAGCTTTTGTACAAATAATCCTTCTCGTGGAGCGATGCTTTCATCCGTATTTGGTCGGAAATATCATGAACGATGAGCTGTATGGCAGGCTTTCCGTCAAATTTCACTGCTACCGCTCTCAATTCTACCTCTATAATCGCTAGGTCCAGACGAATCAGCTTGTAATATATACAATGAGAAGGGTTCGCTTCTCGTATCAAAAAATTAATATTGGCAGAAAACTGCTCTAAATATTCTGGATGAACAAAATTGCTCATAGGATGCGCGATGATTTCATCCAATCTGGTTACGCCTATCATATTCAGATAAGCTCGGTTAGCAAAAACAACATCACCTTCCAACAACACAACAAGACCATCTGGAAGCATATGAACCAGATGCTGATATCTCTCTTCACTTTCCTTTAATTGCTCCCCTACTCCTACTATCTTCATTTAGGTTACCCACCTCATTCAAGCAATTAGCTTTGTCTGATTGTTTACTTTCAACATCGCTAGCCCGCTTCCTGCTGCATCGTATAATTTAATGGGCTAGAAATTCGTATTCAAGTGCAAATTCTGCGATATGATCCTATCCATATGAAGAGGACGGGATTAAATTATCGAAACGAAAAAACCGCCCTTAAAGCAGATTCCTCTGCTTCAAGAGCGGTTCTAATTGATCTATCTATGTTAGCCTTCAAGAAGAAGTGCTTCTGGATCTTCTAGAAGCGCTTTGACCATCACGAGGAAGCGAACAGCTTCACTGCCGTCTACGATACGGTGATCGTATGACAATGCGATGTACATCATCGGACGGTTTTCCATACGAGTCTCGTCGATTGCTACTGGACGGATTTGAATTTTGTGCATGCCGAGAATACCAACTTGCGGTGCGTTAAGAATTGGCGTTGAAAGCAACGAGCCAAATACGCCTCCATTCGTAATCGTGAAGCTGCCGCCTTGCAGATCAGAGATCGCAAGTGTGTTCGATCTTGCTTTGCCAGCAAGCTCAACGATGTTTTTCTCGATTTCAGCAAAGCTTAGACGATCTGCATCACGAACGACCGGTACAACAAGGCCTTCTTTTGCAGATACAGCAATACCGATATCAAAGAATTTTTTTGTAATAATGTCTTCGCCGTCGATTTCCGCATTAAGCAGCGGGAAGGCTTTCAGCGCGCCAACTACCGCTTTCGTGAAGAACGACATAAAGCCTAGGTTCACGTCATTTTTCTCGAAGAACGCTTGTTTGCGGCGTTTGCGCAAATCAAGAATCGCCGTCATATCCACTTCGTTGAAAGTCGTCAGCATCGCTGCTGTACGCTGTGCTTCAACTAGGCGATTAGCAATCGTAACCCGGCGACGGGACATCCGTTTGCGTTCTGTCGGTTTCGCATCTTTGCTTGCGCTAGCTGGCTCTGCTTGTGTAAGCGGAGCGGATTTAACTGGCGTTGCTACCGCTGGTGCAGGAGCTTGTCCAGACGCCGAAAGATCGATTCCTTGCTCACGAGCACGTTTGCGAGCAGCAGGAGAAGCATTGATCGCTGCTGTGCTTTCGCTTGCAGGAGCTGATGGCTTAGCAGCAGGCGCTGCTGGAGCAGCCACAGGAGCGGCTGGTGCCGATGGTGCAGCAACGGCTGCCGGAGCAGCAGGTGCGGACGCACCGCCCGCTGCTTCTCCGATCGAACCGATTGCTTCGCCTACGAGAACGACATCGCCGTCTTGCTTCGCAATGCGAGATACAACGCCGCTGTTGTCAGCGCTAATTTCAATGTTAACTTTATCCGTTTCAAGCTCTAGTAGGACATCTCCTTGACTAACGGAGTCGCCTTCCTTCACGAACCATTTCGTAATTGTTCCTTCAGATATGGACTCGCCTAATTCTGGTACTATAATTTCAGCCATTAGTCATTACCCCCTAATCAAACTTGTTTCAACTGGTTTGCCGTTCAAAGCTGTCGAAATGATCCATTTTTGTTCAGCAGCATGTACCTCTTGGTGTCCGCTTGCTGTACTTGAGCGATCAGGTCTGCCTACATAGCGAACGGCTGCCTTCTTAGGTGCCAGCGCACGCAAACGCGGCTCCATGAAGCTCCATGAGCCCATGTTTTGCGGCTCTTCTTGTACCCATATGATTTCTTCCAGCTTGTCGAATTGCTTCACGATGCGCTCGATCTCTGCATGAGGGAACGGATAAAGCTGTTCCACTCTCGCAACGCGCAGCCACTCGTAATCCTCTGCGTTTGTTGAAGAGAGCGCCTCTTCGATATCAATAGCAACCTTACCTGTGCAAAGCAGAAGCCGTTTCACTTTATCCTTCTGATCCTTCGGCTCCGTTAGGCTGAATTGCGGCAGCACCGGCTTGAATGAGCCTTCGCTGAATTCGACGCCATGCGAAGCGACGCGCGGATTACGGATCAAGCTCTTAGGCGCCATAAGAACGAGCGGACGTACATGCTCTGTGCCTAACAGCGATGCTTGCTTACGCAGCAAGTGGAAATATTGTGCGGACGACGTCAAGTTAGCAACCGTCCAGTTGTTGTCAGCCGAAAGCTGTAGGAAACGCTCCAGCCTTGCGCTGGAATGCTCCGGTCCTTGACCTTCATAACCATGCGGCAGCAAAATTGCAATGCCGGATTTTTGCGACCATTTTGCACGGCCAGCCGAGATGAATTGGTCGAAAATAACTTGTGCAACGTTTGCGAAGTCACCGTATTGCGCTTCCCAAATAACAAATGTCTCAGGAGCAAATACGTTATAGCCATATTCAAAGCCAAGTACTGCCGTTTCCGACAACGGGCTGTTATGAACGGCAAAGGATGCTTTCGCTTGCGGCAAGATATGCAGCGGTGAGAACTTGGCAGCATTTGAATTATCGTTAAGCATGATGTGACGATGCGCGAACGTTCCGCGCTCTGAATCCTGACCGCTTAGACGAATTGGCGTACCGTCTGCGAGAATCGTTGCGAACGCAAGCGTCTCCGCGTGTGCCCAATCTACTTTTTCGCCATCGTTCAAGGCAGAAGCTCTGCGCTGCAAAATCCGTTGAAGCTTCGTATATTCCGTGAAGCCTTCCGGACGGTTGAGCAGCTCCAGGTTAATGTCGCGAAGCGTCTCAAGCGGTACTGCTGTGCGAGCTTCTTCACCGGCAGGAAGCACCGACTTCTGCTGCTCGCCGCGAATTTGCGGCTGGCCTTCATTTGCTTTCATTGCATCGTAGGCTGCTTGCAGCTTGCTGTTCGTACGTGTACGAAGCTCCTCAATCTGCGCATCCGTGATCGCTTTCTCGCCTTTCAACTGCTCGCTGTAAAGCACGCTTACGGTTGGGTGATTGCGCACTTTCGAGTACATAAGCGGCTGCGTCACATCCGGATCATCCATTTCATTATGACCGAAACGGCGGTAGCCAATCAAATCGATAACAAATCCTTTATTGTAGCGGAGACGGTATTCACATGCGAGGCGTACTGCCGCCAAACATGCTTCCGGCTCATCCGCATTTACGTGTACGATTGGAATATCGAACCCCTTCGCCAAATCACTTGCGTAATGAGTCGAACGTGAATCGATGCTGTTCGTTGTAAAGCCAAGTCGGTTATTCGCAATAATGTGCAGCGTACCGCCATTGTGGTAGCCTTGCAGCTTATTGAAGTTCAGCGTCTCGGCAACAATCCCTTCGCCGATGAAAGCAGCGTCGCCGTGAACGCAGATCGTAACCGCTTTTGACGGATCCTGCTCAGGGAAGCCTCGCTTGCTGCGATCCTCTTGCGCGGCGCGGGTAAAGCCCTCGACAACCGGGTTTACGAACTCAAGGTGACTTGGGTTGTTGGCAAGCGTAAGATTCGCACGAATCGTTTCGCCTTCCTTCACTGCACGGTCTGCCCCCAAGTGGTATTTCACGTCGCCAGTCCAGCCGTAGTTAAGGCCCATAGACCCTTCAGACGGGATAAGCTCCTTGTTTGGCGCATGGTGGAACTCTGAGAAAATCTTCTCGTATGGCTTGCCGAGCACATGCGTCAGTACGTTAAGACGACCGCGATGAGCCATACCCATGAGAATGTTATTGGCTCCGTCATGTGCGACTGCACGGACAATCTCGTCTAATACAGGTACGAGCATATCAACGCCTTCAATTGAGAAGCGCTTCTGACCAACGAATGTACGGTGCAGGAAGTTCTCGAAATACTCAACTTCCATAAGACGCTCAAGAAGTGCCGAACGCTCTCTAGCCGACAGCGGTGCTGGGAAGCTTCCCGATTCCGCTTGCTTGTTAAGCCAGTTCCGTTCGTTCTCATCATGAATATGTGTAAATTCATACGCCGCGGAACGGGTATAAATTTCTCTCAAGCGGCTAATTGCCTCCCAGCCATTTGAGATCGATGCTGGCGCATTATCCCAAATAAGCGAAGCCGGAATAGCGGCCAAATCTTCTTTAGTAAGCCCAAAGGTTTCTGGCTCGAGGAGCTTCGTATCTGCTGCAGGGCTAAAACCGAGCGGGTCTATATCCGCAGCTAAATGGCCGTATCTACGTATGTTCAGCATAAGCTGATGCGCAGCCACAACCTTTTTCAACATATTTGAATCAATCGGACCAGTTGCTACTGCAGTTGATGCAGCCTTTTGCTCGCTTGGCTTAGCCGAAGTGCTTGGAGTTGCTCCCAATGATACGGCCGGCGGTGCTCCAAAACGTTCAAATAGCTCACGAACTGTTGATTCAACGGAATCAGGATCGGTTAAGAACCGTTCGTATTGCTCCTGCACATACCCAAGATTGGGGCCATAGTAGCTTTGCCAAGGCGAATAATTACGCTCATCATGGTTGCTCATTGCAGAAAATTCCACCCTCTCTATTCATTGCCATTCTATTATTTTCTAAGGCGAAGCTCGCCATACATGCCCGCCAACTTGCACTTGCTCAAATCGTCTCCAAATTGCTCTTTTCTGTATGGTCATTACGAAAAACCATCAATTCATGCTGTCTTTTGGACACCTCTTAATAGCTCCCTTATATCTTAGTACATAGTACGCTCACCTTCCATGATCATATTAGCATCAATATCATCCATTTCAAGCATTGATTGTCGTTCTCGGACAATCAAGCGAGCATCAATTGGATGCCGTATCCAGAAATTGGTGGAATCTGAAGGCTAATGCCTTGCGAGCGCTTCCTGCAAAAATAAAATAGCTGCGCGAGTCTGATACTCGTTCACTTCATGACCGGAAAAAGGGTAGTCATTCAGCTGTTTTTGCGAACGAATCCGATTATATACAGCGTAAACCGTCTCTGGCAGGCAAACAGTGTCCTTCCAGCCGACCGACATCAGAACAGGCGCTTTAATGCGCTCCGCCAAGTTCAATAAATCAAAATGGGCTAGCGTAGTCAGCACCATGCTTAATCGTTCCGGATACCGCTTGATATACTGTGCAATTTCGGTCAGCGACCCCGTTGAATGCATGATGCCGTAATCCATATGGCACATATTCGGAATATCAGACACGACCGCGCTTACCTTAGGATTTAGTGCAGCAGCAAGCAGCGCCAGTCCGCCGCCCTGACTTGCGCCGAAAACGGCTATTCGGTTGTCATCCACCTCTAGCTGAAGCGCCGCCACCTCAACCGCCCTTACTGCGTCCATCGTTATCGCTTGATAGTAGCTATGCTCAATACTCGCGATCCCCTGTGAAACCCAGCCTTTAACCGCGCCTTCGCTGGATGTTAGCAAGTTTCCGGTTTCTCCTCCTTGTCCGCGCGCATCGACTGCAAATACAGCATAGCCAAGCAGCAGCCATGCTGCATATCGCTCAGGCAATCCTTTATCGTTTGCGTAGCCCTGATAGATGACGATACAAGGGAGCTTATTGCCTTCCAAGCCATGCTGCGGAACAATATACAAGCCATGAATCAGCGTATCATCGCTCCCCTTGTACGTTATACGTTCTGTCCTTACAGCCGCAAGAGGAGTATCCAGCGATTCTCTCGCTATATCTAGAGGCTTCTGCTTATAACGGAGCAATATGTCCTGCCAGTACGTGTCAAGCTCGTCCGCACCAATGGTCGCCGGCGGGTTATACGCTAACCAATCATTTTTACGTCGATTAATTGCATTCATCTCAGTATACCCCTATTCCGATTCGCATTTTCGTTCCTGCACCTCAATTTCGCCAAAAAAAAGCCCTTCTTTTCGCAAGCTTTATGCAAAAGAAAGAGCTTTTTTCATTCATATCCGATTCCGCAGCATCTGCTATTTCCTTATTTCTGCCTACTCTTGGTGTACGATCAACTCGATTAAGGTTCTAACCATAACGCCGGTAGCGCCTTTAGTCTCCCAGCCTCTGCTCGATTCTAGCCATGCCGTGCCGCCGATATCAAGATGAACCCAAGGCAGTCCTTCAGCAAAATGTCCGATGAACAATCCTCCGGTAATCGTCCCGGCATCTCTGCCCCCGCTATTTTTCAAATCAGCAGCATCGCTCTTAATCTGCTTCTTATATTCCGGGTAAGATGGCAGCTGCCATATTCTCTCGCCCGCACGCTCAGAAGCCGACTGCACTTGCTTAAAGAGCTGGTCATTATTTGTAACCGCGCCCGTTGCTTGGGTGCCAAGCGCAACAGAGACTGCACCTGTCAGCGTGGCCACGTCTACCAAGCGAGTCGCGCCCCTTGTAATGGCGGTCGTCAGGCCGTCGGCCAGCACCAATCTTCCCTCTGCGTCGGTATTTACAACTTCTACGGTATGGCCGCTCATCATACGAAGCACGTCGCCAGGCTTAATCGCACGATCAGAAGGCATATTCTCAGCGGTTGGAATGACCGCAATGACATTGATTGCAGGCTTCAGCTCGCCAATAACGCGCATCGCTCCAAGCACAGCAGCAGCCCCGCCCATATCCGAGATCATTTCCTGCATGCCTTCTGCTCTCTTCAAGGAGATGCCGCCTGTATCAAACGTAATGCCTTTACCGATCAGTCCCCAAGCTTCTTCGGAGCTTGGATCGCCTTTATAATGGATAACGATCATACGAGGCGGATTTATACTGCCTTGGCCTACACCAAGCAAGCCGCCCATTCGCTGCTCTGCCGCACTCCACTCATCGATGACTTCAATTTCCAAATCAAGCTCACGAGCGAGCTCTTCCGCATGATGAGCCAGACGCTCAGGCGTAAGATCATTGCCCGGCAAATTAGTCAGATCGCGGGCTAAGTTAACGCCTTCAGCAAACAGCTTGCCCTTAGCAATGCCTTGCTTCCATGACGCAGCTTCCTCTTCCGTTATAGCTGCACCTTGAGGTACAAAAGCAACCTCCTTCAACGTAAATCGCTCACTCTGCTCACGGTTGAGCGGCTGACGCACGTGAAGCGCGAGCAGCAACCCTTCTGTCAGCGCTTGTGCCGAACGATCGGCACCAAGCTTTGCTTTCGAGCACTCCAGCAATTGTTCCGAAAGCAGCAATTGTACGGACTCGGCACGCAGTTTTTTGAGCGCTTTGGCAGCCGCTGCTGCCGCTAGGCGCAGGCTCGTTGCCTCACCATCCATCTCAAGTCCAACAAAAACAATATACGCTGCGGGATAGAGGCCTAAAGTCGCAACAACCTCGGTTTGCTCCGATTCTGCTTTAAACAAACCTCTGGCGTACTGTCCTCTCAGCGCATCATCGATTTGCGGCTGCACAATCGCACCAGCCCCGTTAAGCTCATTTTTGCTTACGAATCGAACGACCGCATCTTTAGCCGCCTGTTCTGCACCACGAACCCCATATGTGAATTGAGCACTCATTTGTATTTCCTCGCTTTCTTAAAATAAAACCATATATGTATCCTGCATGAATTGCATACAATCAACACGTTTTTCAAACTCATTATACCGAACGTCCTTCGACTTTTCCATGTTTAAAATTCAAGGCTAAAACAAAAAAGCCCCTCCCTATTGGGGGAGGTGGGCTTTTAGTTGTTCCATTCTTAATTTAAATAGCCTGATGAAATTTAATCTCTCTTGAAGCCTTCATTCGGCTAACGGCAGTGTAATGATAAACTCTGTTCCAACCCCGGCTTGGCTGTCTACGCGAATGGTACCATTGTGATTGCGTACGATACGGTAGCTCACCGATAAACCAAGCCCTGTGCCCGTCTGCTTCGTCGTAAAGAAAGGATCGAACAGCCGACTCATCGTCGCCTTGTCCATTCCTTTGCCATTATCCTTTATAACAATTTCGGCAAATTGACCGCTGCTGCGCGTGATGATATCGATCAAGCCTCTTCGTTCGCCTTGTATCTCCTCGATGGCATCAAGTGAATTTTTGACGATATTCAATATGACCTGCTTCACCTGCTTCACATCAATCGAAACGTAATGCTCTGAGCAATAGCACTCCGCCTTAATTTCACAATTCCGCATAAGCGCTTCACTTTCCGTTAGAAGCACCACTTCTTTAATCAAATGATCGATAGACACCAACTGCTTCATTGGTGCTGATGGCTTGGACGAATTAAGAAATTCATAAATAATATCGTTAGCCCTGTCAATTTCCGTCAAAATAATACGCGCATACTCTTCTTTGCCTACTTCCATTAAATAAGGCCGAAGCAATTGGATAAAACCTCTAATACTCGTTAAGGGATTGCGAATTTCATGGGCGATAGCAGCAGCAATTTTTCCTAGCATGGCAAGCTTGTCATTCTGTAATGCCGTCTGTTCAATTTGCTTATACTCTGAGACATCCTTCACACTAATTAGAAAATCACCGTCTAATTGATCACCGTATGTAACCGTTACCAATAGATGTTTGCCATCTTTGTGTTGGAATTCATAGTACCGACTATGCAAAAGAAACATTTCCTTGTAAAGTCTCAAAATCGTTCTCTTCGTCGAATTGGTAAGCTGCCGGTGTCTTAATATTTCTTTTATTGAACAACCTATTAACGTCTTTCGAGGAATGTCCAGCAGCTTAGCCATCTGTACATTGATAAACGATAATATGCCATCGTTGTCAAATAATGCAATACCGCTGTCCATATGCTGCAATACGTTTTCGTATTTATTTTTAACCATTTCGAAAGATCGATTGGATCGAAAAAGCATTTCACGCATTTCGCTGAATTTCTGCTCGTTCGATCGCTCAGGCTGTAATCGAAAACGACAGGCTACCATAATTTCCATTAAGAAAACGAAAGAACGATTGTATAGTCTTATCGCTTCCTCCGAATCAACATTGGCAGCTAAAGACTGAATGCACTCCTCATGAACGGCAATAATTTCCTCCGGGTTTATTCCGTAAAGCTCCTTGCCCAGCTCGTTGGCATGGAATAGTGATACTTCCTTACCACTTCGTATATACTCGGCAAGCGCCGGGAAATAGCGCTTTCGAATGGCCTGCATCTTGTACTCCTCCCGGGCAATATCTATAGATAGCGGTTACAGTTACTACTAATCATAGGACGAGTTTACAATCGCTGTCAATCGGAAATACTGTCGAATTTTAGGAAGGAAATAGGCGCAGGGTCATACCCTACGCCAATTAGGACTCGGGTCCCCTACTGCTTTTTATTTATTTTTTGCATTTGTGAGCCTGTAAAACTAACGATCATTGTCATTGCTAGCTTTGTCATTTCGATCGTTTCTGTTATTATCTTCCTCATTCATTTCTTCCCTTTTTTTATCTTCCCGTTTGCCTTCCCTGCCGCTATTTTCTCTTTCCCTTCGATCCTTGTTATCTTTGCTGATGTCTTCATCTTCATGACCGTGTTGCCATTTATTGTTATTTTCGTTCCAGTTATCGTTTCGATCTTTATCATCGTCATTGGAGCGGTCCCAGTTGCGGTACCACTCCTTGTCCTTGTCCTTGCCATTATCTTTATCTTTATCTTTATTCTTGTCTTCCTTATTCTTGTTTTCCTTTTTATCGGCATTAGGTCTATTGGGCGAGCTTGGCTTATTCGATTTCCCTGGTGTTATAGTAGGTTTACCGTTCCATGCCCCGTTCTTGCCTGGTTTCGTCGTAACCGCCGCATTATTCACATCACTGCTGAAGGGCTTCTCCGGCTTTGTTGCTTTCACCGGTTTATTGGATTTAGGGGTAGCTGCAGGCTTAGTTGTATTCGTCTTTTCGTCAGCCTTTTGCTGCTTGGCCTTCTCCTTTTTTTCTCGTGCAACTAGATCCTTCAGCTTTTGCTTGCTTAAGTCTTCCGCATTATCTACGATCGTCTTCAAGCCGCCAAGCGGCTCCGTAGCTTTATCGATGGAGTTATGCTTGAGCTGCTCCATTTCGAGCGTATAACCCTCGTCCTTCGCCATCAAATACACGGCCATTTTACCTGAAGAAATGCCATTCGCGGCCGCTTCCTCACGCACTTCATTTGGTACCGACAGCGTTGTAATATTCGCGCTAGCCGCCTCTGCTGCCAGCTGTGTTAATAAATTCCGAAGCGTCCGATCGACTTTTCCCGTCAAAATTTGCTCATAATCGAGTTTAAGTGCAGAATTGTCGTCTAACAGCATGCTCGTTATAAAAATATTTTTGTTTGGCGTATCGAGATAATGTGAGCCTTTAGCCCTCTCTAGAATAGAAGCGGCTACCGTTTCAACGTTAACTCCTTTATATACTAGCCCTTTAATAATAAGCTCGCCGTCCTCATTTAACGCATTCAGCTCCCGAACCTTATCGTTCTTGTCCACGCCTAGCTCAACGCTTGGATTAATATCCATGCTTACATAGGCGACAACAGGATTTTTATCCTGCTGCATAACGAGCAAAATAGGAAGGAAAACCAGCAGCATTACCGCCGCAGCACTCGTATACCAATAAGCTGGTTTAAACGTACGCGGCTTCTTAAATTCCTCTTCAAATGTTATTTCTTCACCTATTTCCGGCTTCCCTTGAATAGGGGCTTGCAAAAATTGGCCGTCTGCCGTCATTACAACGGCGTGCTGCTTATGAATGCTCATAACGACTCCACGTTTCATTTGCTTGCCTCCTTATTCAGATCCATTCGGTCATCGGTTATATGTAAGTAATCGTGCATGTATGGGTATGTGCCAGAAATAATAAGTGCGATCGCAATAATATATTTTCGGTTGCGCTCAACCGTTTTGCGGGAAACGCCGCACATTTCGGTAAGCTCTTTTACCGCTAGCTTTTTCGTTAATCTTAACGATTCGAATAAATCAGCCTCACTCACAAGTGTTTGCGCAATTCCGATCAACAGCCTTCTGGAGTCTGCATGCTTGGGGGAGACTTCAACCAGCTCTGCAAAAGAAATCCCGAACCTTAGAAGCTCTTGATTAAGCTCACTGATCTCCTGCCTTCTCTCGTCTTCGGTCCGCTTAACTTCAAATGCATTCAACGCTTGCCTGGTTTCAACGGAATTGTATTGCGGCTGCTCCTCATCCTCGGAATCGTACATGCTATAAGGTACAACCTGAGAATGCCTTTGTTCTTTTCGGACATGGTCAATAAGCCGACGGCGAATGACGGTTTCAGAAAATCCGATAAATGATTTGCCCGCATGGCTGTCGAACTGATTGATCGCTTCATTAAAAGCGAGCAGCGCCACGCTGAATTCATCATCTTGATTCGGATCTATGTACCGTTTGCAAAATCGACTTGTTACTTTCATTATATAAGGCTTGTAATCTGCTATGAACTGCTCTCGAAGCAGCTCATCGCCTTGACGAATTCGAGCAACCCATTGTTCGGGAGTAAGCTTCTGCTCATCCTCCGCAGCATCTGTGGAAGCAGACTTCCGCAGAAAGCGTTTGAACAATACAAGTAACAACCGCTCCACCTCACTACTAGTATGATTCGTTTCTGTCTGACCGGTTTCAGGGGGTACATTATGAGAAGATCTTCACTTATTTTAAAAAAGAAAAGCCCCCGAAAAGGAGGCTCACCATTCATGTTTAAAAATCTAAACGGATGTACGGCGTTTACGGAGCTTATTCCTTCTGTTATTCAGCATCCCAAGACGCTTCTTAAGTACAAGCTGCCACTCCGTGTCTTCAATCTGCTTAGCGAAGCTAAGCAAATCAAGTGCCATATCAATTTGACTATGGACAACGTCCATAGGATCCTCATTCTCATGATTAACGCAGTTTTCAAGCAGCGCCTTGCCTTCTTGCTCCACATAGTCTTGAAAATCAACTTCGGCGGCGCCGTCGCCATGTGCATATTCGGCTAATATCTCGTATTCATTTTCGATTAAATAATGGATGTCCACTCGATGGCATACCGGACAAAACATAATAGGTACATTATGAATATGCGTTCGGAAATGCTTTAGCGTTCCCTTTGTTCCAATCATACTAGCTCCACAGCAAAAACTCATTGACGACTCCTCCTAAAGGTTTGCGGGTGCAAACCAGCTTCGTAAGCATCAACTTAAGGTTTGCGGGTGCAAACCTACTTCGTAAGCATCAACTTAAGGTTTGCGAATGCAAACCACTTCGAAAGCAAACCTAGCAATTTTTTGAGCTCTGTGACTAAGTATACATTATTCGCTCAGTATGGTTGAATTCCTGCTTTTGCATCATAATATCCGCCTCCAGGGCCTAAAAAAAAAACCCGCGCCATCTTATGGCGCGGGTTTTGAATAACGGTCTCGAAATCTATTATTTCGATACCAAAGTTTGTTGACCTGGTTTCCAGTTGATTGGGCAAAGACCGCCGGATTGCAAAGCTTGCAATACGCGAAGTGTCTCGTCAACACTGCGGCCAACGTTGTTGTGGTTAACAACTTGGTATTGTACTTCGCCTTCTGGGTTGATGATGAATAGGCCGCGAAGCGCTATGCCTTCTTCTTCGATCAATACGCCGTAGTCACGAGCAACGCTCTTCGTGATGTCTGCAGCAAGTGGGAATTCTAGTTGGCCTAGGCCATTATCATTAACCGGCGTGTTGATCCATGCACGGTGGCTATGTTTGCTATCAATGCTGACACCAAGAATTTCAGTGTTCAATTTTTTGAATTCAGCTGCAGCCAAGCTCAAAGCAGTGATTTCAGTTGGGCAAACGAATGTGAAATCTAGTGGGTAGAAGAACAATACCAACCATTTGCCTTTGTAATCTGCAAGAGATGCTGTACCGAAATCTTTACCGTCACCTGTTGCTGTTTCCATCGAAAAATCTGGGGCCTGACGGCCTACCAAACGCTCTGCCATTATTGAAAACCTCCTTGACCTATCCATAAATTTTTATTGTTTATGTCACTTCGTCTGTGTGACTTACCTAGTAAATAGTATCACTAGTCTAGAATGAAGTCAATATTATAATTAGTATTTAATTATAATTATTATAATCTACCAATTATTTTTTAAGAGCAGCTACGATCAAATCGCCCATTTCAGTCGTTCCGATTGCTTTGCTTTTATCAACAGCAATATCGCCAGTACGGTGTCCTGCGTCAAGCACTTCTTTCACGGCAGCTTCGATTGCAGCAGCAGCTTCGTGATAGCCAAACGTTAGTCGGAACATAAGAGCAACCGAGAGAATAGTTGCAATTGGGTTCGAGATACCTTGACCAGCGATATCAGGTGCTGAACCATGTACCGGCTCGTACAAGCCAAAGCTTCCTTCGCCTAGCGAAGCAGATGAGAGCATGCCGATCGATCCAGTCAGCATCGCAGCTTCATCGCTAAGAATATCGCCGAACATGTTTTCCGTAACGATGACATCAAAGCTCGAAGGGCGGCGCAGCAATTGCATCGCGCAGTTATCGACAAGCACATGCTCAAGCTCAACTTCAGGATATTCAGGAGCGATCCGGTTAACAACCTCACGCCATAGACGTGATGTTTCTAGCACGTTCGCTTTATCTACCGATGCAAGACGTTTGCCGCGAGTCATTGCGATATCGAATGCTTGGCGTACGATACGCTCGATTTCCTGTACATTATAAACGCAAGTATCAACCGCTTCTTCGCCGCCAGCGCCTTCACGGCGGAACTTCTCACCAAAGTAAATGCCGCCAGTCAACTCGCGAACAACGACAAGATCAGTGCCTTCAAGAACTTCCGGCTTCAATGTGGAAGCCTCTTTCAAGCAATCAAACACCGTAGCTGGGCGGATGTTGGAGAACAAGCCAAGCGCTTTGCGAATGCCGAGAAGGCCAGTCTCTGGACGAAGCTCCTTCGAGTTGTTGTCCCATTTCGGGCCGCCAACAGCGCCAAGCAATACTGCGTCCGCGCCTTTGCAAAGCTCAAGCGTCTCTTGTGGAAGCGGAGTACCCTTCTCATCAATCGCAATACCGCCGAACAAGCCGTGCGATGTTTCGAATTTGTAGCCATAAAGCTCTTCTGTTTTTTTGAGCACTTTCAGCGCTTCGCCAACAACCTCAGGTCCGATACCGTCGCCGGCAATAACTGCAATTTTTTTTACGTCTGACATAGTTAAAGTAACACTCCTCGTTTTCGATTAAACTTATCCATCCAAAGCAGCACCGCTTGGATTCGACAAGTTATACACTCATTCTCATTCTATTATCATTTGTACCATAAAAGCGGTGTGATTACAAAGATATAAAAACTATTGACTCTATAGACTATGACTATAGAGCCAGTATAAATTCCATACAAATATGAAACAAATGCCTGTAAACAAAGAAAGACAGTAAGCCGCAAGTTTCCTTGGCTTACTGTCCTTTTTTGCAAAAATTAGATCAAACTCATCTTATCGCGACGGCCTGGTGACTTCCGCTTCTCGATCAGGCGGTTAAGCGCATCGATATAGGCGCGTGCGCTTGCCTCTAGAATATCCGTGCTTAGTCCACGGCCTTGAGCAGAAACTTCATCCTGCTTTAAAACAACATGTACCTCGCCCTGTGCATCCTTGCCTTGTGAGACCGACTTAATCGAATAGTCTTCAAGCTCAACATTTTCCTGCGTAACTTTATCGATAGCATTGTAGATCGCATCAACGGAACCGTTGCCGATTGCCACTTCTTCGACGATCTCGCCATCGACTTTGCGAATCCGGACGGAAGCGCTTGGCGTAGATTGATTGCCGTAGCTCACTTGGATCGCCTCCAAGCTGAATACTTCCGGCGTATCAATAAGCTTCTCCTCAAGAAGGGCAAGAATATCTTCATCGCTTACCGTTTTCTTGCGGTCAGCCAAATCCTTAAATCTGGCGAAAGCCGTGTTGACCGCTTCATCCTCAAGCTCATAGCCAAGATCGATCAGCTTCTCGCGGAACGCATGGCGTCCGGAGTGCTTGCCAAGAACAAGCTTCGATTCCTTAAGGCCGATCGTATCAGGCGAGATAATCTCGTAAGTTGTCTTTTCCTTCAGCATGCCGTCCTGATGAATGCCGGACTCATGCGCGAATGCATTGGCGCCGACAATCGCTTTGTTGCCTGGAACGACCATGCCTGTCAGCTTGCTGACAAGGCGGCTCGTCTTCGCAATTTCCTTCAGGTTAAGCGTCGTTTGAGCACCGAAGAAATCGGGACGCGTCGCAAGTGCCATGGCAATCTCTTCGATTGCCGTATTGCCGGCACGCTCTCCAATTCCGTTGATCGTACCCTCAACTTGGTCAGCGCCATTTAGAATCGCGGCAAGCGAATTGGCTGTCGCCATACCAAGATCATCATGACAATGCGCGCTTAGCTGGATCGTTTCGATATTCGGCACGTTTTCCTTAAGCGTCTTGAAAATATTGCCGAATTCCTGCGGGTTCATATAACCGACCGTATCCGGAATATTAACGACCGAAGCCCCTGCTTTGATCGCCATCTCCGTTACCTGGCATAGAAAATCCAGCTCCGTACGTCCGGCATCCTCTGCGGAAAACTCGACTTTGTCAAAGTATTTACGCGCATAACGAATCGCACGCTCTGCGGTTTCCAGAACCTGATCCTTCTCCATCCGCAGCTTATGCTTGCGGTGAATCGGGCTTGTAGCTAGAAATACGTGAATGCACGGATCCTGTGCGCCGATAAGCGCTTCACGAACCGCATCAATATCTTGCTCGCGGGAGCGTGAGAGGCCGATGACCGTTGCGTTCTTAACTGCGCGCGCAACCGCATTAACCGCTGCAAGATCGCCAGGGGATGCTGCAGGGAATCCAGCCTCCATACGATCCACGCCAAGCTTCTCAAGCTGAAGGGCAATCTCTACCTTTTCCTTCGTGTTCAGGTTTACACCCGGAGATTGCTCTCCGTCACGAAGCGTTGTATCGAAAACATAAATTTTCCGCATTTGTGCCATGCACCTCCGTGAACAGAATGATCCCGGCACGCGGATGAAGCTGCAAGGCGAAACGTAAGCCGCTTCGCCTTGCACTCCGGCGTACCGGGATATGGTCGTTCATTCTATCTGTTATTACTTCTTGATCCAGTGCATCAATTCACGAAGCTGTGCGCCTGTTTGCTCGATTGGATGAGCTGCTTCGTTACGGCGTGTAGCTGTAAGCATAGCACGGTTCGATTGGTTTTCCAAGATGAAGTCACGAGCGAAACGGCCGGATTGGATATCTTCCAATACACGTTTCATTTCTTTCTTCGTCTCTTCCGTAACAATGCGAGGACCAGTTACATAGTCGCCGTATTCTGCAGTGTTGGAGATGGAATCGCGCATCGACGAAATTCCGCCCTCATACATCATGTCAACGATCAGTTTAAGCTCGTGCAAGCACTCGAAGTAAGCCATTTCTGGAGCGTAGCCAGCTTCAACAAGCGTTTCGAAGCCTGCTTTAACTAGTGCGGAAGCGCCGCCGCAAAGAACAGCTTGCTCACCGAACAAATCTGTTTCTGTTTCTTCTTTGAAAGAAGTTTCGATAACGCCTGCACGTGTACAGCCGATACCTTTAGCATATGCAAGACCGATAGCTTTAGCATTGCCTGTAGCATCTTGCTCGATTGCGATAAGTCCAGGAACGCCAAAGCCCTCTTGGTACGTACGACGAACCATGTGACCTGGAGATTTTGGAGCAACTAGGAATACGTCAGTATCTGCGTTAGGAACGATTTGACCGTAGTGAATGTTGAAGCCGTGTGAGAACATAAGAGCCGCGCCTTTTTTGAGGTTAGGAGCGATTTCGTCTGTGTATACTTTCGCTTGCGTTTCGTCAGGAAGCAAAATTTGAACAACGTCAGCTACTTTAGTTGCTTCAGCAACTGTAAGTACTTCAAAGCCGTCTTTCTTAGCAACGTCTGCAGATTTACCAGGGCGAAGTCCGATAATTACTTTCAAGCCGCTGTCGCGAAGGTTTTGCGCTTGCGCGTGACCTTGGCTGCCGTAACCGATAACTGCGATTGTTTTACCTTGTAGTACGCCTTGATCCGCGTCTTTTTCATAGTACATTGTAACTGCCATTTTAATAATTGCCTCCTTTAATTTAACCCTTTTGAGCGGGTGTTTAAGCAGAGAATGACCCATACGCAGCGGTTCTCCCCTTAAACTCCCGCTCAAAGCGGGGATGTTGAATGAATGGTAATAATTACTTGACGTTGCCTCTGTTTAGCGAAGTTACTCCCGTACGCGACAGCTCGCGAATGCCATAAGGCTTAAGCAGCTCGACCATTGCATCGATTTTCTCCGTGTCACCTACTACTTGTACAATAAGCGAATGAGTGCCGATGTCAACAACCGCTGCTCGAAACGTTTCTACTACGCCAAGAATTTCAGGACGTGATGCCGGCTCCGCGTTTACCTTAATTAAGGCAAGCTCGCGTGCGACCATCGGGTTGGAGCTGAGATCAATAACTTTAATAACGTCGATCAGCTTGTACAATTGCTTCGTAACCTGCTCGAGGGTATGGTCATCACCTGTAGTGACGATGACCATACGCGACAAGCCTGCCTCTTCGCTGGAACCAACTGTAATGCTCTCAATATTGAAGCCGCGGCGTCCGAACAAGCCGGATACGCGCTGCAGAACGCCGGGCTGATCGTTGACGATTACTGCGATCGTGTGTTTTTTCATTCCGCATCCCCCATGATCATTTCGTCGATGGTGCTTCCTTGTGCAACCATTGGATACACGTTCTCTTCTTTGCGAACGACGAACTCAACGACTGCTGGACCTGGATGGCGGAGCGCTTCTTCCCATGCGGTGCGCGCTTCCTCTTTGTTCGTAGCGCGGAAGCCTTTCACGCCGTAAGCCTCGGAAAGCTTAACGAAGTCTGGACTGCCGGAAAGATCGATATGGCTGTAGCGATTATCGTAGATAAGCTCCTGCCACTGGCGAACCATCCCGAGCACCTGGTTATTAATAATAACAACCTTGACTGGAATATTATTGATTGCGCAAATAGCCAGCTCCTGCGCGCACATTTGAAAGCCTCCGTCACCGTTGATGGAAACGACTACGCGGTCCGGATTCGCCATTTGGGCGCCGATAGCGGAAGGGAAGCCGAAGCCCATTGTACCCAAACCGCCGGAGGTTACCCATGACCGCGGCTTGTTGAATTTGTAATACTGTGCAGCCCACATTTGATGCTGGCCAACGTCAGTCGTTACAATCGCGTCTCCGCCAGTCGTTTCGTGAATAAGCTCAACGACCCATTGCGGCTTAAGCTCAACCTCGGAATCCGAGTAGCTGAACGGGTATTCCGCACATGAAGCTTTAAGCTTCGCACGCCAGTCATCCGCTTTATCCGCGCGTTTAGCTTGCTTGTTAACAAGCTGGAGAACCGTCTTCACGTCACCTACGATCGGAACGTCAGTTGGTACGTTTTTGCCGATTTCCGCTGGATCGATATCGATATGAACGATTTTCGCAAGCGGAGCGAAGCCGGACAGCTTACCGGTTACACGGTCATCGAACCGGGCGCCGATGTTGATAAGCAAATCCGCACTTTGAATCGATTTGTTAGCCGTATAAGTGCCATGCATACCTGGCATGCCCAAGAACAGCTCATTCCCGCTTGGGAAAGCTCCGAGTCCAAGCAATGTCGTCGTAATCGGAATTTGCGTTTTCGTTACGAACTCGAACAGCTCTTCGTGACCGCCGGAATATACAACTCCGCCGCCAGCGAGAATGATGGGACGCTCTGCCTGCTCAATGGCTTTAATGAGCTTGTCGACTTGATTCTTGTTTGGCGAAACCGTCGGGTTGTAGCCGCGGATGCTTACATCCGTTACGGGCTTGAACAACGTTGTTGCCGCCGAGATGTCCTTTGGTATATCAATCAATACTGGACCTTTGCGGCCAGTGTTGGCAATGTGGAATGCTTCATGTATAATGCGCGGCAAATCTTCTACATCGCGCACCAAGTAGCTGTGCTTCGTGATTGGCATCGTAATGCCTGTAATATCCGCTTCTTGGAACGCATCGCTTCCGATAAGGCTGGAAATGACGTTGCCCGTAATGACAACTAACGGTACAGAATCCATATATGCTGTCGCGATACCCGTAACCAGGTTCGTTGCCCCAGGACCTGAGGTTGCGATACAAACGCCTACTTTACCGCTTGCGCGGGCGTAGCCGTCAGCCGCGTGAATCGCGCCTTGCTCGTGACGAGTGAGTAAATGATTGAAATCGGGGTTTCCGTGCATCGCGTCGTAAATGTACAACACTGCTCCACCAGGATAGCCGAATACACAATCTACACCCTCAAGCAGCAGACTGCGCAGCAATATTTCTGAACCACTAATGACCTCGGGCTTCGAGAGCCTTTCCTTCAATTCCTCTTTTGACTTCAGTGTTGCACCTTGCGTTACCATCAGTCATCCTCCTCTCTGAAAAAACAAAAAAACCTTTCGCTCCTCATGCTTCAAAAACAAAGCAACGAGGGACGAAAGGTATATCTTCCGTGGTACCACCCAAATTCGTTACACATCTCCCGATGTATAACCTCCACAAGTAAGAACGTCGTGCATATACGTCCATACTATTGGCACTGTAACGCTTGCCCTGCGATTTCCCCTATTAGGCAACAGCATACCGTTGTTGCTTTTCAAGGAAACAGCTCCGAGGTGAGCTCGTAGAAAAGGGGTTTTGGCGATGGTTGCAGCTGATCCATCCGCTCTCTGTTCAAAAGAGCCCTTAGCACTTCGTCCTCATCATTGCTGATTGTATATGTACCACATGGTGCGCACACCAGTACGTGGTAGATAAGACTTTCTTTATTATATGCCGCGAATCCTCGTTCGTCAAGAACCATGAGCAACTCTTCGCATAATTTGCAATTGGCGCATTTTGCGGCCCTGACACATATATTATTTTAGCCTCTAATCGGCAAACTCATGCAGCGTTCCAATCCTTCGGCGCCGCAGAAATGGAATGATGTTGATGATAAGACTTTATGATCCTCGACTGGATCAAGCAGAGGTTGTCCGCCTCATTAGGAGCGAGCTGATCCCTTTGTCGCATACGGTTCACCAGCATGATGCCCAGACAATTCGCGAGCTGCCGAAGCGATTCCGACGCGGCGTTACTTATGTAGCCTCTTTATCCAAAAAAAGCCCACCGGTCTCCTTCATACATTTTGAAGTCATGGGTGAGGTTTTATATTTAGATATGATGGTCACGCATCCCGAGCATCGAAATAGGCAATGGGGCAGAACGTTAATAGCACATAGCGAGGCTTACGGCAGGAAGCAGCACTGCAAGGTAGCCAGGCTGTTTGTCGATCAGGTAAATGATAAAGCCCATCAATTATACAATAAGCTTGGTTACAATACCGTTCACTACTATCCTGAGCTTCGCTGCTACGAGCTGCTTAAGCCGCTTGCCCCATTATGATTGCCTAACCGCCATTAAAACCCGTTATAGTTTTGGTTGCCATAACCGTAGCTTTGATTGCCGTAACCGTAGCCTTGGTTGTCATAGCTGTTGTAGCCTTGACTGCCGTAACCTCCGCATTGGTTAAAGTTGTTGTTGCAGCAATTGCCTCCCTTACCGCCCTTTCCTCCGAAGCCTCCCCCAAAGCCGCCGCCCCAAAGTGGAAGCGTGCCGATTGCTAGAAGATCAAATAATACGAGAGGTATAATAGCTTTGGTTTGCACAACCTTGCCCTTATCTCTTTTTAGGGGAGCTACAACCAATTTGTTTTGGCTAACACGAACGAGCTTGCCCGTGACGACTGAGCCGTCAGGACGTACTGCATAAATGGATTTGCCGACCAGTTTCCGTACTTCTTGTTTGGAAACGTTACGCATGCGAAATCCCTCCTTTCCCGTTGTCCTTTAGCTTATTCCGGGAAAGCGGATTCCGTCTGTTTGTTTGTCCTCTATTCTAATAAATGTACGCATTGCCTGCTAAAAATGCTAGAGTTAGAGCCGCTTGCCGCTTCCTCATTGTTTTCGATCGAATATATTAAAAAAAGGCTGTCCAATAGTCGTCGAAGCGACAACCTGGACAGCCTTTATACGTTAACGTCTATGCGTTAATTTTCTCTTTTGCGATGCCTGCAAGCGAGTTGAACGAAGTGATATCGTTAACTGCCAGGTCAGCAAGGATTTTGCGGTTAACTTCTACGCCCGCAAGTTTCAAGCCGTGCATGAATTTGTTGTACGAAAGTCCGTTGATGCGAGCTGCCGCGTTGATACGAACGATCCACAGTCTGCGGATGTCGCGTTTTTTGTTGCGACGGTCACGGTAAGCGTACATAAGGGACTTACCAACTTGCTCCTTCGCTGTTTTAAACAGACGATGTTTCGAACCGAAATAACCTTTAGCTAGCTTTAGAATTCTTTTGCGACGACGAGTGCGGACAAATCCGCCTTTGACTCTTGCCATGAATGGAAACCTCCTGTAGGTTGAATTAGCTTATTTGTTGTTGCTTTATATTACAAGTTGGAAAGGCCTTGCTTCAAACGACGAACGTCGCCAGCAGCCATAATCGGTTGGCCAGCAAGTACGCGTTTTTGACGACCGGATTTGTGTGAAAGCAAGTGGTTACGGTAAGCTTTGTAACGTTTTACTTTACCAGTTCCAGTAATTTTAAAGCGGTCTTTCAGACTGCTGTGAGTTTTCATCTTAGGCATATCAGTTATCCTCCTTAAAGTTCTTCATCAGTTGTTAGCTGTTGGTTTTGGGTGCCAAAATCATAATCATGCTCCGGCCTTCCAGCTTAGGAGCGCGCTCAACGCTGCATAATTCGGCAACTTCTTTTGAAAGACGATCCAAAATCTTTTGTCCTAGAGATGCATGCGCAATCTCACGGCCGCGGAATCTAACGGATGCTTTCACTTTATCGCCTTCACCCAGAAACTTAACGACGTTGCGATATTTCGTTTGGTAGTCATTTTCATCAATGTTGGCGCGGAACCAAACTTCCTTAAGATCAACGATCTTTTGGTTTTTGCGAGCTTCTTTTTCTTTCTTTTGCTGCTCATAACGGAACTTACCGTAGTCCATGATGCGGCATACCGGCGGCTTTGCCGTCGGAGCGACGTTCACCAAGTCCAAATTAAGTTCAATAGCCATCTGCAAGGCATCGCGAATCGATTTGATACCGATTTGCTCACCTTCAGCGCCTACTAAACGTACTTCTCTGGCCCGGATTTCATCATTGATTTGATGTTCTCTGCTAATAACGTGCCACCTCCAAAAATGGTTTGTTTCATGTTTTTACGCAATAAAAAAATGCGGGTTCGCTCGAACCCGCATCTCATAACCGTACATGTATGTCAGTGCATCATTTCAATTCGAAACAATGGAGTGACCAATCGATTATCGCGAACCAGTCAGCTTAAGCCGAAAGGTGAGAAGCGGGTGCTTCTGCTTGTGCGTCATTTAGTTAGTTGAAAATGTTACCGTGTTACTATACCATGGCCTACGAAGCTATGTCAACCGCTTATGCAAAAGATTTTTCAAGCTACTGTAAAGTCCGCTTTTCTCTATTTGCTCTGTACTTCCTCAATGCGAACGACGCGCGTATGCTGCGTGTGGCTCCATGTTTTGTTGTTCTGAGTAAAGAAAGCATAGAATGTAATCGGCCACCAAGAGATTAGGAAGAACGGCAATGTCAGCAGATGCGCATACATCTTCCACGACTTCACGCCTTCAAGCATCAGCGCAAGCGGGAATTGAATGATTGATGCGACAGCAGCGATACCGACTACCCACCACGGCACGTAGTTGTACAGCGAATCCAAGTAATTCGTAGACGGCAGCGCGATATCGATCCAAATAATCAACGTCAAAAGAAAGCCGAGCAACGTGTTGTAAACGGAGATCGAGTAGATCGCCGAATCAAACTTTACAAAGTTGCGCTCCTTGATACTCGCCCAAAGGAGCGGAAAAAAATAATTGCGCGCCACGTTAAAATGTCCTTGCATCCAGCGCAGACGCTGCCTTGCGGAAGCTTTAAACGTAACTGGCTTCTCGTCGTATACTTTGGCATCGTAGTTCAGCACGGGATAGATGTCGCGCTTCACGCAGCGCATTGAGAACTCCAAATCCTCAACGAGGCTTGTAGCTCCCCAGCCCATATCCTTCAGCAGCAACGAATCAAAGCACATGCCGGTACCGCCGAGAAAGTTGGCCATTTTCAAATTCGTTCTGGACAGCTGCCACAATCTGTTGCAGTACCAATAGGTAATGCCATATGCTGCAGTAACCCATGAGTCATCCGGATTTTTTGTATCCAAATAACCTTGAATAACCTTATGGCCCTCGCACAAATCATTGTTCATCAGCTGCAAGAAATCAGGATTTACTAAATTATCGGCGTCGAACATGACAATTGCATCGTACTGGCGGGGCAAAGCCCACAGCTCTTTGAGCATCCATTCAATAGCATAGCCTTTACCGCGCAGAAGCTGATTCGTTCTCTCGCAGGCGTTGACGCCATGGCTCCGGCTTATATCGGCCGTACCGTCTGTACAGTTATCGCAAATAACAAATATATCGTATAGTTCTTCTGGATAGTCCATTTTTTTCAAATTCTCGATTAGCGCTCCGACTACTTTTTCTTCGTTGTGAGCTGCGACTAGCACGGCAAATGATTTTTGCGGTGCGTGATGCTTCCGGCTTATGTTTTTGGCCAAGCCGAAGATGGAAATGCTGAATTGATAAACCGCGATTAACGCCATTACTACTTGAAATGCAATAAAAATAACACTCAGAACCATGCGGTACTGCCCCCTTGAGACCCCATTTTTTTTGCTCTTTTCAGCATTCGTTCACGGCTGCTGCAAGCTTTTATTATATATTTTCTCTCTGTTATGAGTGTTTCTCTGCAAACACTCGCGGATCTTTATTGATTCTCCACAGAAACAACTTCTTTGTCAAAAGTTGAATTAGTCTCGATTATGCTTAATCTCGTCAGAAAAACGCTTGCATGGCATATCAATGAACGCATTACCTCCTTTTACGACGGCTCAGTCTTATTTTCAACCATTTGCTGACTTTTTAGCACTAACGTCCTTATTTACGATAAAATGTGTGAAAATGTTTCTGGGATTGAGAAGCGACTATGTGACGAACAGGTGAACATGAGGAATCAAAATGACACCTTTCGCTATTTCGACATTATTTGCCTTAACGCGTGGAAATATGTCCATTACAGTTTTACCATCAACTGCACATTATTAAACAGCAATTTGAAAATCATTATTTATACCAAGCTATGCTAAACTTTAATATTGGGACAAGAAATAGTTTACGCTCAGCGAACAAAAACATGCTAAAATTGATTTTATTACAATACTAAGAAGAAATAAGTTACAATTTTAGCCACCGTTAGGAGGACAACAGCGATGGAACGAATGATAGGCTGGCTGAAGACAAGTGAGCAAAAAGTGCTGATTTGGGCAAATCGGAGACCTGCAGGGGGGAAAAGACATCGACTCCTAGGCAAATGGTTAAGTACGGTCACACATATGGGCGGCGCCACTTTTACGCTTGCAACCGCCCTTATATATGCAATTCTAGCACCGACTCCTTGGAGCATAACTGGCTGGCAATGCTTGGCTGCCGTCATCATTAGCCACTTGCCAGTTGCAATCGTCAAACGCAAATTCAAACGGCTTCGACCTTATCAGGCCTTGCAGGGAGTAAATACCGGTCATAAGCCGCTGATGGATTCTTCCTTCCCATCCGGTCATACAACAGCTATTTTTGCTTGGCTTGTACCTATTTTGCTCACGAGCGGCATTTGGCTCACTCTGATGGTGCCATTAGCCTTAATAATCGGAGTTTCGGTTGGATGGTCGAGGATGTATCTTGGGTTGCATTATCCGTCCGACGTTGCGGCAGGCGCACTCATCGGAACGGTAACTGCTCTCGCGGTCAATTATTCCTGGGTTGGACCAGCTATTGGACTGAACTAGTTGTCTTCCTCATCGAAATCGTTCGAATCTGCTTCGATCGCTTCCGCCTCTTCCTTAATCGACTTCTCATGCCTCGCCTCGCGGTGCTTCCTCAGCGCTTCAGCGCCGATTACCGCTTCTACACGATAAATATTTTGCCCTTTTTCCATAAATTTCATCTCATACTCGGTAAACACAAGGTCCTCTCTAGGACCTTCTTTGTGTAGATGGAGCGAAATATTACGCATGATAAGCTCCATTTCCGCGAAGCTGTTCAATGAAAACTCAAACAACGATTGCGAATCTGTCTTAAAATGAATCTCGCCGCGCTCGTTCAGCAGCTCGATATATTTCGCAACGAGCCTAGGATGCGTTAATCTCCGGCGCGCATGCTTGCTCTTTGGCCATGGGTCGCTAAAGTTAAGATGAACGCGTTCGATTTCGCCTGGCGCGAACATCGTCTCAATGCCTTCGATATTGGCACGCAGCAGCGCCAGGTTCGGCGGATGCGACTCCCCTTTTTGCTCCCAAACGATTCGTGCTTTCTCGCTCGCGCGGCGAAGCAGCTCGTCGTACATATCAACGCCAATAAAGTTGATGTGCGGATAACGTGCGCTCATCTGGCTGATAAAACGGCCCTTGCCCATACCCAGCTCTACATAAATAGGCTGATCGTTGCCGAAAAACTCATTCCACTTTCCTTTGTGTGGCGCAGCATCGAGCACTACTAGCTCCGGCTGTCCCTCTAGACTCTCGCGAATACCTTTTCTTCCTCTTAAACGCATATGCAGTGATTCCTCCATTTATCGTAGACGATGCAACGAATAGACTAGTCCTTATTGTGCCGAAGAATGAGTGCAAAGTAAAGAGGAATGGTTAAGCAACTCGGACAAACCTTCTTATTATAGAAAAAAGCCGCGGCCATATTACGGCACTGCGGCTTGCATGTTGTGTATTTTGCTGCACGGCTTATGTTTTAAAGCAGCAGCTGGTAGGGAATCGGACCGTTCTCTTGCTGATCGCGCTCATAAGTTTCGACCAACACTTCGTTCAATTTCTTCCGTGCAGAAATTTCTACTCCATGGTTATTGTGAAAACGGACACCCGTAAGCGCCATCAGTTCTTTAACAGTCAGCTCGACAGTAACCGTGTCGTCGCCGCGTAAAATTTTGGATACGTTATTCATCTCTAATCACCTCATCGATTTATTTAAAAAAGTATTTCCATTTAATCGACGTTTCATGAATGCAGGTGCAATTGGGATATGTTAGGTTTTTTTGTTGTTTTGTCGCACTTTTAATATAACACTTCATGTAAGGTTATGCAAGCCCAAAATGACCATTTTCAAAAATAATTTCCAAATAAAGCGGTTTCCGAACGTTCTTCGGTCCGACTTACAACAAACGTGGCTTTTCCACTCGCTTTTCGCTAAAATATAGGATGTACGTCTTGAAAGAAGGGGAAAATGATGATTGAACTACGCACATCGTCGCAAGAGACAATGCTGTGGGGCGATAAACGATTTCATACATGGAATTACGAAATGCGGGAGCAGTTTGGCGGCAAAGTTTTTAAGGTGATGCTCGATGCCGGCTTTACTTGCCCAAACCGCGACGGGTCAATTGCTAAGGGCGGCTGTACGTTTTGCAGCGCTCGCGGCTCAGGCGATTTTGCCGGCAGCAGACGGGATGACCTCGTTACGCAGTTCAATAACATACGCGATCGCCAGCATCAGAAGTGGCCCGATGCCCAGTACATCGGCTACTTCCAAGCTTATACGAATACATATGCGCCCGTAGAAGAGCTTCGCGAATATTATGAAGTGATTTTGCAGCAGCCCGGCGTAGTCGGCCTTTCGATTGCTACACGCCCCGACTGCTTGCCTGATGATGTCGTCGATTATTTGGCGGAGCTGAATGAGCGTACCTACCTTTGGGTGGAGATGGGGCTTCAGACGGTGCATGAATCCACTTCCGAGCTGATCAACAGGGCGCATGATACAGCCTGCTATCTCGATGCCGTGAGGCGTCTGCGCGAGCGCGGCATACGCGTATGCGCGCATATTATTTATGGTCTTCCTCAGGAAACCCATGAAATGATGCTCGACACCGGTCGCGCCGTCGCCAAAATGGATGTGCAGGGAATCAAGATCCATTTGCTTCACCTTATGCGTAAGACGCCTATGGTCCGTCAGTACGAGGCTGGGCTGCTGCAATTCCTTGAGCAGGATGAATATGTGAATTTGATCGTTGACACGCTGGAGTTTTTGCCGCCCGAATTGATCGTTCACCGACTAACAGGCGATGCGCCGCGCGATCTGCTCATCGGTCCTATGTGGAGCCTTAAGAAATGGGTAGTGCTGAACGCCTTCGACGACGAGCTGAAGCGACGCAACACCTGGCAGGGCAAGCTATGGCAGCAGGAGGTCTAATTGGAATGTACGATAGTAAATTTAGCTGCTCTTGGTGCATAAGCAAGGACTTATTCCTGTCAGCAGCAGCGATTGGAGGTGCATAATGGGCTTTCTTTCGGTGCTGAGCATGGCGCACAAGTGGATCGCCGAGCGGACCTCCCCTGGCGATATCGTCATTGATGCAACCGCTGGCGGAGGCATCGATACGCAGGCGCTTGCAGCGCTCGTCGGACCAAACGGTACCGTGTATGCCTTCGATATCCAGCAGGAGGCGCTCGACCGTACCCGTGAGCGCCTCTACGCTATCGAAGGCGGCTGCAAGCTGCCTGACGTGAAGCTAGTGCTTGAGAGTCATGCAAGGATGGCTGATGCGGTTGATCCAGCAATCGTTGGACAAGTCTCCGCAGTAATGTTCAACCTCGGCTACTTGCCGGGAAGCAGCGACCTCACGATCATAACGGAGCCCGCTTCGACGCTGGCGGCGCTAGATGCAGCTATTCGGCTGCTGCGCTCGGGCGGTATCGTAACCTGCGTATTATATCCAGGACATCCTGGCGGCGCTGAAGAAGCAGCCTCCGTAGAAGCTTGGGCTGCGCAGCTTCCGCAATCACTTGCACAGGCGGTAACTTACCGCCAATCGCAGCGACCTGCTGCACCGTATCTCGTCGCTCTCGAGAAACGGCCGACAGCTGCTAAGTAACGAGGCGCAAGACGCAGTTCATATAATTATTTTGGTCATTACGTCCCTTTTCACCGTTACTTGTTCAACCTATGCTTAAGGGTAGTTTTAGAAAAGTAACATCAATACATACAACCGACATGGGAGAGATAACTTATGACAGTAAAACCTTATCCGCTGCAATTCAAACCGGAAATGAAAGAACGCATTTGGGGAGGACGCGCGCTTGAGAGCTTTGGTCTTGAGCTGCCTGAAGGGTCTATCGGCGAAGGGTGGATGATTGGCGATCACCCTAACGGCACAACGAAAGTGATGAACGGCGAGCTTGCAGGCGCTGGCCTTGACCAGATTCGTGAAAACTACGGCCGCGTTTGGTTCGGCACACAGGGCTTCTCTGAGAAAAACGGACGTTTCCCGCTCCTTATTAAACTGCTCGATTGCAATGATGATCTATCTATTCAAGTGCATCCTACGGACGTCTACGAGGGTCTCCCCGAGGGCGAGCTCGGCAAGACCGAAATGTGGTACATTCTTGATGCTAAGCCGGGCGCCAAAATCATTTACGGCTTGAAAGACAGCGTTGACCGCGCCTCTATGGAGGCCGCTATCGCAGAAGGCCGCATTATGGATACGCTGCAGGAGGTATCCGTCGAAGCTGGCGATGCCTTTTATATTCCTGCCGGTACTGTTCATGCATTATGCTCTGGTGTTGTAGTAGCTGAAATTCAGCAAAACTCCGATACGACCTATCGTTTGTTTGACTACGACCGGCCAGGCCTTGACGGTCAGCTGCGCGAGCTTCATATTGAAGATTCACTAAACGTTATCGCCTACAAAGGCGCTGGCGCTCAGCGTATGAAAACCGACAATGCGGTCGCTGGCGAATGGCTCAATATCGCATCTTCCCCTTACTTTATCGTAGAAAAAGGGATCGTAGCCGCTCCTTGGGAGCTATCTACTTCGCTAGAGAGCTTCGTTATTCTAGTCATCGCGGAAGGTGAAGGCCGTTTGAAATGGGCGGACGGCGAACAGTCTGTCAAAGCGGGCGAGTGCTTCCTGCTTCCAGCTAATCTTGGCGACTACACGCTTTCGGGCAGCATGACGGTTCTGCGCAGCGTTGTTCCTGCTTAAATATTGCAAGAAGAAGGGGCGTGCCAAAAGGTCAATTATGACCTTTGGAACGCCCCGTTTTATTTTGCATAAAGCTATCCTTGCAAAGCTCCTTGCCCTACTTCGATCGACAACGTGAACGGACGCGGCTTCGGCTTGCTGCTGCCAGCCTCAAGCGCGTACAATACGACAAGCAGTGTATGCTTCTCCCGTACGACCTCTCCGGTTGCAAGGAATGTAGCCAGATCAAATGGCAGCCTCTCGATTACCGCATGCTTATGAAGCTCCTTCTCGCCAAAGCGCAAAGCTGCAAATTCAGCAGATACATCGTCTGGACGTTCCGCAAGACGGCGCATCCAGCCGCTCCATACGGACTTGTCCATCGTAAACTCCCACCAGGTTTTGCGGGGCTTGTAATTATGATTAAGGAAATAATCATATTTCATTAGCCCGAGCACGACATCGGCATCAAGGCGCGATCCAGCAATTGCAAGCACCTCGTCGAAGGTATAGGCAGCTTTCTTCGAATCATCCTGCAGCGACGGAAGGGAATCGATTGCCTTCTTCCCTGGCAGCGGCAGCGTTTGAAGAAACGCCCATAGCCTGGCGTACAAATCCTCAAGCTGGTGACCGATCTTCTGCCAGCCGCTCCGCTCCCAGAAATCGCCGAACGCCTGGAAGAAATCAAACGGCGAAGGGAATACGCGATCTACTAAATAGAGCAGCGTATGATCCATCCGATGCGCGTTCCAGTATTTCTCGAGCACATCCTCTACCCGCTTGATGCGAACGATATCGCCAAAGGGCATTAAATCATTGCCGAGCATTTCATAGGGCGATCTATCCATATAAATATAGCCCCATTTGTCCGCTTCGCGGCGCAGGCCGGTGCCTCGCAGCATTTTGAGGAAGCCAAGCTGAAGCTCCTCGGGACGCAGCTCGAATACGTCGTTGAACGTGCCGCGGAACGTATCGTAATTTTCAAGCGGCAGACCGGCAATCAAATCGAGATGCTGATCGATCTTTTGCGAGTTTTTCACCTTCATAACAGTACGAACGAGTTTCATCCAATTTTGACGGCGCTGAACCGCTTCGTTTGTCGGATCATTTGTTGACTGTACGCCGATTTCGAAGCGGAATATGCCAGGAGGCGCATTTTCAGCCAAGTAGTCAAGCACTTCTGGCCGCATGATGTCTGCCGTAATTTCAAATTGAAAGACGCAGCCTTGATGGTTTTTGATTAAAAATTCGAATATTTCGAGCGCGTAGTCCCTCTTGATATTGAACGTTCGATCGACAAACTTGATGAGCTTTGCGCCTTTTTCGATCAAATACAAAATATCCGCCTTCGTCCGCTCCATATCGTAGTAACGAACGCCAACCTCGATGCTGGATAGGCAAAATTGGCAGCTGAACGGACAGCCGCGGCTTGTCTCAAAATAAACGACACGGCTCCCCAAATGAGGAATATCCTCCTCAAAGCGATGCGGCGACGGCAGCTCGTTCAGGTTCAGCTTCGGACGGGGCGGATTAATCAGCACCTCGACGCGGTCCTCGCGCTGCTTCCGGTAGGTAACCCCAAATACCATATGGTATTTGCCATCCCCCTCGATCTCAGTCAGCAAGTGATGGAACGTCTCCTCGCCTTCCCCAACCACGATAAAGTCAACCTCTTGCACGCGCTCCATCCAGTAGTCCATATCGTAGCTGACTTCCGGGCCGCCGAGGATGATCTTAATTTCGGGCATGATTTTGCGCAGCATATTGATGACGGTAATCGTCTCTTCGATGTTCCAGATATAGCAGGAGAATCCGACTACATCAGGCTTGCGCGAGAAAATATCCGACACGATGTTCATCACCGGATCTTTGATTGTATACTCAGCAATATCGATATCGAATCGGTCTCCGCTGAACGCCTTCAAGCAGCGCAGCGCCAGTGACGTGTGTATAAACTTAGCATTTAATGTGGACAGTACCACTTTCATAGCAGCATAACCTCTCTAACTTAAGCATTTGCTTATGAAGCGCGATAAGTGACAGCTCACTGCGCTCATAGCAAGATGCCTTCTATTGTACCGAAAAAAAAAGAAAAAAAGAAGAGGCACCCGTTGCTGCAAATCGCAGCAGCAGATGCCTCACTTCCATTAATCTCTAACTTTTATAAATAGCTCATCCTTAAGCTGCATGTCGATGACCGGAAAACGTACCCGCCACTTATCGCTGGCTAGCGATGTGACTTCACCCGCAGCAAAATCGCGCGGCTCGAAGCCGTAATCACGCTGGAAGGAAATAACAACTCGAATTTTATCATCAGGCAGCATTCGATGGAACTCATAGCCTAAATTAATCGTCCATACCCGAAGCTCCTCCGCCGATTTAGGTCCGTAATACATGTAGAAAAACGGATCAATATCAGCTGTCAGCACTAGCCATCCTGGAGCATCGCGCTTCGCTTCCCATTTGGTAAACGCCGCCAAGCCATCATCTGTCGACAAGGAAGAATATTGATCCTTGAGCAGCTTCTCAATATCGGTCAACGATACGCCAACCAGTGTCTCCGGCAAGCTGGAAGGTAAAAACTTAGCGTTCGCTATTTGTTCATCAGTCATTTCGCTTTGTAGATTAGCCGCGTGAATAACCGAAACAGCAAAGTTTAGATCAGCACTTGCATCTGAATAGCCGCTTGCTGTAATGCCTACTAGGTCGCCATACTCGTTAAACAACGCTCCGCCAGAGCTTCCGTGATCGATTGGCGCGCTTGTCTGTATGTAACGAATGTCATCCTCGAAAAAAATGCTGCTGACAAGGCCGTCGGAAACCGTATTTTGCAAGCCTAATGGACTTCCAATCGCGATGACTCTGTTGCCTTTATAGGTGTTTAGGCCATAGCCCAGCTCAATCTCCGGCAAGCCGATTGCCTTTTCTGTTTTGATGATGGCCAGATCCGCTTTCTCATTATAGCTGGCTACGCCTGTAATTTTCAGCTCTTCGCCATCAAGGGTAAGTGCTGTTGCGGAGGCTGCGTCAACGATAACATGATAATTCGTAATGATTAGGTTTTCGCCAATGATTACCCCGCTGCCCTGCCCGCGATTCGTTGTGATCATAACGATGCTCTCATCATATTTGTCTACGATTTCTTGGCTTGAAAGCTTAGGTCGATTTTTCTGCTGCTCGAGCCACTCGTTGTCTTCAGCTTCCTCAGCGGCCTCCGGCGATGTAATCCGAACGGCGTTAGCGGCGCTGTCCCATTTGACTGCAGCGCTGAAAGCTTCGGATATGAAACGAACCGGTACGAATGTAACGCCCTTGCGAACGACTGCCGGCGCATCAAGCTTCACTGTTTTACCATTAATGACCGCTTGCTTATTGCCTACCTTAAGGGATATAGATAAATTGCCTTTACGTCCGATTATCGTCTGCGTCTTGCTCTCCCAGGTTACGGAAGCGTCAAGCGCCGTAAAAATATCACGCATCGGTACAAAGGTTACACCTTTCTCAGCGAAAGCCGCTGCAGAGAGCGTAAGCTTCTTGCCGTCCACTACAACCTGCAATTGTTGAGCTTTGGAAGCTGTCGCCTTGCTAGAGACGCTAGCCGCCGCAGCGGAGCTGTCGGTGAGTCCTGGCAATGGCGCCAGCAATAAGCCAGCTACTAGCAATGGACTGAGCAAAGTTTGATAAAGTTTGATTTTCACGCGGTAGTTTCCTCCAATATTTCACAATTTAACCAGATGATATCTCTACCATTTATCCTACCATTCCTACTAATGCTTTGTCTATGAAATCGGTTTTCATAACTAGCAGAAAGGAGCCAAATAGAAGATTAGAACTGAAGCCTTCACTCGTGGTATAGTAGGAGCATTGAATCTAGGAGGTTTTTAAGCATGCACAGGGGAAAAAAGCGCGGAGCTCCTCAATCACAGGCAGATAAGAGCAAGTCCTATCCGGTCACAGAACCGATGGAGCTGCTGCCTTTTCTTATAAAAAACATTTCCGGTGCGGGACGAAATGTCGTTAAATCGATTTTGGCGCACGGTCAGGTATCCGTTAGCGGGAAATCGACTACCGCATATAACTATCCGCTGGAGCCCGGCCAGACGGTTACCGTTGGAAAAGAACGGCCGCAGGAGAAGATTCCGCTTGAAGGGCTCACTATTATGTTCGAGGATGAGCATATTATCGTCATTAAGAAGGAAGCCGGACTCCTGTCCATATCGTCAGACGCTGCACCGGAGCATGAAGTTACCGCCTATCGTCAGCTAACAGCACATGTACGGGTGGAAAATACGAAAAACCGGATTTTTGTCGTTCATCGGCTAGACCGCGACACATCGGGCGTCATGATGTTCGCAAAGAGCGAAGCGGTTCAGCAGCAGCTGCAAAACAGCTGGCAGGATTCGGTTCAAGAGCGGATCTATGTCGCGCTAGTTGAAGGTGCCGTTAAGAAGGAGCAAGGAACCGTCACCTCATGGCTGAAGGAAAGCAAGACGCTCAAGATGTACTCAAGCTCTCACCCGAATGACGGTTTGCACGCCGTTACCCACTACAAAGTGCTGCGCGCCAATAAAAACTTCTCTCTGCTCGAGGTGAACCTCGAAACCGGCCGCAAAAACCAAATTCGCGTTCATATGGAGGATATCGGCCATCCGGTCGTCGGCGACAAAAAGTACGGCGCACGCACGCGAATTATCGGCAGGCTCGGACTACATGCTCGCGTACTCGCCTTCACGCATCCGATTACTGGCAAGCTTGTGCGCTTCGAAACAGAAATTCCGAAGCTGTTCCTCAAGCCGTTCCACGTAACCGAGTAGCGGTAACAAAAAGAAGCATCGGCCGCCTATCACATGCGCAGCTGATGCTTCTATATTAATAAACAAGGAGGATAATCACTATGCCACATCTTTTATTTCGCGGAGTGCCAGCCGAGAAGCTGCAATCCGTAACTGCACCGCTTGCGGATGAGCTTGCCGCCCTTTGCGAATGCGGAACCGATAATTTCACGATGGCTTGCCTGCATACGACCAGCGTCTTCGGAAGCTCAGAAGGCGAAGCTGATTTCGCCTTTATCGAGGTTGGCTGGTTCGAGCGCGGGCAGCAGACCCGGAATCGCTTCGCCCAAGCTGTCACCAACTATGTCCGCCAGCTTGGCATATTCGAGATCGAGATCGTATTTCATGCGTATCGCGAAGACAGCTACTATATTAATGGCGAGCCTGTCGAAGGATAGCGTCAATCCATACTCCACACCACATCATCAACATTCAACCAGCCCGCTCCCCCGACAAAATAAACAGTAACCGTATCGTTCGCAGCAACTAGCACTGCTGGCAGCTTTATCTCGGCGTATTCTTCTTGAGATAGGACTTTCAGCTCTTGAGCCATCACACCATTTATAGAGATGCCAACCGTGCCGCCATCCCCGCCAGCACTTACTTTTGCGGACAGTACGTATTCCCCGGCATTAGCGCTTATAAATGTCTGATTGGCGCTATGCTCTGAGCCGGGGTCTACGTACATGAGGTTTGAGCCTTCAAACGGTCGATTTGTTCCGATTCCTGCGCCAGCCGTAAACGACCAATACCGCTGACCTTCCTCGAAGCTGCCGTTTTGAAAAGTTTCATGAGCCTCCGGCGGTTTTATCATTCCTTTACCGCTGACAACCGTATAATGCTTGAAGCGCTTAATTCGGTATCCTGAATTCTCGTCAGGAATAGCGTCGTTATTGCTAAAAATATAAGCAGCCTCCTCATCCGGCTTGAGCTCAGGCTTCCCGAAATGGTACCTGCCGAAGGAGCGTACAAATTGAAAGGGCTGTCCAGGGTTTATATAATCTACCGTGTCTATAAATTGCTGCGGCGCGATTTTTTCATAAAACAACACGTAAATATAAGGCATCATCACTTGATCCGTCACATAGACAGCGCCTTCCGTCTCATCCGAGGCGTACGTGATGGCTTCGCCAAAGGACTCATAGAACATCGGGCTTATTTGCTTCGCATAGGCAGTGAAATAATGTCCGCAGAACAATAGAAAGAAAATCGAGAACGCACCGATTGCAACGACCAGCGAGTATTTGATTTGCTTATGCAGCCACATCAAGCCAGCAACAGCCAAGTACACCGTCGGGTAAAAAATAATATTGATCCGGTTGATGTTCACATCCGTAATGAGCGTCATTAAGACGGCTGCTCCGAACCAAATGGCGATAATCGCAGTCTCCACGCGGAACTGCTTCACTAATTTGAAGCTCCCATACAGAATGCCTATACCGATAAGCGGCAAAGCGAGCGGATACATATAGCCATATTCAGGAATCGCATTCCAAAGCAGGCCATCATTTTGGTTGATATACAATTTCAAAAATAGCTTGAAATGTTGAACGAACATCGATATGGCGTTGCCTTCGAATGCCGATGATACTTGCTCCACTCTGGGAACGGTAAGCTTCGGTATGGAGAACAGCCATTGAACCGGCGACATATTGAACCTGTTTATTAGAACAAACAAGCCGATTGGCGCTGCTAAAATAACGAAGACGACGCTATTCCACAGCAGGCTGCGCAGCTTGAACACCTTTCTTGCAACGAGCAGGCTGAGTACGCCTAAGCCAAACACCGGAACAAAAAAATAGGCAGTGCCGTAAGCATAAAGCGAAGCGGCAAGCGTTATCGTGAAGCCAATCAGCCACCTCGGCTGATGGAACGCTTTTAACAAGAAAAATACGGCAAGCAGAATCAGAGTGGGGAAAATATTCGACTCAAGCGCCCACCTGGACATCATAATATGCCACGGACAGATGACGATAAAAAAGGCCGCTACAGCAGCTGCGTGCTTTCTCTTAAATAGCTGATTAGCTATCAAATAGAATAGAACCATGCTTAGCAGCCCAAACAGTATGCTCACCATTCGAACCGATAACGGATTTAATCCGAATAAATAGATGAAAGGCATAGATAAATACGCATAAAGCGCATTTTGGCCGCTTCCCCATGCGATCAAATGAATCGGCAGCGAAACGCCATTCCGATCGATTCCATAATGAAGAAGGGAATACGCCTCGTAGCCGATCGAAGCCTCGTCCTGATTTAAGCCGCCAGGAATAGAGCCTGCGTATATGACTCTCACTGCTGCTCCGATTAGAAACAGCAGCAGGAGCAGTTGGTTTTTTTTCACCCATTCGATCGTACTCGTCATTACTGTGGTTCACCGCTTCTTGTAGAAGTATTAGACTGACGAATCGGGTATAAATAGAAGAAGAGCAGCGCGATGAGCAGTGCAGCAAACGGTATAACGCTAAGCATCGAGCGGATGCCCCATACGGCCGCTTCCGATTGCACGGCATCCTTCACATATCCGGTCGCCTCCAATATAAGCCCAAGCACAACCGCTTGCAGCGAGATGCCCCATTTGACGATAAAGCCGTTCATGCCAAAGTACATGCCTTCCCTGCGAACCCGCGTACGCGTCTCATCCTCGTCGATAATTTCGGACAAAAGCACATCCAGCAAAACGAGCAGTCCCGCTAGGCCGATGCCGATTACAGCCGCAGCCGCAGCAGCCGCTGCAACGCTTGCTACGAATAAGAAAGGCAGCATGGCAAGCGCATAGATGCTAATTGCAGCAATGACCGTTTTGCGCGCTCCCCATTTTTGCAGCAATCTCCCCCATATGTATACGAAAGGAATAGCTGCAACGAAGATAGCGCCTAACAAAATCGTATTGCTGTCTTCCGAAGCTCTGAGCACGTATTTGGTAAAGAAAGGGATAGCAGCAGGCAGCATCGCAAAGGTGAACTGCGCAAAGAAGCTGCCGATTACAAATAGTACAAACGCTTTGTTCGAGAACGTAAATTTCAATGACTGGACGAACCCAATCTCTTCGCGCTGTACGACGATTTTTTCCTTGCTTGCCGATACCATCACGATAAAGAAAACAAGCGCAATGCCTGCAAAAGTCGCCCCCATCGGACCCCAGCCAAGCTCACCGTATACGAGCGGAGGCAGCGCCACGCCAATAATCATCCCGAGTATACCGAACATTTGCCGCCACGAGGATACCTGCGCGCGCTCCTTGATCGTCGTGAACATTTCAGGAAACAGCGCGGAATAATTCAGGACGACCATGACGAACAAAATATCATATAGCAGAACGATCGTTAGAAAATACCAGAACAAGGCGGAGCCTGTGCCGATCGGAAACCATATTGCCGTAAATAAAGCCGCCAACGGCACCATGCCAAACAGCATATAAGGTATCCGCCTGCCAAAACGTGAGCTCGTCCGGTCGGAAAGATGTCCAAAGAGCGGATTTAATACCGCATTCACGATACCGTGAATCACCATGGCAACACTGATTAAGGCCGGTCTTACGCCCAGCACATCCACATAATAAAAAACGATGTAGGATGCAAAAGCTTGTGCAATTAAATTAACAGATAAATTTCCTGAGCTGTAAGCTAATTTCGATTTAAAGCTTGCATTGGCCATAAATAACACGCTCCCGGTTACGATGAAAGTCTATTACAAACCATGTTTATAACTCTCTCATCTTACCTTACAAACCCTTATTATTCCATATCTAACTTTTAAATTAACTAGATATGCTTAACCATTCGAATATACTGGCTTCCGCTCACTTCAATCATGCCTTCCTCAATGAAATTCAACTTTTTATAAATGGCGTGCGCTCTCGTATTGTATGGCTCGACAATCAACGAAAGCTTGTTGTAGCCTTCCTCTAGGCCCTTCTGTTCAAAAGCGCTAATAAGTGCTTTGGCAATGCCTTGCCCTTGAAAACGCTCATCGACAGCGATTGAATCCAAATAATATTCGCCTTCTTGCGCTTCCACGGCGATGATCTCGTTAGAGCGAGGCCCCTTATCCCGCCCTGGCCGCGTAACAAAAGCCTCGTCGAGCGCGGCTGCTCCATCTCCTGCATAGCTGATTAGCATCCCTGCTATTCCCTCTTCCCTTCGATCAACGAGCACATGCTTATAGCTAATCCGATTGTCTTCACGTGTATAAAAGTCGGATAATATGCGCTCTGCCTCTGCTCTGTCATCGGTTCCCGCAAGCGTGTAAGCGATGTTGCCTATCGCAGCAAGCATAAGCGGCAATACTTCCTGTACGTCTTCTTTTCTGGCTGGTCCAATCATGGTGACATCCCTCATTCTTTTTATGTTCTGTTATAATAGATAAATATTGTTTCTGAAGGTGATGAAGTAGTGAGTAATGACTATTATACATTTCCCATAGGCATTCGAGACAGCAAGGTCCCCTTTGCCCCCCGGGCAGAGGCCGAAACAAGCCGCCAGCTTGTTGGCGCCAGTGCAGTGGATGCTGGTTTTTTCCGTGCGCTCGAGCAGTACGGCATTTCGCTCAACCGCCCCCAAATTGCTGCGGTGCGCCATGAAAAAGGGCCTGCGCTCACGCTTGCAGGTGCCGGTTCGGGCAAGACATCTGTACTCGTATGCCGAACAGCATATTTGCTAGCCGTCCAGCAAGTCCAGCCGCAGCAAATTTTGCTGATGACCTTTTCCAAAAAAGCCGCAGATGAAATGCGAAGCCGCATTCGCTCGCTTCCTGTGCTGAATCCGCAGGCGGCAAGCGGCGTTGAGGCCCGAACCTTTCATTCGTTCTGCCTCCAGCTGCTAAGGGGGCGCGGCTATCGTCAAGGGATACTTGGCGAAACCGGACAAAAGCATATTTTTTTCAAGCGGCTCATGCGCGAGCTGCTGCTGCAAAACGACTATGAGCCGGAGACGCTGCTTGCCCAGCTGTCGGCGATTAAGCTGCAAATGATCAACGTAAGCGATCTTCCAGCAGCGACAACGGAAGAGAGAGAGCTGAAGCTGCTGTTTACCCGTTACGAGCAGTGGAAGAAGGAGCTGGATAAGCTCGACTACGATGATCTTCTGTTGGAAGCGTACAAGCTTCTCAAGGATGACGCGGAGCTGCTTGCAACGCTGCAAAGACGCTTTCAGTACGTTATGATCGACGAGTTCCAAGATACGAATCAAGTCCAATACGTCCTCATTCAGATGCTCGCTGACAAGCATCGCAACCTGATGGTCGTAGGCGATGACGATCAGACGATCTATTCCTTCAACGGAGCAAAGAACGATTATATTTTGAACTTCGAGCATCAATATCCCGGTGCGGCAACTTATATATTGGATATCAACTACCGCTCGACCAGCACGATCGTTGGGCTTGGCAATGCGATCATTCAATATAATAAGCTGCGCAAGGAGAAATCGTTACTGGCTGTGAAGCCAAAAGGCGCAAGCCCATCCTACGCGCGGCTCAAAACGACGCAGGACGAAGCAAAGCTAATCGTAGATACCATTATGTCGCAAACGACACAAGGCAAACGCTCCTTTGGAGACTTTGCTGTTTTGTTCCGTACAGCGAGCAGCAGCAGAGCGCTAATCGAGCTGCTTCTAACAAAGGAGCTTCCGTTTATCGACTTCGGCGACGGCCAGCTATTTTATGATCAATGGACCATTAAGCCTCTGCTTGCGCATCTAAGGCTTGCCCAGGATCGCCGAAACTTCGATGCGATGGAAATTTTGCTCCCTTCTCTCTATGTCAACCGGGAGCAGGCAATGGCCTTCATATGGAACCAGGACAGGCAGCGTGCGAAGAAGTGGCCGCTCATTCATCTCCTTGAATTTCCGCAGCTGAAGGACTTTCAGAAGGACAAAATCAAAGAGCGCATCAAACTCGTTAAATCGTTGACCGATATGAAGCCTGCTTCAGCTATTATGCAGCTACGTCAAGCCTTTTATGACCAATTTCTAGAAACGAGCAAGCGCCATGAAATGACGGAGCACAAAGAAGGGCTAAAGGAAGTGCTCGATGAATTCGAGGCCGCCGCAAGCACCTACGATACGATCGAAGCGTTCCTCGCCTATATTGATGATATTACGGACAAGCATGCTGCCGTACAGCAGCTTCAGAAGCATGCACATAACCGCAGCGCCATATCGTTGATGTCGATCCATAAATCCAAGGGACTTGAATTTCCGGTCGTATTCGTGATCGGCGTCTCGGAGGGCATTCTCCCTCATAGCTCTGCGCTTGCAGCCGACAAACATAGTGATCGGAGCTCCATCCAGACTGGCGATGATGCGCTTGCCGAAGCGCTGGAAGAGGAACGGCGGCTCGCTTACGTTGCCGTCACAAGAGCGCAGGAAGAGCTGTACATTAGCTCACCTGCTCTATATCGCGGCAAGCCTGCAGAGCTTTCGCGCTTTATCCGCTCCGCCTTTATGAAGGAGGAAGAGGGAGTTTCCGAATCGGCTCTCGCATGGCTTTGCACCAGCGATTCCTGCGAGGTATGGCAGCGGATTATAACGTACGAGGATTCGCAATCGGAGACTCGTGCATGCCCGTTATGCCAATCGCCTATGGAGCAAGGAACGAAGATACTGCCAAAGAAAAAGTGAAAACTCTCGCTTATTATTGAGCGGCAAATCATTGAGATGCATACGCAAATCGGCGTCGATATCATCGATAAAATCTATGCCGAGCTGAATGATGATTTATTTAACCAGGAGCTTGAAATGGGCAAATAAAACAGCGGCAGCCTAAACATGAAAATCATGCTTTAGACTGCCGCTGTTTTTTGTCATACGTTCTACTCCGCTCCATATATGGCACGGAACTCATCCTCCAGCATAGCCATCGTGATCATATCATGGTACTTCCCGTCCAAATAAAGCGCATCCCGCTCCACTCCCTCGCGCTGAAAGCCGAGCTTCTCATATACATGGATGGCACGGGGGTTAAAAGCGTAAACACCCAGATGAATACGATGCAGCTTAAGCGTCTCAAATCCGTACCGAAGCATATGGAGCATCGCTTCCGTACCGTAGCCTTTACCGCGATGCTGCGTCCCTTGAATGCCGATCCGTATATTCGCACTGCGGTTGACGGTATCGATTTCATTCAATACAACCTCTCCCAGCAGCTCATCCGTTTCCTTTAATATAATCATAAAGTCAACACGTGCTTCATCTACGACGCTAATTTTCCGAATCCACGCTTCTATTGCATCGCGGGTAAAATCTGTTTGCGAGCCCGTCAGCAGAGTCATCTCGGAATCTTGCAAAAAAGTATAATAGGCATCCAAATCAGATTCCCGCGCCATTCTTAAGTCAATGCTGCTTCCCTTTATTTGAGGCTCTGTTATTTGTTCCTTCAAGGCTAATCCTCCTATACTCACTACTGTCCTTGTCTGCCGGCAGCCTTCCTAGTTGCATAAAATCCCCCTCCCAGGGCAACACAGCAGCCTGCGTATATTATGCAAACTTGCTCTCGTATTCGCCATCAATCAGATTTTACTTTCGGATACCTTCATAAGTCCTTTTCTGATTAGGTTGGCAGAAACAGGCTCTTTCCCGATTTCGCGCGCCCAGACAGACAATTGACCGTTATGATGAATTTCATGAGCGATCACATGCCGCAAAATTTCTCCCCACGCGAACAACTCGGCGCTCCCGTCCGGTTTATTGTCATAAAAAGGACGATGCTCCATGCTAGCGTCCCAAGAGCGTATGAATTGTTCAACTTCTGCGTGAAATGCAGCGTCAAGCTTACGCACCTTATCCAAAGTGCTGTAGTCCTCAAAGCTTTCTTCGAAATCAGGTTTTCCCTGAATAACTCGAATCCAGCTCCACTCCACATCAACAATATGGAACAGCGTGTGCAAAATGCCGCCAACGCCGCCTGTTCGGCTGCGAAGCAGCTCCTCCTCGGGTACGTCCTCGCACCACCGATACCACTCTTCCCGGACCAGCCAATTGTAATGGAACATTGTATGCAATAGGAAAACCTCCTTTAAATAGGTGCAATTATGCTCTGGAGCTCGTTAACGTTTCGTCGGCTATAATTGATAACAGCTTACTACAACTGGAAGCTTTGTTCTATGTAGAAAACAGCTATAATGAATGGATGGATGGTGCTGGTTGCCGATTACTGCTGTAAAATGAAAGGACTGCCGAGCGGCAGTCCTTTGTGAAAGTAGTCAGAAAATGCTGTCTTGTCTTAATGACTGATTACATACCGAAATTTTTCAAAATAAGAAATTCGTCCTCCATCTACTCAATATAAAATGTTCAATGCATGAGAAAAAGTTAGCATATGACCAATTAAATCATGATGCGATTCCGCCCGATATATGATTGGAAAATCTGATAGTTGTTCCAGCACTAAATGTGAAAGATCAGTGAAGTTTTATCAAGTGCCCCAAGTAATACGGCTTCAGCTGTTTCTATATTACATCCAAGACATGCCAGATATCACCGGTTTCTTTTTTACAAATTGAAATGACCGAAAGCCCGTCTCCTAGTCGTTTATTATCAAGCATGAACACTCACTTCCTTCCACATAAATACTTAATGTGCAACTTTTCACAAAAAAAATGCGTTATTAACATTTAGGAAGAATGAAGATAAAACAAGGAGGCTTCACTTTTGAAAAAATGGATTCAAGCAACAGCAGCTTCGCTTTCGGTCATTGGAATGTTAGTTTCAGGAGTAACGGTCTCCGCCGCGCCGCAAAAACCAACCTTGGTTTATATTGATGGCGAGCTTCAAAAGGATGTACTTACCGTAAATCAAAGAACAATGGTTCAGCTAAAAGCTTTTAACGACCCGGTAAATCTAACGTATTCCTACGAACAAGCCACCAAGACGATCGTTATAGTCAATAAAGAAAAGAAAACGACTGTACGCCTTAAAAGCAGAGCTACAACGGCTGAGGTTAACGGTAAAAGCGTCAAGCTTGATGCCCCTGTTACGATTAAAGACGGAAGAACCTATATTCCACTGCGCTTCATCTCAGAAACGTTGGGAGGGGTATTGAAATACAACAATACGAATAAGAGCGTAATTGTGCGCACACCGTCTGGTGAGGAACGCTTTAACATCCTTATGCACGGAGATTTAGTAAAAGCTCGCGAAATTGCCATTCATTATCCATCAACGTATGCGGGAAAACAAATTGAAGCAACTGGAGAAGGATATACATTCGCATATACTTTTCCCAAAGGAGAAGCACTGCGTTTTGAGTATCAATATAAAGGGCTGATCAATTATACCGAAATAAATCAGGATGGCATTGCTGTCGTGAAATGGCAAAATGATTCTAACGGAAGAAATGGGGAAGTGGGTACACGACATGAGGCTTTTGGAGAATCCGTCTATTTCACTCATCATTTGATGCTTGAAAAAATCGTGTACGGAACGATCGATAGTCAAGGAAAAAGCACCGAGCTTGGCTTTAACGACTATAGCTCGATCAAAGAATTAGAGGATTTCATGATCGTACCTATCGAGGGAGAAGTCCGAACTGACAAGCAGACATAGAAAGAATTAGATAGACATCAGTCCTCAACATACTAAAGCAACGGCAGACTAGAACCTGAAAGCAGTGTCCTAGCCTGCCGTTCCTTTGAATCCCTTATTCACTTTTAGTCCAGTGATAATTAAAGCTTTAAAACCATGAAGTCCTCGTCAAAATACTGCCCGTTGAATTTCAAGGCGCTCCGCTCTACGCCATAAACCACGAATCCAATTGATTCGTAAAGCTTCTTCGCGGATTCGTTATTAGATACGACTGTTAAGTTCACTTGCTCCAAACCATCACATGCTTTTGCTATTACGATTAGTTCAAGCATGAGCAGCTTCCCCAAACCCTTGCCTCGCATTTCTGGCACTACGTACATCCCGTAAACATTGCCTTTATGGGCCGTTTTCAAGCCGTTATCACGCATAAAAGTTACAATCCCCACTAACGAACTTTTAGCATCAAAAGCACCGATAACAAATTTATCCTTAGTCGGTTTTATTCGTTCTACTACCGTTTCAAGTGTATATACCGCTTCTCTCTCAAAAGTTGATCCAAAGGCTTCTGGATTGACCTTAAGCGAGCTTAAACGTAATTGTTGGTATAATGGGGCATCCGATTGCTCCAATACACGTATATTCATAGCTTCATCTCCTTATTCGAGCACAATAAGCTCGCTATGGAACGAGCTTACTCCCTGCTGGTTCCGAACCTTTGTGCATTTCTCGCGCGGGCACGCTCAATCTCCACCTCGCGATTGCGAGAATCTGCGTTTGTTACAAGGGAATCCAGCAGCGTACGGGCGGCGGCTGCCACCTCCTCTACAGCACGATGAAAGGCCTCCTCATTCGCCTGTGACGGCTTGTTGAAGCCAGAGAGCTTTCTAACGAATTGGAGCGAAGCCGATTGGATCTCTTCTTCTGTCGCGGGCGGATCAAAGTTAAATAACGTCTTAATATTTCTGCACATGTTCTTCTCCTTTTTAATCAATGTTTTGTTGTTTCGAAGCATAGCTATATTATATTTTCACCTAAAGATCCTCCAAGTTATTATCATTTTACCATACCCCTATCTACCCAAATAGACGTGCCTAAGGTGGAAAAGTTCCTCAAACGATTGACATGATGAAAAGCGCAGGATCATAATGGTAGCATAAAATAATGTTAAACTGTCGTTCTTTGCTCTAGTTAAATTATCGATGAATTAGGAGGGGCAGCCCATGGCCGTTCAAGACAGCCAGCATGGCGACTGCAAGGAGAGTGCCGGCTCAAGCATCTGCGAGGTGCTGCAAATATTGGGCGCCAAATGGGCGTTCCTCGTTCTTGAAGAGCTGCTAAGGGGACCGCAGCGGTTCAATCAGCTCCAGCGGAATGTAGCCATCGTCAAGACCCAATCCCTTACCGATACCCTTCGTCACTTGGAAAAAAACGGTCTTGTGTTGCGCGAGGTCTTTCCAACTGTTCCTGTCACGGTGGAATACTCACTGACGGAGAAGGGCAGCGATTTTCAAACAGCGTTAATGGAAATGGATAAATGGGTGCAAAAGTGGGGCAACACGGTGCAGACCGCTCAACCTTCTGAAAAATCATCTTAATCGCGTTATGTAATGAACCGCCAGGGGATCTATCCCTTGGCGGTTTTTTGTCATGGACATAAAACCTCTCACTTACTTAAAGTTAGTTAGTCCATATAAATGGATGATGTCCAACTGTTTTGCGTTCTTACTTATCTAAAGTAACTTGATTATAATTCAGTTAAGCATTTTGCCGGACGCGGCCAACTGCTTGAACAACAACATCGGCTTTCATCCAAAGCGAGGAATCCATCATACCCAAATTGAAAGGACTAAACCATTATGAACCGGATTGTCATTTATATTTTAACGATAGCTGTCTTCTTCACCGCTACTTCAGAACTCGTCGTTGCTGGCATTTTGAATATATTGGCTGACCGAATGCAAGTTTCCGTTGCTCTCGCTGGGCAGCTTATTACCGTCTATTCACTCGCTTTCGCGATTGGTACCCCTGTCGTCGTATCGGTAACTTCGCGAATGGGACGAAAAAAGCTGCTGCTCCTTGCGATGCTTTTCTTCATTCTCGGCAATCTCGCCTCATTCCTCAGGGAAGCCGGGAACTCCATCATGTTCACGTATTTAACTCCTTTTCTAGACTCGATTTTGCACAGGAGCGTATCCTCAATCGGGTTCATCATGCTGGCATTCGGAATTGCTGGCGCATTCGGCTCCCGGATCGGAGGCTCCGCTGTCGACAAATGGGGAAGCGTACGCATAATGATCACAAGTATGGTCGCTCATGTCATAACGCTCGCCCTACTGCCGCTGGTTATTCACTCATTCCCTCTTGCCATAACACTTCTATCGATTTGGGTCATGTCTATGTTCATTATGGGCCCTGCAACGCAAACCTACTTCATCGAGAAAGTGCCACAATCCGCTAATCTCGTCATCAGCCTAAACACTTCCGTGACCCAGATCGGCCTGGCGATGGGGGCGGGAGTCGGGGGCATGGCTGTAACATGGAACGAGTCTGTTTTATACAATCCATGGATTGCTAGCACTTCGCTGCTTCTGGCATTCATCGCTGCAGTCATCTCCTTCCGGAAGAGCAAAAGAATGCTCATCAACCCCTCCATTCAATAACCACCACGAATACCCGCTTTTCACTTCAAAAAAAAGACCGTCGTTCTCAGGTAGAGTATTCTACCCGAAAAGGACGGTCTCTTCGTAATTTGCTAAGCGTAAGCTGTTCTCTTCCTTACAGCGCCGGCGCCGTGAAAGAGCGAGTAGCAAACTCAGCGTCGAGCATATAGAAAGCGTTGCTGTCTTTGTCGATCCGCTTCAGCTTATGAATGATATTGTCAAACAGCGCCTCTTCTTCAACCTGCTCATCGATAAACCATTTGAGGAAGTTGATCGTCGCATGCTCACGATCGCTGATCGCAAGGTCAGACAAATTGTAGAAGCGTTTCGTATTTTGCTGCTCATGCCCGTAGCCTTGCTCAAATGTGTCCAAGATGGACGCGTAATCGTTATTTGGCTCTCCTAGAGCGGAAAGCGTCGCACGACGGCCGCGGTCGTTCAGGAATTTGTATATTTTCATAGCATGAAACCGTTCTTCCTCAGCTTGTACAATGAAGAAGTTAGCGAAACCATCCAAGCTCTCGCCCGAACAATACGCTGCCATTGCTAGATACACATGCGCTGAATAAAATTCAAAATTCATCTGTTCATTTAAAGCTTCTGCCAATCCATCATTCATGCTCGTGCACCTCAACTTTCCTAGATTGTACTTATTCTAACATAAAAATAAAGAACGGCAAATGCCGTTCTTGTAAATGTATCCATATTTAATTGTTAACCGATCATTTTTTTCAATCGTTTATAGAGCTTCTCTGGAGACGGTGCGCTAACCGTCTTCGACTTAACGACGACGAAGCACTCTAGCTTGCAGGTTTTGCAATCGCCGAGACAATCGCTTTTCTTCTGCTTAATATCCGGATATTCGCTTTTCATTGCCTTAAAAATCGGCTCTGAACCATTCTTTAAATTCCGTTTGCAATACTTTATCTTCTTCATCCGATTCACCCCGCAGCGCAACGAAGGATTTGCTTCCTACTTGATGATAATGATTATCATCCCCGTTGTCAACTGCGATTTTTTAGAACGTCTAATCCTTTATGCAGCTGGCTGTCTTCTCGTCCAAGCTTCTCGCGCAGCCGCTCGAGCAGTTGATAGCCTGTCTTGTCATTAAAGCTGCCCGTAACCTCCAGCTTCTCGGCAGCTTGGAACTTGCGCATAGCCTCAGCTGTCTGATTGTCGAACAGGCCTTCTTGACCCGCAGGCGTATAGCCCAGCACCTTCAGCATCTGCTGCAGCGTCTTCACATCCTCGCCGTAGCTTCCCACTTTCATATCCGAGCCGATGGCAAGCGGTCTTAGCTCGGTATACGCGGGCAGTTTTACTGTAAAATCCGGCGAAACGCCCGTTTTATTAATCCAAGTTCCTCCAGGCGTCTTCCACTGAGCCTCCGTTAAGCTTAGGACCGAGCCGTCTTTAAATTGATTAAAGGCTTGAACGACGCCTTTGCCGTACGTTTTCTCCCCAATTACAGCAGCCCCTGCCGATTCCTTCAAAGCAGCTGTCAGCACCTCGCTGGCGCTGGCGGATTGCCCGTTTACGAGCACTGCAATCGGTACGGTCCATTCCTTCTCTTGCTTCGATTTATAAGTAATCGTCTGGCGCTCGTTTTTGTATACAACGTTCAAAATAACCTTGTCCTTCGGAATAAGCGTGCTCGCGATATTGATGGTCGGCTGCAGCAGGCCCCCCGGATTCGAGCGCATATCAAGCAGCAAACCTTTAAGCGGCTGCTTCGCCTGCAGCTCGGCAAGTGCTGCCTCAAATTCATCCGCTGTTTTCTCTGCAAAGCGGCTGATCGTCACATGGCCGATACCGCCCTCGAGCATCTCAGAAGTAACGGTATGAATCGGAATCGCTTCCCGCTTCAGCGTCAGCGCAATGTGTTCGGCCTGATTCGGCCGCAGAACCTTGAGCGAGACCGACGTTCCTTCTTCGCCTCTAATGACGCCCAGCAGCTCCTCAAACGTCTTTCCGCTCAGCTTCTGATCATCTACCGAGAGGATGGTATCGCCCGGCAGCAAGCCGCCGCGCTCGGCAGGAGCGCCCTTCGTAAGTCCGCTGATGACAAACTGCCCTTCCTCCTCGCGTATTTCAGCCCCAATACCGTAAATTTGGCCTTCATAGGATTCCGTATAAGCGCTGCCCTTCTCCTCGGCCAAATATCGGGAATACGGGTCCTCAAGTGAAGCAACCATCCCTTCTACCGCGCCGTTTATAAGCTTTTTCGGCTCCGCGCCGTTTAAATAATCATTTATAATTTTAGTGTAAGAGACGGTAAATTGCTTGAATGCCGGCTCCTTCAGCATCGGATATCGATTGCCCATCCATAGCAGGCCCAGTGCAAAGCCGACGGCTGTAAACAAAACAGCGCCCAGCACGCAAAGAGTCAGAAATCGTTGTTTTGATGCCGCTGATGTAAAATTGTTCATCTGTTCATCTCCTTAAAATTTTACGAAGTAAAACTACTTCGAAAGCATACGCAAAGTCTTGTATGTGTGGATCATTTTAGCTACAATCAACCTAATCTAAAAATTAGAGAGCTGGAGAGGAGCTTCACCGCTAGTATGTATAAACTTATTGCAATTGATGTTGACGACACCTTATTAACGGATGACCTAACCGTAACGGAAGGCACGAAGCGTTCGATGGAGGCTGCCATCGCGCAGGGTGTGACCGTGACACTCGCAACGGGACGCATGTTCGCTTCCGCTCAAAAGATCGCCAAGCAAATTGAACTCAATGTTCCTATTATTACTTATCAGGGAGCCCTCGTCAAAACTCTGCTCGATGGACAAGTATTATATGAGAGAAACGTTCCTATCGATGCGGCCAAGGAGCTTCACGCGTACGCTGAAGCAAATGGTCTTCACCTGCAGCTTTATGTAGATGACGAGCTGTACGGAACAGAAGATAATGATAAAATAAAAGCCTATTCCAAGCTTTCCAACATTCCATATAAAATAGAGCCTGACTTCAATAAATTGCTCGACTTTCCGATGAACAAAATGCTGATCATCGACGATCCCGCTCGTCTTGACGTTATTGCCGAGGAGCTAAAGCTGCTCATAGGCGATCGCGTTCATATTACAAAATCGAAAGCGCATTACTTGGAGTTCATGCATAAGGAAGGTACGAAGGGACATGCCCTGCGGTTTATGGCTGAGCACTTAGGCTGCACGATGGACCAAACGATTGCCCTTGGCGATGCATGGAACGACAATGAAATGATTATCGCGGCTGGCCTTGGCGTAGCGATGGGCAATGCGATTCAATCGCTGAAGGATATCGCCGATTACGTTACGCTATCGAACAATGAGGAAGGCGTGCGCCACGTTATCGAGAAGTTTGTCCTTCAACCATCTGCTGAATAGGCACGATTGGCACAATACGCAAAACAGCCCCTTCGCCAGAAGCGAAAGGGCTGTTTCTGCAAGATAGGAGCATAGAACAATGAATTGTCCGATATGCGGTAAGCCAAATGAGTGCGGCATCAAAGCTGCACAAGAAGGAGCAGCCGATTGCTGGTGCTTTCGCGAAAAATTTCCTGAGGCTCTTCTTGGGCAGGTTCCAGAAGAAAAACGCAATAAAGCCTGCATTTGCAAGTCATGTGTAATGGCCTATCAAAAATCGGCTAAGACTTAGGTGGAAATATGCCTGTTAGGGCGATGATGAAGTTTAAGCCCAAAAAGGGCTGCATATTATTATGAGGCATGTTTTGACCTGTTGCTCCGATTGCGACTGTGCACAACATTTGATGTTCATATGCAATTAACCGACTACTGCACTGCGCGACTAGGAATAAAAAAAGCTTTCTCCACGTCGTTTGCCGGCAACGGCTTGCTGAAATAATAGCCTTGAATCTTTCTGCATGCATTTTCCGTCAAAATATCAAGCTGATCCTTCGTCTCAATGCCTTCCGCAATAACCTCCATATTCAAATGCTGCGCCATAGCAATAATCGTGGCTACAATCGCTTTATCACCGTTATTCTCTGTAATATCACGGATAAAGGAGCGATCGATTTTAAGCTTGTGAATCGGGAACATTTTCAAATAGCTGAGCGAGCTGTATCCCGTTCCAAAATCGTCCAAGCTGATCTTAATGCCATATTCGTTTAATTGGTTCAAAATACTGCTTGATACGGAGGCGTCCATCATCATGCTTTCCGTTATTTCAAGCTCCAAATATTGCGATTCAAGACCTGTCTCCTCTAAAATAGCCATTATATATTCCGCTAGTTTAGGCTGATGGAATTGCTGCGAGGACAAGTTCACCGAAATAGGGATGAGCGGTCCTCCCTCGGCATGCCATCTACACATTTGGCCGCAAGCCTCTCGCAGCACCCACGTTCCTAGATCGTAAATGAGCCCCGTCTCTTCGGCTAGCGGAATAAAGATGCCCGGAGACAACAAGCCTCTGGACGGATGCTCCCAGCGTACAAGCGCCTCTATTCCGATCATCGCATGATCCTCTGTCCGAATTTGCGGCTGGTAATGCAGCAGCAGCTCGCCTCGTTCGATAGCCTTTCTCAGATCGCCCTCTAGTTCGATTTTTTCCTGCAAAATTTGGTCAAACTTGGTAGTGAAAAACTGATAGCCGTTTTTCCCTCTTTTTTTCACCTCATACATGGCCGTATCGGCATTTTTCAGCAATTGAACAGCATCCTGTCCATGGCCTGGGAACAGCGCAATACCAATGCTCGCAGACACATAGAAATCGCTGTCCTTCAACCTGTATGGGGATTGGATGCTGTTAATAATCTGCTGAGCCAGCCCCTTAACCGTCTCCTGCGATTCGTAATCGCAGCATAGCAGCGTAAACTCATCGCCGCCCATACGTGCGAGGATGACGTTATGCCCTGAAGCGGATTGCTCAATGCGCACGCTGACTTCTTTCAAAAATTGGTCGCCGACTGTGTGGCCAAGCGAATCGTTGATCATTTTAAACCGGTCGATATCAAGCACCATGACGGCAAACGGTGACTTGCTTACACTGCTATCTTCGATTGCTTGAGCGATGGCTTGATTGAACATGCGGCGATTCGGCAAGCCCGTAAGCTCGTCATGGAACGCCAAATGGCTAATTTTCCGCTTCGCCTGCATCTCTTCTGTTATGTCTTTAAAAATAATATAACTCCCGACAACGCTGCCTTCCACGATCACGGGAACATTGGTGACGCTAAGATCAAGTCTGATGCCATCATGGCGGATAATCGCCGTTTCATAATTTGAACTCGCTCCCTGAAAGGTACTGTGGAACATTTTCTTTACGTTCTCAAGGTCCTCGCTGACAATAATCGAACTCATCGTAGAAATGGGCTGATTGATAACCTGTTTGCCGCTATAGCCTGTTATATGCAAGGCAACGGCATTAAAACTAATGACGCGATGCTGCAAGTCAACGGAAACGATGCCATCCTGACTATTTTCGTATAAGGACTTATACCACTTCTCGTTTTGCTCGATCTCCTGATCTTTGCTTGCAAGCTGCTTCGAAATATAAATGCCGAATAAAGATAGGCCGAGTGTAAACAATATCCCGCCCGCAATGAAATAGGCCAGCCATTTTTGGTCCAAAATCACGCTGTAGAAAAGGGCAGACTTGCTGCTGTTGTGAAAATTAGCCGCTACCATGCCTGTATAGTGCATGCCGACGATCGCAGCACCCATTATCGCTCCGCTTCCAAGCTTTTTCCAAAACTCCCCGCGCTGACCACCCTTGCGGAAATAGAATGCTAGCCATAATGCGGCAATGGATGTACCAAATGCAATAAGAACAGATAAAATAAAAATAACCGGAGTATATGTAATATGGATAAGCATTGCAGACATGCCGACATAATGCATGATTGAAATCCCTGAGGCAAGCAATAAGCCGCCGGTGAGCAGTTGAATGCCTGTTAACTCGCTTCGGCCGACAACATACAACGCAATAAACGAAGCAACCATGGCTGCAGCAACCGATAACAGCACAATAATTAAATCATATTTGATCGTTACGGGCAGGTTGAAGGCAAGCATGCCGACAAAATGCATCGACCAAATGCCCATTCCCATCGCTGCCGCACCGAACAATAGCCAGCCGAGTCTTGTTCTCCCCTTAGAAGTGCTTACTCTTCCAGCTAAATCAAGCGCAGTATACGAAGCCATCACTGCAATAATATATGAGAAAAAAACTAATATACTATCATACGAACCGTGAATATGCTCCATTTCATCCCCTCTATTCTATGTAAAATGACTGTGTGACTGAATATTACTTCATTATACATGATTGTTTTGAAATTTTTTTGAAAATATATGCTATTGTTTAGATTACAGCATGGTTTTGCTGTCAGGCACGACAGGCCGCTTGCAGCTCAACCTCCTACATTAGCTTATCGGCTAAGCTTCATATGAAATGAGAAAGAGCTGCTTTAGGTTGTTGGCCTAGAGCAGCTTTTTTTATGCGGTATCCATTCTATCATGCTCGCGAGGTGCCGACTTGCTTTACCTCATGCCTCCATCAAGTATTTGCGCATATTTCTGGTGAATGGTAATTTTCCCGGTGAAGGCATTTCCCTCTGTCAAATCAAAGGCAAGCTCTAAATGGCCGCCTTCCCTTAAATCAACTTTGGCCGCTGCCAGCCACTTACCCGTCAAGAAATGAAGAGTGGTCGACGAAAAACAAAGAGCCCCTCCACCTCGGTGGAAAGACTCTTTATGCTTGTACATTGGCGATTCGATTAAGAAACGGCTTTACGCGTCCGCTTGCACTCGCCTTTATTGCATGATTTGTATGTTCCTGTAAAATCAAGCCGATGGTCCATTACCTTAAAGCCAAACTCCCGTTCAATCCGCTGCTCGATCTCAAACAGCCAATCTTCTTTAATTTCCTTGAGCGAGCCGCATTCGTCGCATATGAGATGATGATGCATATGCTCATTCACGTCGCCGCGAAGATCATAGCGGGCTACGCCGTCTCCGAAATTCATTTTCTCCACAACATGCAGCTCGGCCAGCAGCTCAAGCGTCCGATATACCGTAGCAAGGCCAATCTCTGAATATTTTTGCTTCACGAGCATAAATACGCCTTCTGCGCTCAAATGATCCATTTCGTTCTCAAGCAGCACGCGCAATATGATCTCGCGCTGCGTCGTTAGTTTGTATCCGTTCGCCATCAAATGCCGATTAATTCGGTCCATTTCTGCCGTGATGTTTAACATGCAGGGATACCTCCTTTTATTAAAAAGCCTGCACTTAGAAGCCATTTCCTTAATGCAAGGGCTTACTTTAGAATGATTATAATTTAATGGTAGTATACTTTTTCAAAATTAGCAAATACCATATTTTAATACGCCCGTAAATGAGGCTAAGCATTAGCTATAAGCGGCAAGTCGTGAAAAAAAAGCTCCTGCAGACAGCCGTGCGATACGGGAATCTGCATGGAGCTTTTATTATCTTTATTGCAGCAGCTTACAGCACCGCAGATAGGCCTCCGTCAATATTGACGGAGGTTCCCGTCACGAAGGACGCTGCATCCGATACGAGAAAGCCAATGACATTGGCTGCCTCTTGCGCATTTCCAATCCGCCCAAGCGGTATGCCATGGCGCTTGTCGGCTGCAAACTCGTCCCAGCTCAGCTCAGGTGCCTTGGCCTGCCACATGCGCTCGATTTGCGCGCTTCGAATTAGTCCGATGCACACCGCGTTAACGCGTATGCGGTCAGCAGCCAAATCCTTGCTCATCGCCTTGGTTAGCGCTAAGCCTGCTGCACGGCTGACGGAGGTCGGCAGCGAGGAAGCGCCTGGCGTTTTCCCGCCGATTGCCGTTACGTTTACGATAGCTCCGCCGCCTGCCTGCCGCATATGCGGCAGCACCGCGCGTGAGAATTGAGCGGCTCCGAGCAGCTTCAAATCAAGATCAGCCGTCCACGCCTCAGCCCCGACCTGCTCGAATGGCCGAGCGGCCGACGTTCCTGCATTATTGATAAGAATGTTGACGCCTCCAAAGCGCGCTGCCGCCAAAGCTACCGCTCGATCGGCATCCTCCGGCTTCGATACGTCGGCGCTAATAACGAAAGCCTCTTTGCCTGTCTGCTCCTTGATTTGCGCTGCAGCTTGCTGAAGCGACTCTAGCTCCCTAGCGACAATCGCAACCTCAGCGCCTTCCGCAGCCAGTAGCAATGCCGTTGCCAGCCCAATTCCTTTGCTGCCGCCAGTAATGATTGCTGCCTTGCCCTTTAATCCAAGCTCCATCGTTTTCTTCGCCTCCGCTTCGCTCGCTGCTTATTTTTGAACCATTTTTATAACTCTTTGCACCTCGCCGTTTATATCGACATTCGTATTCATTGGCAGGTTTACAATAAAGATACCTCCGAATACTTGCTGGCTCTTGCCTTCCCATTCACGAATTTTGTTTTTTAAAATTTTCAGCTCCAGCGAGTAAATCACTTCTTTGCTAAGGAGCCAGTTATGTCTGGTGAACTTTGATTTTTCAATCGTTTCTATATAGATGGATACATCGTTCGTTGTTTTCACACGAATAACGTCGCCGAAACCGACCTTTTCCGTAAAAACAGGATTTTCCTCGACTCTATAAATATCATCATCCACTTGAATGACATCTAATACTTCAACCTCTCGACCAACACCATCGAAGCAGAGATGCAATGGTATAAAATCTTGAATGCTCTTCACCCTCTATGCCTATTTTCAATTTCATGTTTAAAATCCAGCTAGCCCAGATCCACAGCTTCGTAGTGCTCAACAGTAGGGAACGGATCGTAGAAATGGTGAAGCAAGCTTTTCCACTCCAAATACGCTTCTGATCCCCGAAAGCCCTCCGTATGATCCTGAAGCGTCTCCCATTTCACTAGCAATATGTATTTCCGGTCTTCTTCCATGCATTTCTGAAGCTCATGGCTAATATAGCCCTTCATGCTGGAAATGATCGCCGAGGCTTTCTTGAAACTACGCTCAAAATCGTCTGTCAATCCCGATTTAACCTGCAAGACTGCAACTTCCAGAATCATAGAATCAGTCCCTTCATTTAAAACTAGCATATACGAATTGTCAAAAAAACACCATATGCGATCCCTAATCCTTTCGCCAAAACGTTATCTATTCGTACATCAAGAAATTAAAGCCTTTTATTGCGTATCGCAGCAAGCTATTTTTTCATAAAAGTGTTGGCTGATGGAAACATTATTTGTAGAGGACAAAAAAATTTGGAGGTCACCTTGTATTATATTTATAGCTCTTCGCTGCTGTTGACTGGGCTGCTCATTGTAAATGTTGTTTTCTCTTATCAAAGCAAGCATATCGATCCGCAGTTTTGGTCTACGCTAAAGTTTCAGCTATTGGCATTGCCATTGTTCCTTTGCGCGAATCTCTGCATTGGCTACGGGATAAAGCTGGGGTACAAAGCAATTGGGAATTTTGGGTATGTGCTGCTTGCTTCGAAGGGATTGGAAATGTTCATTTCGCTGCTGATGGGGTTTATCTTTTTGCGGGAATCGCCAAATTGGCGCACATGGACCGGTCTTGCTATCGTTCTGGTCGGGTTCATCGTAGCCAAAGGGAAATAACGGCACTGGGCGGGCATAAACAAGAGGAGGTGAACGCTCGAAATGGCTGCCAGCGCATTTCGAGGCTTCACCTCCCCTCTGCTCTATTTTCCGAACCGTACTTTAATCATTGTCTTCCCTCTTGTTACGCCCCTTTCCTCTATCATCGTCTTTATCTCTATCATCGTCTTTATCTCTATCTCTCTTTTTATCCTTTTCTCTTTCTTTCCGATCCTTCTTGTCTTCCCTTTCCTTTTTTCGGTCACGATCCTTATCCGATTCCTTTTTCTTGTCCTTGTCCTTCTTCTTCGGAAAAAGATCAGGAGCCTTTGGAAAAGGGATGACCGGCTCATCCATTAATGCTCCAGCGAACATAGCCTGGAATACGACAGCTGCGGCCTTGGAGCTTGTCGACAAATAATGGCTGCTGTCGCTCTGATCGTAGCCCAGCCAAACAGCGCCTACAAGCTGAGGCGTGTATCCGACAAACCAATTATCCTTCGCCCCATAGCCTGTCGTTCCGAGCATTTGTGTCGTACCTGACTTGCCGGCAAGCGGGCGATCCTGCAGCCTTGCAGCCACACCTGTTCCTTCCTTTATGACTCCCTCCAGCATAGCGGTCATCGTGCGTGCTATGTTAGAATCCGTTACTTTCTTACTGCCCGAACTCTGTTCAAATACAGCCAGCACTTCCCCGTCAGCCGACTCGATACGCGAAATGGCATGCGCATTTTGGCGAACGCCATCATTCGCGAATACGCCGAAGGCTTCGGCCATGTTAAGCGGCGATACGCCATCGTGGAGACCGCCAAGCGCAAGTCCCAGCGTGCGATCCTGCTCCGTCAAAGGAATGCCGAAACGCGTTGCCGCATCGATTCCTTTCTCGATCCCCATCTCATTCAACAGCTTCACAGCTGGTATATTATAAGAGTTAATTAATGCTTCATACAGCGACACTTCGCCATGAAAGGATCCGTCTGCGTTCTGCGGCTCATAACCGTTAATGTTTATCGGCTCATCCACAAGCTCGTCGCTTGGCTTATAGCCAAGCTCTAGTGCAGGCGTATAGACTGCTATGGGCTTGATCGTTGAGCCGGGCTGGCGCTTTAGCTGCGTCGCCCGATTGAAGCCGCGGAACGGCTGCTCCCCTCTTCCTCCGACTAGCGCCCGAATGCCGCCATCACGAGGATCAACGAGGACAGCGCCGCTTTGGATAAGCTGATCTGCTGCACTATCCGGGAACAGTGACTCCGTCGCATAAACCTGTTCCGCCGACTGCTGCATTTTCGTATCCAACTCCGTATAAATGCGAAGCCCGCCCTGCAGCACCTCATTTTCCGATAATCCATATTGCGACATAGCCTCACGGATGATTTGATCGACATAATAAGGATAGCTGATGTCGTCTACACGATTAGGCTTTGAGCTTAAAAGCTGAATCGGTTCACGAATGGCCTTATTGTATACTTCCTCGCTAATCAATGCTTGATCCTTCATGAGCTGAAGGACAACATTCCTTCTCTCAAGCGCTTTATCCAAATGCTTATAAGGAGTAAGCGCGGAAGGTGCCTTAATTAAGCCTGCGAGCAGAGCTGCTTCCGCTACTGTAAGCTGCTTAGGCTGCTTGCCAAAATAAGTATTCGACGCCCTATCGATTCCCCAAGCTCCTTCGCCGTAGTAAATCTGATTGAGGTACATCTCTATAATTTCCTGTTTGTTATAGTTCTCCTCAATCTTCTTCGCGAGAAGCACCTCATTCCACTTCCGTGACCAAGTCCGCTCATGTGACAGAAAGACGTTTTTGGCCAGCTGCTGCGTAATTGTACTGCCGCCTTGAACCGTGCCGCCCGATGTAAAATTTGTCCAAAAAGCGCGCCCGATCGCTCGCATATCCATCCCATCATGTTCGAAATAGCGTCTGTCCTCTACCGCAACAACCGCATCCACCATATGCTTTGGCATGTCATCATACTTGATTTCTTCAATTTTATTGAATGAAATACGGGTCGCTTCCGTTCCATTTTGGTCGTACAAAATCGTGGCTGCTGGCAGCGGCACCTCAAGCTGCCCAATATCCTGCACGCTTACAAAATAGCGAAAAACCGCCCATCCGCCAAGCAAGGCGACAATGAACATGGCTGCACCTATGAGCAGCAGTCGTTTTACATTTATCTTTTTCATACGAAAAGCTTGATTGATCTTCATCATTTCTCTCCTATGCTATTGCTTCTGTCTGATCTAAATTATTCGTAGAAGGTTGTCGTTTTTAGTACGTTTGACTCATTAGCTGCTTATTTGCACAAAAAAATGCCGGGAAACAGTTGCCTGCTCCCAGCATCTTTTAGACCTATTTGGCAAATCGTAAACATCAAGACCGATTCACTCTATTTGGTTATGCCTGCATTTCGGAATAATAAATCCCATTGCCTGCTTCCGACAAAAAAAGCGTAAAGTTCTCCCGTTTGTTTAAAAATTGCTGATACTGCACCTGTGCGATCTCATCATCCGGATTTGCTTCTAAATAAATTTCCAGCTCCTCGATCGTTTGTTCAATCTCATACAGTACGTCCCTGCTGCTATAGCTTTTCTCTTCGTTCATCTGAATCTGCTTCCGTGCCTCGTTCAACTTTTATGCCTCCTGCTGCCCTATTCTATTGTTTTGCAATCATTACGGCAGACCTGCAACAATAGGGCTTCGTTAACTACTATATTCAGGGCGCCAAAAAATAGAACCTTACATTCAAAATTTAGTCGTTCGAGCGATAAGAGGGACGATTTTACAAATTTGCAAATCCGATCAAATCGAATCACATCTATTCCTGAACGGCTGATGAAACATGTAAACACAGGTAAGGCTGTCGGTAAACCGACAGCCTTGAAACCTGCTTTAGATTAAACTCTGTAGCGCATTCTAGCTGTATTTGTCTGACTTGCAATTTCTCCCGTACGGGGTACAGCATCGTAAAATCAAAGGGAATGGCGCCTCTTCGACTAGCTCAATCGCTATTGTCTCTCGCATGATAAACTGCTCCCTCCATCAAGATTTAGCGCGAATAGGGAAATACAGATCAATCTCGGAATTCGGATCGTCCGGCTGCGTGTAACGCTGGTCATAAAACTCGAATTCATATTTGCCAGTGCGGCTGCCTCCGTCATATTCATATGAACTGTTAGGCAGCCATTCACCCCAGAAATAACTAAAACCTTCGCTGATGCAATCAAGCTCGCCGCGAAGAGTCAGCACGATATAGCGCGCAGCCGGCACTTCGAAACGAATCATACCGTCTGGAATGTCGCTGCCTGGATTGACCTGTACAGCGGCTGTGTACTCGAACGGCGCACCAGGCGGGTTATCCGGGTTTTGCAGCATAAGACCAAAGCTGCGCCAGCCGAGCTGACCCGCTATTTCTGGAATACGCTTCCCGAATACGCCCCACAGCTTAGCAATTTTGTTCTCCGATGGCGGCAGCGACGAATCAAATTGAATCGAATCGGTAATGCCTACAACGATAAAAGCCGGCTTTTCAATCATTTTGGTTTCAATGATCATGACGGTTAATCGCTCCCTATTCACGTATTTACGGCTTTACTTCATCGCGCTGAAAATAGAAAAACAGCTTCTATATATGTGAGATGCCATTGATGACAAAAATCTAACGAAACCTTTTCAAAAAAATGATCGCTCTCTTTCTATATTACCATCATCCTGCTAATAGAAAAGTAGAATTTTTCCTTATATACAAAAAAATGCGCAGCCAGCTTGCGGCCACACATTTCATGTTACTAATCGCACCTCGCCTCAGTCTATGCCTCGTTTCGGGCAAGCTCCTTACGAACAATCGGCGCAACTTTGGTGCCGAGAAGCTCGATGGCGCGCAGCACCTCACGGTGCGGCATCGTGCCGACATTGACATGCAGGAAGAAACGGGTTATTCCTAAATTTTTGCGCAGCAAAACAATTTTTTCCGCGACATATTCAGGATCTCCGACATAGAGAGCGCCTCGCAGACTGCGAGCGGAATCATATGCTAAACGATCGTAATGCTGTCTCCAGCCGCGCTCACGCCCGATGACGTTCATTTGAGCCTGCGTTGAAGGGAAAAATAAATCAGCCGCCTGCTCCGTTGTATCGCCGACAAATCCATGCGAATGCGTTGCAATTTCCAGCTTGTTCGGATCATGTCCGGCACGTGCAGCCGCTTCCTTATAGAGAGCAACTAACGGTGCGAAGCTCTCAGGCATTCCGCCGATGATGGCGAAGGCGATCGGAAGGCCAAGCGTTCCTGCCCGAATTGCCGACTGTGCATTCCCGCCGCTTGCAATCCAGACCGGCAGCGGGCTCTGAACGGACCTTGGATAAACAGCAAGGTTATCGATTGCTGGGCGGTGACCGCCGCGCCAAGTTACCTTCTCCGAAGCTCTAATCGCAAGAAGCAGCTCCAGCTTCTCATCGAATAGCTCTTCATAATCATCCAGGCTGTATCCGAAGAGTGGAAAGGATTCAATAAACGAACCCCTGCCCGCCATAATTTCAGCACGTCCGTTAGAGATGCCGTCAAGCGTGGAAAAAGCTTGATAGACGCGAACAGGATCGTCTGAGGACAATACGGTAACGGCACTCGTAAGTCTAATCTTCTTCGTCATAGCAGCCGCCGCTGCCAGTACGACAGCAGGCGAGGTGCCTGCATAATCTGCACGATGGTGCTCCCCGATTCCATAAACATCCAGGCCCACCTGATCGGCGAGCACGATCTCCTCAACCGCATGGCGCAGCCGTTCAGCATGGCTGATGACCTCTCCCGTCACCAGGTCCGGTGTTGTTTCCAAAAATGTACTAATTCCTATTTCAATCTTAGCTGCCAAATCGGCCATTTTTACTCTCCCCCTTCAATAACTATAGTTTACTAATTTTTTTATGGTTTCTCAACTTTAGTAAGCTATTATTATTGCTAATAGATAACTCAATTTACTCTCCTTTAGCGTCCCAACATTTTCGTGTTTTCCACTGACTGGATGAAATCTTGGTGTTGACTCTCACGTCGCGTGATACTCTATAATCGGTGTTGAAGGAGGTCATAACCGTTGAGAGTAAAAGAAGTAGCAGATTTGGTCGGTATTAGCGTACGTACGCTGCATCATTTTGATGAAATTGGATTGTTATCACCCGCTCAGGTAACAGACGCCGGTTATCGCCTATACTCCGACACCAATCTCGAGATGCTGCAACAAATCCTGTTCTTTAGAGAAATTGGCCTGCCGCTAAAAAGAATTAGTGAGATTATCAACGATCCGTCATTCGATCGACTGGAAGCATTGGAATTGCATCAAAAGATGCTGCTCGATAAACGTGCCCGCCTCGATAATATGATAGCGACGATTGATAAGACAATCCGGCACACGAAAGGAGAGATTCAAATGTCAAACAAAGAGAAATTTGAAGGCTTTGATTTCAGCCATAACCCTTATGAACAGGAAGCACGGGAACGTTGGGGGGATGAGGCCGTCGACAAGGCTAACGCTTCAATTGAAAGCCTGTCTAAGGAAGAACAAGCAGGAATGTCTGAAGAAATGGTTGCGATTTTCGTAAAAATTGCGGCCATTCGGAACTGCGCCCCTGAATCAGAAGTAGCTCAAGCGGCAATTGGTGAATGGTATCAATTTTTGAACAGCAAGGGCCACTACTACTCGCTTGAAGCCTTCAATGGATTAGGGCAACTGTATGTGGATGATGGACGGTTCACTAAAAACATCGACCAGTTTGGTGACGGTCTGGCAGCATTCATGCGCGAAGCGATGGCAGTATACGTCGATATTAATTCCGAGATCGCCAGCATGAATGATTTATAATCGGTCATTTATTAAATCCAAAAAAACCTTTAGACAACAATAAGGACGCAAACACATTACTGTGTTTACGTCCCTTTTTTAACACCATCAAGAGCTTCCTTTTTTCTCTTTAATCAAATACAAAGCCAGCTCGTGTCCAACTAGCACATAACTGCCAGGCTCCACCTGCTTGTCTTCATTTATTATTCCTCTTCCATCGGGGATGTAGCCCCGCTTAGCGTATAGTCGTTGTGCATTTCCATAATCATAAAAGAGTCCCACACCGATACCAACAATATCGAATTTTTTGAATGCAACTTGCTCGATAGCATCCATCAATGCATTGCCGATGCCAAGTCGGCGTAAGGAGGGAACTACATCAAAGTTGTTGATCTCTGGAATGCCTTTTTCTTCGAAATACGGATAACTTGATTTAGATAAAAGATGTAACCATCCGGCAAACTTCTCGTCGTAGAAGGCTACAAGAGTAACCCGTTCTCCAGATTTATTTTCTTCCCAGCACCTCTTAATATAGTCTAGTGGTTTCCCAATTTTGTGGTCATCAAGTGCTTGGAAAACGACATCAACATCTTCACTTTGCATTTGTCGGAGTTGAATATGAGAATTCATTAAAGCATCCCCCCAATGTCCCTTATAAAATACTGCCTACCTCGAATTGTACCATAGCTTCCATAATTTTCAAGGAATAGAATGGTTATAACTAAACTGCAAGTTTGCTTAATAAAATGAGCAGGCCACCACAGCGCCTGCTCATCCATGTGCTTTTCAACTAACGTTTCACGTTTAGCGTAATGATTACAATGCTGTAGGGAGTAAAGCTTCATTGATTCACTCTAACCTATTTGACTGGTCCCGACTGACCTCCGGCCTCTTTTTTCTTCATTCTTATGCCCAATATGATAAATGCGACATAAATTACGATGGCTATAGAATCTATTAACGTATCCGAAAGTGCCGAAACGTCATGAAATGCCGTTATGCCAAGAATGATCATCAATCGAACGATCAGAAGCGACACGATCGTCCATGAGGCAGACCGGATCTTCGATCACTCGCTTTGGAATGACATTTTTGCGTGTTTCTGCATTCTTCTCATCGAGGAACGCAACAACCTCCTGGCAATAAGCAGGGTCTACATTCTCCATCCTGTGGAACCCAAACTTCCCCTTGATTTCGTCAAGAGAAAAGTCAGCATACTGCATGATTTGAATATTCATCAGATCGATGAGGTCGTTCTTCGAATACATGCGGTACCGATTGTCTTCCCGAGACGGCGATACGATGCCAATTCGGTCATAGTATCGAAGCGTATCCTTCGGGATCCCAAGCATTCGTGAAACCTCTTGTATAGAATAAAGTTTTTCCATGAATTCAAATTAACATTGGAGTGCCCTCCAATGTCAAGCCATTTTTATCAAGGTATTCATCATGTTATCTGACTGCCTTTTTACTCTATTTCCGCACTTAACCTGCACACATCCTCTACATCTGCCGGATCACCTGCGTCAAGTGCGGCACGAAGCCGATTACTCCATTCCAGGAATGGCGATCCCGTTTCGTCATTTACGGTAGCCGGGCATAGGTTCGACTATTTCCCGAGCAATAATCGAAAAAGCTCGATATATGCTGCTTGAGACGGCTCGTACTGATTCATCATTCTCTATACAGGGTATTGGAGATTAACCAATTCACTAAAGGAGTGGTTCAAATGTCAACCAGTCAACGAAATCTTGAAATCGAAGAACGTCATGTAGAGAAAAAATCAGATTCAAGCTTGGTAGCTTCTACATTCATCAAATATGCTGCCTACATCGTCATCTTCTTCGGAGCATTGTACTTCTTAGTGCGCTACGTGTTCCCAATGTTTTAATTGTAAAATGAAAATGAATAGTCTGCTTGCTTGAAAATTGGACGGAGCGGTGTACGAAACTGCTCCGTCCTATTTCTATTTTAATTATACGCTTCAAAAATTCACTCAAGTGCGCTGCTATAACGCAGCCCCACACTTAAAAATTAATTTCATTTTCACGACGTGGCGATCAGATGGTCATTTGGTGTGTTGCTCGATGACGTACAATTAGTTGTGTACCAAGTTTTGGAGTCTTTCCAAAACATAAAAAAGTAGGGTATCCTCGGGATTGCTAACATCACCAAGAAGGAGCCCTACTCGATGACTAATATACCCGAAAATGCGTTCAATGATCTACTTGAAAATACTGTAACGAAACTGCTTCAAGAAAAATTGGAGCTGTTACTGCGTGAAGAAATTAAAAATTACCTGACGGTGGAGCAGCCCGCCAAGCGCAACAGTCGCAATGGCCACTACAAGCGGTCATTTCAAACGCGATACGGAACGATCAATGAACTCCAAGTGCCTCGCGATCGTAAAGGTTCGTTTCAAACGCGATTATTCCAGCCTTATCAGCGCAGGGAAGGTTGGCTGGAAGAAGCCATTATCCACATGTACAAAGGCGGAATGAGCACACGCGAGGTTGCCAAGTTCGTGGAAAGCATGTTCGGCACACACTACTCACCAACTACCATTAGCAATATTACGCAGACGGTTATGGAGGACATTGAGCAGTGGCAGAACCGTCCGCTGGAGAAACGCTACTCGGTCATCTACTTGGATGGACTTTACGTCAAACTCAAGCGTAACTCGGTGAGCAGTGAGGCCGTCTATTTGGTTATGGGAATTGACGAGAAGGGTACTCGCCAAATCCTTGGCTTTTATGTCGGCGGTCACGAAAGCTCGAATGGCTGGCGGGAGGTCCTAAAAGACTTCAAGCATCGTGGCGCTACGGACGTACTCCTTGGCGTGTTTGACGGCTTGCCTGGCCTTGAAGAAGCGTTTCGCGAAATCTACCCGAAGGCCGATGTCCAGCATTGCGTAGTTCACAAGGTACGAGCTACTTTCCCGAAAATCCGTGTGTCGGATAAAACCGAATTTCTAGAAGACTTGAAACAGGTATACACGGCAATTGACGGAAACGTCGCACGGGCTGTATTTGACGGTTTTAAAGACAAATGGAGCAAACAGTACCCGAAAGAGGTAAAGTCTTGGGAAATGCAGCTCCCAACGCTTTTGGCTTTCTACAAGATCCCGGCGTTGACCTGGCCTGCTATCTATACCACAAATCCGATTGAGCGGATGAACAAGGAATTGCGTAAACGATTGAAGCCAATGAACAGCCTGACTAACATTGAAGCTGCAGAGAAGATCATTTACTTGCAAGCACTGGACTACAACGAAAATTGGTGCGGTAGAGCCATACGCGGTTTTGTAGATCCGGATACAAAGGCTGTATTTGAAGAGATGTACACCGAGCGTTATGGCCCACAACAGAAATCTTAATGAACCTTTGCAGGGGCTATGCCCCCCTGCAATTCAACAACAAATAACATGCACTGACTTGATGGATAATCTTACTACACAAACTACTTGACGCTACCCATTTAAGCGGTTTTTGCAGCATTAGATCTATTTACTAGACTAATTTGTGATAATGAGGCTGATTTGCGAAATTTAGATCTAGATTCTAGATCTATTTTCGATGAAATGGCATCCAGATGGTCATTTGGTGGGTTACTCGCAGTCTTAGGTCTATTTTCTAGACTTATTTGTGTGTATGGGGCTGATTTACGAAACTTAGGTCTAGATTCTAGATCTATTTTCGATCAAATCGCATTCAGATGGTCATACAAAGGGGGCACGCTGCACGATTTTACGTTTTAAGCCGCTTCGTTTAACGCAGAACACCCACATCCCCCATTGTAACCACGCCGTCTTGCAAAGCATTAAGGCGAGTTGAGCGTTCATTTTCAAACTGTACCTCGTAGTCGTTGGTTATGGTAAAATACGGATAAGTAAATTATACGTTTATTGAAGGAGTGTTTTATAATTGGGGCGGATAATCGATCAATATATACGTAATGATGAGGAAAGAGCGCGCGCCGAGAAAATAGAGGCGCTTGCTGCTCGTTTTGCCGAAAGAGCGGCTTTACACGACCGGGAAGGTTCCTTTCCGCATGAAAACTTTGCAGATCTCCGCGACGCCGGTTACTTAAAGCTTACAGTTCCGAGCGAATTTGGGGGCGATGAAGCATCGCTTCACGAATTAGTAGCGCTGCAGGAGCGATTAGCTTACGGGGACGGTTCGACAGCACTCGCTGTCGGCTGGCATATCGGACAAGTGCTGCATCTTAGAACGACGCGCAAATGGCCGGATCGGTTGTTCGGCGAGCTGTGCCAAGCGATCGTTGCCGAAGGCGCTATGATTAATACGTTCGCCAGTGAAGCGGCCTCTGGAAGTCCGAGTCGCGGCGGCAAGCCCGAAACCACTGCCATTCGTGATGGCGGAGGCTGGCTCATTACAGGACGCAAAACGTTCAGTACCCTCTCTCCGATTCTCGATCGTTTTGTCGTAACGGCTTATATTCCAGAAGAAGAAACGACAGCAGATTTTCTAATATACAAAAACGAACGGGTAAGCATCATTGAAACGTGGGATACGATTGGCATGCGAGGCACCGGCAGCCATGATGTCGTATTAAACGATGTCTTCGCTTCCGATGACTCCCGTCTCACCGGCAAAGGAGTGGACGATGGCGGCGGTTGGCTGCTCCATATTCCTGCTTGCTATGTAGGCATTGCATTGGCAGCGCGTGATTTCGCCATTAACTTTGCTAAAACGTACCGCCCCAACCACCTTCAAAGCCCAATCGCCGAGCTTCCCATGATCCAGCAGTCAATCGGACAAATGGAAGCCGAGCTCCGAACGGCCCGTTGTCTTCTGTACGCGGCGGCTGACCGATGGGATCAGGAGCCCGAAAACCGCCCATTCTTGAAGCCAGAGCTTGGGCTAGCCAAATACGTTGCCGTGAATAATGCGATTAAAGTGGTCGATATTGCGATGCGTATAGTGGGCGGAGCAAGCTTGTCCAAAACATTGCCGCTGGAGCGGTATTACCGCGATGTTCGAGCGGGTCTTCACAACCCGCCCATGGACAATGCGGTGCTAAGTACACTCGCAGCGGCTGCTTTGAACGAAATACGTTGACCTTTTAAAGCGCGCGAGGCGATTGAAACAAATCATGATGAATAACAAGCGAATGAAATTGACTTCCAGCTAGAAAATATTCATGCGAGCCGAGCCTTGCCAATGCATCGCGATCCGGCTTCCACACCCACTCGTCCATTTCCGTTTGACAGCGATGCGCACGGAACGCAGCAAGCTTCGCTTCCAAATGCTGGCGAACATCGATTTTGACGACTTCTTTCTTCGTGTAGCCATATCGCTCGGGACTCTCCATGGCATCGCCAAAGCTGATGAAATAGAGAGATCCCTGCTGGCGCGTGCGATGAAAAGCCTCATTCGTTGCTTTTCCGATTGCACAGTGGTCAGGATGCCCGCCAAATCTTTCATGAAATGTAAGAACCACATCGGGCTTGATCTCATCCATGAGAACGGCTATTTTTTCAATTAAACTCTCCGAATTATAAAATTCAACCATCTTGTCACGAATATCAAAAAAAATAAGCCGCTTGATGCCGAGCGCCTCACAAGCTTTCCGCAGCTCTTGCTCCCGTATGGCCGGCATAGACTCTCTATTCACGTAAGGAGGATTGCCCATCCGGCGGCCCATTTCACCCCGCGTGGCGCTTACGAGCGTGATTTCAACCCCCATGCTTGCGTACTTAGCCAGCGTTCCGCCGCAAATAAACGATTCGTCATCCGGGTGCGCAAACACGGCCAACAGTTTTCGCTTTGATTTCACTGCTTCTCCATTCATTCCGGAAACGGCTCCTTTCCTAAGTGCAAAGCTACGTTCATCCTGCCTCTATCATCAAATCCGGCAAGCAGCAGCTTTCCATCCACCGTCACTTCAAAATGGGTAAGCCCTTCCATACGCAGCCAGCCAATCCCGTCAAAGTGCAGAGCAACCCGGTATGGACCATCTCCAGCTGTAAAAGCATTGGTCAGGTTAACCTTAAAATTTCGGACAAAAACGAAGGAGGTCGCTTCACTATGCATGAAGACCTCCTGTGCGAGAAAAGCTTGAAATGCCGCGTCCAGCCCTACTTTAATTATTTTTTCCATCTTCGCTTCATCCCAATTCTGAAATTTTATCGCAGCCTAAGAGCGGCTTACGAAAAACGGCAGCACTTCGATTCCAAGCAACCGAAGATAAGTGAACAATTGGCCTTTATGATGAATTTCATGATCCTTGCCGTTCTCGAGAAAAGCGATTCCAGTCATCTTCAACCCTTTAAATTCAACAATGCCCTCTAATTGCTCATCAGAGAGTGCTTCAAGCACCGCTTTCGTAGCCTCTGTATCGGCATGTATGATTGCTTTCAGCTCTTCAATCGACTCAAACGGCTTTGGTGCTGCTGGGGGCGTGAATTCCCCATTCTTTACCGTATTCGCGAACATGCCCATCGATCCATTGATATGGAGAACTAGGCCGGACAGCGACATCGCTTTTTCCCAAGGCTTGTATTGTAGATGCTCATCACGAACGGTATCCAGTAATGCAAGCAGCACTTTGCGATGATTGAACCATCCAGAAATAAAATCATTTTGTTTAGCCATAAGTTTAGCAGCTCTCCTTCTTCATTCAAAAGTATATTAACAATAAAAATAATAGCAATTTGCTTTATCATTATACAACATTTAATCGGCAACATATATTTTTTCTATTTATGCTGTAAAATTCAGCTGCTTTTTTTCTTGCAATAGCTTCCTCGTCGTGCACTATTATTAACCAGTTTTAATCAATGAATGCAATATATATGACAGAAGCGTCATCTGCTGTTTGCGAGCGAAGCTTTTGTACGCGCAAAAAAACCTCCGTTCCATGCGCCTGACTCGCTTTTGGAGTCGCGTGGAACGGAGGTTTTCCGCTACGTTTCATATGCTATGCTTTTATCGTTCATTTAAATATCCGCCAATACCTGATACCAAACGCCCTTCTTCGAATAAAGGTTAGCTCTAACCTCAGACCAGCCGCCCAGGTATGAAATATCAAATAGCTGCTCCGGCACGGTGTAACGGTCCTTCGTATCGGCAGCTACCTTCTCGTCAACCGCGCGGAAGCCATGCTCGACGAACAAGCGCTGCGCTTCTTCGCTATGCAGATAGGCGATAAAAGCTTCCGCTACCTTGCGGGTGCCATGCTTGTCAGCATTTTTATCGACGATCGCTGCCGGATTCTCGATAAGAATCGTACTCTTCGGAATGACAATGTCGTAATCGACGCCCTTCTTTATTCGCGCAAGCAGCTCGTTCTCATAAGTCACAATGACATCGCCTACGCCGTATTCGAAGGCAGCCATCGATGCGCGTCCGCTCTTGTCAAGCGACTCAACGTTAGCGTGAACCGACTTTAGAAAGCTTTTCGCATAATCCTCATCCTTCTTGCCGCTCTTCTCCTCGGATTGCTTCAGTCCAGCGCCGTAAATAGCGTTGATGTCCCACTGCGCACCGCCGGATGTCTTCGGATTTGGATAGAGCACCTTAACGCCATCGCGCGTCAAATCATTCCAGTCCTTGATTGCAAGCGGATTGCCGGACCTTGTTCCCAATACAACGATGGAGTTCGTAATCATCCCGCCACTGCTCTGAGCCTTCCAATCATGTGTGATAAAGCCGGCGTCGGCTATTTTGTCCAGATCGCCTTCCATGGCTAGAATCGCTACATCCGCCTCGAAGCCGCCTGCAATAGCGCGTGCTTGCGTGCCCGAAGCCTCGTATGATTCCTGAAAAGCTACCTTCTGTCCTGTCTCCTGCAGCCAATGGGCTTGGAATGCAGGCAGCAGCTCAGCGAACGCGTCCTTCACTACCGAATATGCACCGATTACAAGTGTTACATCGCCGTCTTGTACGGTAGACCCAGCTCCATGCTCGCTCGCTTGCTTATCCTTGCCGCAGCCTGCCGCAACGAGCAGCATAACCACAGCAAGCAGCAGTACGAACATGCGCTGACTTGTTGCTCGATTGATTTTCATGTTCGCATACAACTCTTTCTACATCGCGTATTGGTTAGATATGAATAGGCATCGGATCGACCTTCAATTTATTTTCCGCAATCCAGCTCTCGTTGTCATTGAACAAGTAGGCACGGTGCACAAGCACGCTTACTTGATCGCCTGGATGCAGCACTTCCTTCTCAAGCGAACGGTAGGTGATCAGCTTCGTATCTCCAACGAGCAGCTCCACCATCCACTCGCTGCCGCGGAAATGCAAATGCTTCACTTTGCCAGGAAGCGTAGCGCTAGCCAGCTTAATTTCTCCCGGCTTGCCGATCTCGATATATTCCGGACGAATAAGTGCTTTAGTGCCGGGACGGCTTGCCGCATCCTCAAAACCTTTGAGCTGCGCGAAATTGTCCACAATCGTAGATTCTCCAATAAAGCTCGCGACAAAAGGCGTTTCCGGATTTTTATAAATGTCCCATGGGCTGCCCTTTTGCTCTAGCTTGCCCTTGCTTATAATCATAATTTCATCGGCTACTTCGATCGCTTCCTCTTGGTCATGCGTAACGAAGATGGATGTAATGCCGACGCGTTCGATCATTTCCTTCAGCCAAGTCCGAAGCTCCGTACGAATCTTTGCGTCGATCGCTGCGAACGGCTCATCGAGGAGCAGCAGCTGCGGCTCTGGCGCAAGCGCTCTGGCGAAGGCAACGCGCTGGCGTTGTCCGCCGGACAACTGATGCGCATAACGATGCTCAAACCCTTTTAGGCCGGTAAGCTCAACCAAATACATAACGCGCTCGCGGATTTGCTCCTTTGACTGCTTCTTCACTTTGAGGCCGAAAGCAATGTTGTCATATACGTTCATATGCTTGAACAAAGCATAGTTTTGAAACACGAAGCCAATTCCTCGCTCCTGAGGGGGCAGGTCGTTGACCCTCTTCCCGTGGAAAATAATATCGCCCGAGGAAGGGGACTCAAGTCCCGCCAGCATACGAAGTATGGACGTTTTACCGCCGCCGCTCGGTCCGAGCAAGCCGATCAAATGACCTTTTTCGATTTCAAAGCTGACATCCTTCACTGCATGAAAATCGCCAAAGTTTTTGTTTAAGTTCCGTACTTCTATATGCATGGCTTAATGCACTTCCTTTCGTTTTTTCGCCCATTCCATTAGCAGCAGCAGTCCGACGGAAAATGCCGCAAGAACTAGTGCAACGCCATTGGCGGCGACCACGTTGAAATTTTCGACATCCTGATAAACGAGCGTTGTTGCGGTTTGCGTCTTATTCATAATATTGCCTGACACAACGAGAACCGCGCCGAATTCGCCGAGCGACCGCGCTACCGTCAGCACTACGCCGTAGATAACGCCCCAACGGATCGAAGGCCAAGTTACTTTCCAGAACGTATACCAGGAGTAGGCGCCAAGCGTTGACGCCGCTTCCTCTTGCTGCGCACCGATTTCCTGAAGGACGGGCATCACCTCGCGCACCATAAGCGGGAACGTCACGAACAAGGTCGCGAGAATCATCCCCGGCAGCGCATATACGATTTTAAAGCCTGCGTCCTCGAACATGGTGCCGATTACCGTATTCGGGCCAAGAATAAGAACGATCATCAAACCGCCGATAACCGGCGATACTGCGAACGGCAAATCAACCAAGCTATTGAGCAGCCGCTTCATTCGCCGTCCGATCCATTCGGCGCGAACGAGATACATCGCAAGCATAATGCCAAATACCGTATTCAAAGCGGTTACAACTACGACAATAATTCCCGTCATCATTAGCGCATGAAGCGACTGAGGTCTCGTAATCCCTTCTACGAAGCCGCTCCAGCCATCTGCCCATGAGCCAGTAAAAATCTTGACCAGCGGCGCGACGAGCAATAAACCAAATACGATATAAGTTAGCGTAATCCACAATCTTCTCATCATTGGCCGCTCCTCCTGCCTTGAATGAGGTTAACCGTCCATAGGATGAGGAAGGATAGCGTGAGCAGCAGCACCGATACGGCAGCCGCTCCTTGCGGATTACTGCTTTCAATTTCTCCGAAAATATAAACCGAAGCGATTAATGTTTTGCCTGGAATGTTGCCGGCTACGAGCACGACCGCACCGAATTCCGCAATTCCGCGGGAGAAGGCCAGCATGGCGCCGCTCAAAATTCCTGGAAGCATCGTAGGCAATATTACGCTAAAAAACGTCTTCGAGCGCGTTGCGCCCAGCGTATAAGCCGCTTCCTCCTCCGATTTGTCCATTTCCTCCAGCAGCGGCTGAATAGCGCGAATGACGAAAGGAAACGTAACGAACAGCATCGCTATGATAATTGCTGGCTCGTGGAATACAATCTCGATACCGATCTTCTCTGCCAAGCCCCCTACTAGACTATTAGGTCCAAGCAGCAGCAAAATCATAAGGCCGCCAACCGCTGTAGGCAGTGCAAAAGGCAAGTCAACCAGACTGTTAAGCAAGCGTCGTCCGGGAAAGCGATAGCGAATGAGCACCCAGCCGATCATCGTACCAAGGAACATGTTAAGAACTGTTGCGATCACTGCCAATTTCACCGTAAGCAGCACAGCTTTCCAAGCTAATGGATCAGAAATGCTTTCCCAGAAAGGGGCCCATCCAAGAGAGAATGATTGCGTGTAAATGCCGAAGATAGGTAGTACAATAAGGATGACAAAATAAAGCAGTATGGCGCTTCGAAAGCCGAAGCTCCAACCTTTCCCGCGAAACATAGCATTCACTGTGACTTTACCTCCAGACCATCGGCTCGTGCCGTAGGTGTAGCAAAACAAGTATTAACATAATTCCTATTAAGTTACTAGGTATTAATAATGTAGCATCCAAACTGGGATTAAGTCAATCATAAATTTAGAAAATCTAATGACTTTCATAGCCTTTTCTTATGACCGATTCTTTGCAAACATTCCATTAAACAAAAAAAAGAGGAGATCAGCCTATGCTGACGCTCCTCTTCTACTTATTCGCCTTCAATATAATAAATATTTTCGCCTTCTGTAATGACCGCTTGTCCTTGTGTCAGATCGGTTATCCAAGCGATAAACGCATCTGCCTCAGGCGCTTCCGGCAAGCAGCGCACGATGACGCGATCGGTGAAATCCGTCCCGCCTACCCGCGTTCCCTTGCCGTGCAGCTCATTCTCCAGCTTGCCGTACCACGTATAGTCCACATCAACGAACACTTCGCGATGAAGCACATTGACGATCTCATCTGCCGCTTCGATGCCCGCAACCGCGCCGTCCGTGTACGCTCTGACGAGACCGCCCGCACCAAGCATAATGCCGCCAAAATACCGCGTCACGACGACGGCGACATTTTTCAGCCCCTTATGCTTGATGACCTCGAGAATCGGCTTGCCCGCCGTACCGCTTGGCTCTCCGTCATCAGAAGCCTTCTGGAATTGGTCCCGCTCTCCTACCATATAAGCCGAGCAGTTATGCGTCGCCTGCTTGTGCAGCTGCTTGATCTCATTGATGAAAGCAACAGCTTCCTCTTCCGATTCCACAGGCTTCGCAAAACCGATAAAACGGGACTTCTTGATGACGATCTCAGCACTGGCTTGCTGCCTGACCGTCTTATACTTCTCGAGCATAGGCTAAAACTCCCGAATACCGATCAAGCCGGTTGATTACAGCCTTGCTTCCAGCTCGGCTTTTTCTTTCTCGAAGCCCGGCTTGCCGAGCAATGCGAACATGTTCTTCTTGTAAGCTTCAACGCCCGGCTGGTCGAATGGATTAACGCCAAGCAGGTAACCGCTGATTCCGCATGCTTTTTCGAAGAAATAAACAAGGTAGCCGAACGTGTAAGGCGTCATGTCGGCAATATTCACGATCAGGTTCGGAACTTGTCCGTCCGTATGCGCAAGAAGCGTGCCTTCGAACGCTTTCTTGTTGACGAAGTCCATCGTCTTGCCAGTCAGGAAGTTCAAGCCGTCAAGATCCGCTGCGTCATGCTCAATTGTGATATGTTCAGCCACTTCATTTACTTGAATGACCGTTTCGAAAATGTTCCGGTTGCCCTCTTGGATAAATTGACCCATCGAGTGCAAATCTGTAGAGAAATCTACCGCTGCCGGGAAAATACCTTTATAATCCTTGCCTTCGCTTTCGCCGAAGAGCTGTTTCCACCACTCGGATACGAAGTGAAGGGATGGCTCGTAGTTCACGAGAATTTCAGTCGCTTTGCCTTTGCGGTACAGCGCGTTGCGTGCTGCAGCATATTGGTATGCCTCGTTCTCAGCAAGATTAGGGTTGCTGTATTCCTTGGATGCATCCGCTGCGCCCTGCATAATGGATTCAATGTTGATGCCTGCAGCTGCAATTGGCAGCAAGCCTACCGCTGTAAGAACGGAGTAGCGTCCGCCAACATCGTCAGGAATGATGAACGATTCGTAGCCTTCTTCAGAGGAAAGCTTCTTAAGCGCGCCCTTCTCGCTGTCCGTTGTCGCGTAAATGCGTTTGCGAGCTTCTTCTTTGCCGTATTTTTTCTCAAGCGCTGCGCGGAAAACGCGGAATGCGATGGCAGGCTCAGTCGTCGTTCCTGATTTGGAGATGACGTTGATCGACCAGTCGCGGCCTTCAACCAATTGCAGAAGGTGCGTCACATACGTCGAGCTGATGTTGTTGCCGGCGAACAAAACCTGCGGCGTTTTACGCTGCTCTTTTGGCAAAATATTATAGAACGAGTGCGACAGCGCTTCGATTGCCGCGCGAGCTCCTAAATAGGAACCGCCGATACCGATTACGATCAGCACCTCGGAATCTGATTTGATCTTCTCAGCTGCTTTCTGAATGCGTGCGAACTCTTCTTTATCATAGTTAGTCGGAAGGTCGATCCAGCCCAAATAGTCAGAGCCTGCTCCCGTTCCGTTATGTAATTGCTCATGCGCGAGGCGAACGGATTCCGCCAAGTAATCAATTTCATGCTTGCCGACAAAAGTCAGCGCTTTGCTGTAGTCGAACTGAACTGTTTTGCTCATGTAAATATAAACCTCCTAAAAAATTCTCAGTATGCAACTCTGATAATGCTTTTCAACTTAGCATCTACAATATCGGATTTACCTTATAAAAACAAGCAACAAACAATGAATTATTGATGAAAAATCTGTATACTTAAATAAAAAACGATTCAGAGCGGAGGAAATCTTCATGAAAAAGATCGGATTTATCGGGTTAGGCGTTATGGGACTTGGAATGGCAACGAATTTACTAAACAAAGGCTTCGAGGTGGCGGTATATAACCGCACGCCAGGCAAGGCAGACTCCCTTACCGCCCTTGGCGCAAAAGAATTGGACAGCCCCTCTGCCGTAGCGCGAGCCTCGGATGTTATTATTACGATGATTAGCAACGATTCGGCTATTCGCGAGGTTTATTGGGGAGAGAACGGCATCTTTGCAGGAACACGCAGCGGGCAAACCCTCATTGACAGCAGCACAATCTCGCCGACTTTGGCGAAGGAGCTTGCGGCGGCGGCGGCTGATCTTGGCGCCTCGTTCCTCGATGCTCCGGTAACAGGCAGCAAGCCGGCAGCAGAAGGCGGGACGCTTGTTTTCATGGTAGGAGGTTCTGCAGATACGCTTAGCGGAGCTGAAAATGTTTTACTTGCAATGGGACGCAAGGTCATTCCGATGGGCGCTAACGGCAGCGGCTCCGTGGCAAAGCTTGCGCATAACACGATCGTTGGCATCAATGTTGTCGCATTGGCCGAAGGCATGGCGATTGCCGCAAGCGGCGGCATCGACGGCGCTTCGTTTATCGAGCTCGTCCAATCGGGCGGCGCAGCAAGCAAGGCAGCCGAGCTCAAGGGCGCCAAGCTGCTGGAAGGCAATTATGACGTGCAATTCTCGCTTGAGCTGATGCTGAAGGACTTGAAGCTTAGCTCCGTCCTATCGGACGGCTTGAAAGTGCCAACGCCATTGCTCGAAGCAGCGAAGAGCCAATTCCAGATCGGAGACACCATGGGACTTGGCGAGCTTGATATGTGCAGCGTAGCTCAAGCCTATGAGCAATGGATTGGCCGCAAGCTTGGCGATAAAGCCTAGGTTTTCGTAAGGCCTCCTATTTAATATGCTCAGCCAGCACACAAGGAAATTCTCTTTCGAGGATGTAGACATTCTTAAGGAGATTCAAACAAAGCTTCAAGACGGCTTCCACACGTTCGAAGGGGCAAGCGCGGCTGTTTAACGTCTATATAAACAATGAAAGCCGCCCGGAAGATCTAGGCGGCCTTCATTGTTTTTCTCAATAATAAGGAGAAATCATCAGATACACGACAACGCCCGTAAAGCTCACGTACAGCCAGATCGGCATCGTCCATCTCGCGATTTTGCGGTGCTTGTCCACCTTCATTTGCAAGCCCCGGACAGCAGACAGCAACGCAAGCGGCACAACAACGATCGCTAGCAGAATATGCGTAAGCAGAATGAAGAAATAAATCGAGCGCAGCGCGCCCTCTCCGCCGTATTTCGTTGATTCCGTCAAGTAATGATAAGTGACGTAGGAAACAAGAAACAGCGTCGTCGATGTAAAAGCAGCCCCGATGAATGTACGATGAAGACGTACATTTTTCTTCAAGATCGCAACTAGCGCAACAACCAGCGCGATAAAGGTAAAACAGTTGAATATCGCATTAAGCAGCGGCAATATCTTAACGTCAAAGCCAATCTCCCCGTCGTATGCCGGCAAGAAGAACAAAATCGTTATGATCGCTACTAGGACCAGTGACAAGATCGCCACCAAGGGTCCAACGTTTTTTTCCTTCAAGAACATAACCTCCTAAGTAAACGCCAAGGCTTAAAGCATGCGCGCTTCTTTCTCTCTTAACCTTATCCGATTTACATAGTCCAAATCAATTTGATTTACCGTATAGTTGTCACGAAAAATCGAATTTTGCAACATAGTCTGCATACAAAAGCCGCCGCAGGCTAGCCCTCGTAAAGGCTTTCCTGCGGCGGCATCTTTTTTTATAAGCAATGGGATGATGAGCAGGCAAAAAAAAGAGGCCTCCCCCGGCGAATAATCGCCGTTATGGAAAGCCATCTTCTTAGCCTTGGCAGGCAATTCTACTCGTAAATGTACGAGCAGCAGTAATCCGATACTTCAGCAACCTGAAGCTTGAATTTTGTGTTCGCAGGCACTGTAAATTCGCCTTCGCCTTGAATGTGCAGCCATTCTGTTTCGCCAGGCAGCAGCACTTTCAAATCGCCAGCCAAAATCTCCATGATTTCAACGCAGTCCGTTCCAAACTCATAGTCGCCCGGCAGCATGATGCCGAGTGTTTTTTTGGTGCCGTCCGCGAACAATACAGCGCGGCTCGTTACTTTACCGTCGAAGTAGACGTTAGCCTTCTTGACGATCGATACGTTATCGAATTGAGACATGGTAGCTGTGATCTCCCTTATCTATCGGATGCTAAAGCTTGAATCGCTATTACAGCAATGCTTTTACTTTGCTAACAACATTTTCTACCGTAAAGCCATATTCTTTGATTACGCGATCGCCAGGTGCGGATGCGCCGAAACGGTCGATTGCAAGAATATCGCCTTGGTCTCCTGTGTAACGCTCCCAGCCGAATGGATGAGCCATTTCGATGGCAAGGCGGGCTTTAACCTCAGGAAGAATAACGGAGTTTTTGTACTCCTTCGACTGCTTCTCGAACAAATCCCAGCTCGGCATGCTGACGACACGTACTTGAATGCCCTCTTCTGCCAATGCTTTTTGAGCAGCAACAGCTAGCTGCACCTCAGAGCCAGTTGCTAGAATTTGCGCCTGCGGCTTGCCGTTTGCTGCATCGGATACAACGTAAGCTCCGCGGCGAAGGTTGGCGTGAACATCGCTCACTGTACCTTCAAGGATAGGCAGATTTTGTCGAGTAAGCACAAGTGCTACCGGGTTGCCAGTATTCTCAACGGCATATGCCCATGCTGCCGAGGTTTCGTTAGCATCAGCCGGACGAATAACCGTAAGGTCAGGGATGATGCGGATCGAAGCAAGCTGCTCGATTGGCTCATGCGTAGGACCGTCTTCGCCAACTGCGATGCTGTCATGCGTCAATACATAAACGACAGGAAGCTTCATCAGTGCAGCAAGACGAACAGCAGGACGAAGGTAATCCGTAAATACGAAGAATGTACCGCCGAATACTTTCAAGCCGCTGTGCAGTGCAATACCGTTCATTGCAGCAGCCATGCCGAATTCACGAACGCCATAGTAAAGATTCCGGCCATCGTAGCTGCCTGGTTTAAACTGAGTCAAACCTTTTAGGTGAGTCATTGTCGAGCTCTCAAGGTCAGCGGATCCGCCGAAAATCGCAGGTACGTTTTTCGCAAGACCGTTAAGCGCGTTGCCTGAAGCTACGCGAGTTGATACCGCGTTGTCTGCCGTTGTGTATGCAGGAAGGTCAGCATCCCAGCCTTCTGGCAATGCGCCGGAGATTGCAAGCTCGAACTGAGCAGCTAGCTCAGGGAAAGCTGCTTTATAAGCTGCAAAGCTTGCATCCCACTTTGCATTCGCTTGCTCGCCGCTGCTTTTCACATCTGCGAAATGAGCGCGAACCTCGTCAGGCACGTGGAACTGGTGATCTTCCGACCAACCGTAAGCTTGCTTCGTCAATTTAGTTTCATCAGCGCCAAGCGGTGATCCGTGTGGACCTGCATGTCCGCCTTTGCCGCCTTTGTTAGGGCTGCCGTAGCCGATAACCGTTTTTACTTCGATCAAAGTCGGTTTGGACAGATCTGCTTGCGCCTCAGCTACTGCTTTGGAAAGAGCAGCAAGGTCGTTGCCGTCTTCTACGCGAAGCACTTGCCAGCCATAGCCTTCAAAGCGCTTTTGAACGCTCTCGGAATACGAAAGGCTCAGCTCGCCATCAAGCGAGATATCGTTGGAATCATATAGAACAACCAATTTGCCAAGCTGCAAGTGGCCTGCGAAGGAAGCAGCCTCGTGGGATACGCCCTCCATCAAGTCGCCGTCGCCGCAAATGGAGTACGTGAAGTGGTTGATTAGATCGTGGCCTTCTTTGTTGTAAGTAGCGCCAAGCTGTGCTTCCGCAATCGCCATACCAACTGCCATTGCAATACCTTGTCCAAGCGGCCCAGTCGTTGCATCAACGCCGGCTGTGTGGCCGAATTCAGGGTGACCTGGTGTCAGGGAACCCCATTGACGGAAGTTTTTCAGCTCTTCAAGCGGCAAATCATAGCCGGAAAGGTGAAGGAGGCTGTAAAGCAGCATCGAACCATGACCCGCTGACAATACAAAGCGGTCGCGGTTAATCCAAGTAGGGTTCGAAGGGTTGTGCTTCATATTTTTTGCAAACAGCTGATAGCCCATTGGAGCGGCGCCCATTGGCATACCAGGGTGGCCTGATTTCGCTTTCTCGATGGAATCGATCGCAAGTGTACGAATCGTATCGATTGAAAGCTGTTCGATTGATTTTTGTGTCACAGTCATTCCAATTGCCTCCTATAATCTTATCTTGTCTAATTTCGTCTCGTTATATGGTTTCTCAATAACGATTGCAGCGTCATACCAGTACGCAATAACTTTGAATATTGTATCACTTCTGCATGCTTGTTTTCCATCATTAATAAAAGAATACCTTCATAATTATACAGTTAGTTGAATACAACCGTTTTGTTATTATGCACGATTACGCGATCTTCAATATGCCATTTTACTGCGCGAGCGAGCACAACCCGCTCAATCGTCCGTCCAATACGTTTCAAATCATCCACATTGTCGCGGTGGCTGACGCGCTGAACGTCCTGCTCGATAATTGGACCGCCGTCTAGCTCCTCCGTCACGTAATGCGCTGTTGCGCCAATGATTTTCACGCCGCGCGTATACGCCTGTGCATAGGGCTTTCCGCCCACGAATGCCGGAAGGAACGAGTGGTGAATATTAATGATGCGATTCGGAAACTGCTCGATAAACTTAGGCGAAATAATTTGCATGTAGCGCGCCAATACGACGATATCCGCCTTATCCGCAACAACCTCCATCTGCTTGCGTTCCGCCTCAGCCTTCGTAGCAGCCGTAACCGGAATATGGTAGTAAGCAATGCCGAAGGACTCGACAAGCTCCCTCATATCTGGATGATTGCTGATAACCATCGAGATATCGGCATCTAAATCTCCTGCCTTCCACTGCCATAGCAGCTCAAGCAGGCAATGATCCTCCTTGGATACAAATACAGCAAGACGCTTCTTGCGGCTGGCACGGAAAGTATGCCATTTCATATCGAAGCGATCCGCTACTCTTGCGAAATCCTCTACCAGAACCGGAAGTTCCTTATCTAGATCAAGCAAATCGAATTCGAAGCGGATGAAAAACATACCGCCTTCCGGATCCATCGTATATTGATCCGATTGCACGATGTTCGCTCCGTGCTCATACAGGAAATGCGATACGGCCGCAACGATGCCCGGACGATCCGGACAAGAAATCAGCATGCGGGCACGGCCGCTTTTTCCGCCGAATTCATTGGAGATATCGGACGGGGTGGATTGGGATGACATGGACTTAAACTTCCTTTCACAACGATATAAATTGAATGATTGAATATATGATATTAAACCTTAGCGAGCAGCTCCTTGCCGCCAAACCAAGCGGTAATCCGCTGATTAATCTGTTCCTCCGACAATTCGGCAGATAGCGGCTGGCCTGCGAGCACCAGGTCATATAGACGCTCCATTGGCTCGCGCGGATCTGCTTTTTTCGCTTTAGCATCATTTTTCAGCAAATCCCATGTAGACAGTACAAAAGCTCTAGGATCAATTTCTTGCTTTCCGAAGAAATGATGCAAGCGCTCTACGTCCTCGAAGAAATTTTCACCAAAACGGTTTCTGCCATTGCCGTTTAACAAGGCGATTTCCGCTTCATACATCGGCCGCTCCGTTTTGTCTTCCTTGCCGATCCAAGGCGTCTCCAGAATGAAAGGACGGCCTTTAAGCCCTTCATGATGAACGATCCTATGGATTGCTTCATGTCCAAGCCAGCCTGCACCGACAGGAGCATGCCTGTCCTTGCCAGCGCCGCGCGAATTTTTGCTGTCGTTCACGTGAACGACTGCTACACGGTCAAGACCGACTATACGATCAAACTGCTCCAGCACGCCGTCCAGATCATTAACGAGATCATAACCGGCGTCATGCATATGGCAGGTGTCCATACATACGGTCAAACGATGATTATCCTGAACCTTGTCGATAATCGCTGCAATCTCCTCAAAGCTGCGGCCAATTTCGGTGCCTTTGCCCGCCATCGTCTCAAGCGCGATGTTTACATTCGTTTCCTTGGTGCCGGCAAGTACTTCATTTAAGCCCTCAGCGATACGGGCAATGCCATATTCTGCATCCTTATCCGTATAAGCACCTGGATGAAGGACAATATTACGAACACCGATATAGTCTGTACGACGAATTTCTTCCTGTAGGAAAGAAACCGCGAGCTCATAAGTAGAATCCTTGTATGAGCCTAAATTAACGATATATGGCGCATGTACGACAATTTCATTGATGCCGGATTGCTCCATCAGCGCCTTGCCTTCTTCAATATATAACGTGTCGACCGGCTTGCGTCTTGTATTCTGCGGTGCGCCGGTGTAGATCATAAACGTACCTGAGCCATATGATAATGCTTCTTGTGCTGCAGTCAGCAGCCCCTTGTCCGAAAATGATACATGGGAACCTATTTTCAACATGAATCTTTCGCCCCTTTCGGTTGATCAAACCTTATTTTACAAGGAATGTCGAAATAAATCTAGGAATACGGTATAATTCATTATTGAGGTGAAAGACACGTATGAAAGTTGCGCCCGATTGGTTTATGTATTTTATCGTTTTTTGGGCGATCGTCATGGTTGCGGCTATGTCGATTGGCGGATTTTTCATGTTTCGAAAATTTCTCAAGGTGCTTCCGATGCGAGACGGCAAGTCTAAGCTCGATTGGCAAAACTACTGGGTAGATCGCAGCCGCAGCATGTGGAACGATGATTCCAAGGAGCTGCTGGATGAGCTTGTATCCCCAGTGCCAAGCGCTTTTCGCGATATAGCTAAACATTCCATCGCAGCCAAAATTGGTCAGGTGGCGATTGAACACGGCGCATCTACCGTTACGCGCGAACACTGCATCGAAGGCTACATACGAGCAACTCCAAAACGTGATTACCGCAGCCTAGTTACATTCCTTGATCGTCAAGGCATCGACTACGGACCCTATAAGCATTTACTTAATAAATGAGTTTGAGCCGCCTCGTGCGGTTTAAGCTCATTTATTACATTCAGCTGAAGCAAGCAGGGGCATTACAGCCACCTGCTTCATAGTCCTCATATTCGGTTATATATCAATGTAACCTATCTAGCGTTAATTTCGTTAATACATACAGGAGGTGGTTCTAATGATGAACTCATCGAAGCGAAGAAGAAGCAAAAAAGCAGGAGCAGCAGGAGCAGTTCTTCTAGCTGTTATACTTGCCACATCAGCATGTAGCGGTACGAATGCAAATAATGAAAATAAAGGAAACGAACAACAAGGAACGATAGAGGAAGGACCGGTAGTCAGCGAATTGCCAGAAGAAAGCGGGGTGCTTGAGCCTGATGTAGCCGCACCTGAGCAGACCGAGGATCCAGCGAGCAACGGCGGGATTGAGGAGCCGGCAGATCCAGTCAAAGTTAGTGAAGGAACGTACAGCGGACTAAGCGACTCTCATTCCATAGAAATCGAAACGGCGACAGGGACCATTCCCATGCAAATAACGGAAGAGCAAAAGAGTACGCTTGATGCTTTGCCTGATCATGCAAAAGTAAAATTCGAATATAAAGAAAAAGCAATTGAAGGCGAAGCGACCCTCAAACAAAATTGGCTCGTAAAAATCGAGGAAATCAAGTAATAAGGTAAATGTAAATGAAGGAGCGAACAGGGATGCGGGTTGCGATTGCTGGTGGTACGGGCTTTATCGGACGTGCATTAACCAAAGCTTTACTGGAGAGAAATGATGAGGTTTATATTATTTCTCGACAGAGCTCGAATGGGCGATCTGAGCCCTCTGGCATTACCCGATTAACCTGGAGCGAGCTGGAAGCTGCCCCCGCATTGCTTGAAGGCATCGACGCAATCGTAAATCTAACCGGTGAATCGATTAATCAGCGCTGGACATCGTCCGCTAAGCAGCGTGTCATGCAATCAAGAATGACAGCAGCAGCCCGCATCGCTAAACTTATGCAATCGCTTAAGCATCAACCTCCGCTGGTCGTGAATGCCTCCGGCATTTCTGCATACGGCATCTCGGCAGACGGTATCTTCGATGAATCTAGTTCGACAAAGGTGACTGATTTCTTATCGGAGGTCGTGCAGAAATGGGAGCTGGCCGCAGACGCTATTCCTGCCAAGCGGCTGGTCAAGCTCCGAGTTGGCGTCGTATTGGACAAGAAGGAGGGCGCTTTCCCTTTTATGGCCATGCCCTATCGCATGTTCGGAGGCGGCAAAATCGGCAGCGGAAAGCAGTGGCTTTCTTGGATTCATCTCGAGGATATGATCCAGCTTATTTTGTTCATTTTGGACAATGAGGAAATAATTGGACCTGTTAACGGCTCCTCGCCAGAACCGGTAACCAATGATGCTTTTGGCCGAGCAATTGGAAAGGCAATGGGAAGGCCGCATTGGTTTCCAGTGCCGGCCGCTCTAATGCGAATATTGTTCGGTGAAATGTCCACGCTGCTCCTAGACGGGCAGCGAGCGCTGCCTCGTATAGCGCTTGAGCACGGGTTTACCTTCAAATATCCATCTGTGGATGCCGCCATGAATGAATTAGTAGGTCGTCATCGTTAAGACCGGGAGGGTACCATCATCCCGATTTAAGCTCGTAGGAAGGGCCTTTTAAACCTGCTAATTGGATAACGTCTCCTAATGAAAGCTTATAGCTTTTGTAAGGAATCATCGCTTGTCCATTTAGCAGGCTGCCATTCCTAGACCCCAGATCCTTTGCTTTAAACTCCCCCTCCAAACGTTCAATCTCCAAGTGAAGGCGCGATACACCGTTAGCAAGATCCGCATAGCTTACTTGCTCGCCCATCCGTCCTATTTTAAAACATTCCTCTACTAATTCCAGTCTCGTTTCTTGACCCTCCCAGCTTCTTTGAAGCCATTCAGACAGCTCTCTATAAGTCTCTTTCTGCTGATCCTTCCCAAGTAGCGCCGTTGGTTCGACAATAGGAAACATATCATTCGCAGCGACCACATGCAGCGGAGCTTTAGAACGAGGCGCGCTCTCATCATAATGATCCTCCGGTGATTCCTTCGAGACTGCCGTGCTCTTATTGGGCTCATCGTAGATATTCACTAGCCCCGGGAACATTCTGGAGTCTGGTTCGTACTGATCTAGCTCATACTGATCTATCTCAAATTCATCATCCAATGATGCGGCATGCTTTCTCCGCCAAACTAGCATCATTCCAGCTAGGAGCAGCAAGGTAATACCCAAGCTTATCAGCAGGCTTTGCCTCGTATCAGCAGCAAAATAAACAAACCGCCAAACGCATGCTGTCACAATGATAAGACCCGCTGATAGAAGCCACTTTTTCTTTGTATTTGATGCTGTCTCATCCTGTATATCATCCAAATCTTTCAGCATATCGATAGAGGAAGCATTCCAATCATTGTACGTTTCGATATGGTTGGAAAAAGACTGCTGCTGTGGCTGCTGCACGGCTTGATAGCTTGGCTGCTCAGCTTGTTGTTGTTGGCTTTTCCATGAGTAGGTCTCTGCATATTGAGACTGCTCGGATTGTCGGGATTGCTGTGCCTGCTGGGACTCTTGTGCCTGCTGGGACTCTTGTGCTTGCCGGGAATGCTGTGCTTGCTGCCTTTGTGCCGTCTGTGCTGCTCCACTGTGGTGCACGGAAGGAAGTTCTCCTATCAGCTTCAGAAGCGTAGCTCTCAGCTCTGCTAAAGGCCATCTTGTACCCGTTAAATGATGCAGAACTTGCTTTAATCCCTCTCCGTCGATTTGATCGATATATGAGGTGAAACGAACGATCAATGACAAGAGGTCCCCCGCACCGACAGTTTGCTCGGCAGCCTCACCCTTCATAGGCACATATGCTAATCGAATGTCATGCAAATGATGTCCGAAAAAAATAAATTGCTCGTCGAGCAAGCAGCCTTCAGGACGCAGCATATAATTCTTGCACTCAAAAAGCGCATCCGTAACGGCTAATATAAGCGAATAGTACTGCTCCATCGTAAGCTTTTGCTGCTGCAGACGGTGAAGAAGCATTTTCATACCCGACAGCTTATATCGAAAGATTAGCTTTCCATCCAGCTCAAACCAATCAACTGGCAGCAGAAAAGGAATCCGCTCGCTCTGCAGCATCTGAATCTCGATTTCATCAAGCTCGTTTCTATAGATGCCGCCTTCTCGATCAAGCGTCATCTCATGCCCATGATTCATGGTAAAATCAACGCGATAGCTTTGCATGCCACATTCATCTCCTTTCAAGAATGCTAGTTTAGCTGATCATTGACCATACCGTAATAGCTGCAGGAGCAACCGCCAGCATAAAAGGGAATTTCTTGCCTGAATTCGCCCACTGCAGCCATTGATTCCTTTTCCATCTCGCTGCTGGAATGAGGATGGCGGTTACGCCTGCTGTTACCTTCTTGCCGAAAGCTCGATTCACAACAACTAGACATACCCCGATCACCCCCGCGTACAAAATGGCATAAAGCATCATTTGCAGCACGATCCATACGCCTACCCAAGCGCCCAGCGCTCCAAACAGCTTCACGTCGCCGGCGCCTATCCCTCTCGCCAAGTGAAGCAGCAGCAACGGAACGAAGCCTGCGGCTGCGCCGGCAGCAGCATTGACTAACCCATCTATTCCGCTGAAGGCAGCATGATAGATAAATGCAGCAGCAAAAAAACTAACCGTTAACCTGTTCGGAATAATTTGCGCTTTTATATCCGTCACGAAAGCAATAATCAACAACAAGGCTGCTGCAGCCGTCATCATGAGGTTCATGCTAACTCCAACTCCACTCTCAGCTTTTTTCTCTTTAACTTCTTCCGCTGCTTTTTTCCACTTCAAAATGCATCGATACTTGATTGGAATGCTTGCTCGTTTCTGATGCTGTAAGCTCCCAAATGCCAGGCGTTGTATTTCCTGATACATGCCAAGTCCATGTCACATAACCATTGGCATCGGCAACGGCTGCTCCCAGATGCTTCGCTTTGCTTGAGCCGCTTTTGTAGGTGACATCAAGCGATATAGCCGCATTCGGCTCCGTCTTGACCGTAACGGTCGCCTTCCTTCCCGGTCGCAGCGGCGTCGGTTCAATAGCCACGATTTGTATCGGGATATTATTTTGTTCGATGCTTTCCATTCCATACCGTGCAGGAGCAGAATCGCTTATCCAAACACGCTCGGAGGCTTGCTCCTTAAGTACGATTGGCTTCCCGTAGAAAGGGAGCTTTAAGGGGAAATCATATTCCACCGAAATAGCTAAATAGGGCTCATCCTTCTTCCCCAGATCAGGCAGCGTCAGCCAGCCCAGCCTTAGCCGCTTCGGATCGATAATGGCAGCATCCGCAAACTCTCTTAATAACGGCTCAATGACAGCTCGTCCTACTTCCGTTGCGGCCATATTTTGAAGCGGCCTGAAATCGCCACGCAGCACGGACGATACCATTTCCCCAGTCGGCGAGGGAAGCCACTCCGACGCTTCTGCAGCAATCTCGCTCCACGGGGACAAAGGGAATCGAGTCTGTGCAGATACTGTGATCTGAGCTGCTGCTGCCTGCTGCCATGCCAGATTTACAGGATGTATATTTGCTGCCATTTGCCTTGCCGTCTGGGATGCCGCCGAATGCAATGCCATCTGAACGGCGCATAGACGAATAAGCATGACAAACACAAGCAGTACAATCATAACCATGGGCATTACTAACGCAGCTTCTAATACGATAGAGCCTTGCTCATTTCTGCGGCATCGGCATTTAATAGGACCAGCCAATCGTTTGTGTCGTTTCATAGCGATTGCCGACAACCCTTCCTTCCAAAAGTCCAAACTTGCCCAGCACTTGCATTAAGCCAGGTACAAACCATAGCTGCATGGAGACTTCAGCCTCTCCCGTCACTCCGCTCGGAACGGCCGAAAGCGTCGTTCCGCTATTCTGCTCGATGACCGCAATCATGCGGGCAAAGCTTGCCCCGTCCTCTGCTCCATGCATAAGAATGAATAATCGTAAATAGTCGGTGTACGACAGCTCTACTTTTACATATTTAGACAAAGGCGCCGATCCTCGTTCCGTGAAGGCAAGCATATCCTCAATCGTCTTCTCCAAGCCGTAAATAAGCGCAGCCGACAAAATAAGCAGCGGATGGCCCAGCGATCTGCTCTCAATCAAACCCTCCATCGTCCTTATAGCAAGACGAGTCGCAAACAGCTCTCCATATGCGGCTGCTATATTTCCGATTGGATTGTGAAAGCCATAGATGATATACTCCGACTCCTGATTATTAAAAGAAACAGCTTGCGACAGCTCTGATATGTTTCCATCTGTTATCATGTTTCGCAAATACTGCGGGGCAAAATGGGAAAAGCGATTAATCACGTACTCGCCATAATAAACGGAATCTCTCGCCCTCTCCAGCATCCCGGACATACCCGAAAATAGACCGTACATCAAGGCTGTTGATTGTTCCGCAGCCTCATGTGCATCGGTTGCTTGCCCTTCCCCTGCAGCCGCCGCTGTATGGTCTGACTGCTGATTAAACATTAAGTTTTCGTTATAGCGCGCCTTAACCTGCTCAAAAATTTGCATATGCTCTTCCGTCTGAGGGACAGCTGTCAAGCCGTGAAGCATGCTGCGCGCCCGCTTCCACAGCGAACCTGCTTGCTCCTCCTGCTGCTTAAGCTGCGCCTTAATGTTGCCTTGCTCAAGCGACTGCTTGCGACTTATAAGAACACCAGCGGGACGAATATATTTCTCTTCATAGGCACCATATGCAAGTCGCAGGCTAGCTGCACTTTCCAGCAAAGTATCTGAGGCATAACGTTTAATCGGCTTCGCCAAGGAAGCCAAGCTGCTGGATTGAAAACCTCCCGCTTCCATATCGATGGCTGCTGCTGCTGTTCCTTGCGTCTCTAGCTCCTGCCGGTAGTCGTTAAACCAATTTCCAGGATTTACCAGCTCATTTGCAGCTTCCTTCACCTGTATAATATCAGAAGCGGCGCTATCCGGAACAAGGTGCTGCTCCGAGCCTGCTACACTGCGCCTTGACACCGCATCATAATCAGCTAGATTTGGCTGCTGATTCGCTTGTTGAACGAGCCTTTGCATATCCTCATTCAGTAATCGTGCAGCTTCCAGCTCCTTAATAGCATCGCCTTGAAGCTTTACATGCTGCTTCAGCATCCCTCCGCTCACTCGGCGAAGCTCAAGCGCGAACGCTCTGACTTTATTCTCATATTCCTCAATTTCACTCGTATACTTTGCTTTCTCTCCAGCTGGCAGCGATTGATCATGTATGACCTTCTTCGCATAGTCTTCATATTCACTAGCGATACGAAGTGCGGATTCACCAGAAAACGCTACTCCTCCCGTCTGAGCGGGAATCATCGCAGCAATTCCGCTTTCTCCTACCGTTCCAGCGGATTGCTCTTGCAGCATCAGCACTCTGGCTAGGTGAGCTTCTCGCTTCTCGTATAGCCTGCGCATTTTCTCAAGCAGATTGACTGCAACGGAAGCCTCCTTCATCGCCCCTGCCATCGGCACAAACCTCGCGGCAAGCTCCAGTGTAAAATCAATAGGCGCTTTGTACTTCATCTCCTCCAGAACCTGCCTGCCAAACACATCATGACTTCCTAGAAACGAGGCTGCATGCAGCCCAGAGGATTCTACCTTCAAACGGACCAGCTTCATGCCTTGTTTATTCGAATCAACAGCTCCTTCTGCATTAGCTGCCATCACCTGTGCGAAGAGCGTTTTCCCCTCCGTTCCACCGCGTCCGAACAGTCCATATTTCTCATAAAGAACAGCATCGTAGGCAGAGAGCACGGAACGTACGCTCGAGCGGACAGCATCTTCGGTAAGCTTATGAAAGGCCGCAATCCGGGCATAATCAATGAGCAAAGAGAAAAATAGCAGCAGTGCAGATAATACGATAACCGAAAATATCGTCACTGCACCGTCCTCTCGAAACAGCAGTCTGCTTTTGCCAACTTCTCGATTGTATCCCCTGTCCTTCTTCACGATCACAGCTGCTCTGCCCCTCTCTTCCTATGTAAGGCTCAACCTCAAATCAAGGCTTCCTCAACTCTACAGCGTCTTTGTAGGGAGTAAGCGCTTGACCTGCTTGAGACCTTGCCTGGCCTGCTCCGCCTGTCCGATTGGCAAACTTCGTAGTATAATAGCGGACGAGGTCAACGCTTCGTATAAACTCGACCGGATCAACAACGGCAGCAGTCGATACCGACATTGGCTCTCGCCGCAGCCAGCTTTTCTCAATAGATCGATTAGACAAAGGCGACTTCAGCTTTACCTCTATCTCTCTCTTTAGAACGCCGCCCGAATAGCTAATTTGGCCTTCGTATGTAAGACCTGCTTGTCCGATCCACCTTACGGATCGCTCCATTTTTCGCAGTGGCAATGCAGCCTCTCCAGCCTCGCTTGCCCCAGCAAAAGGAATCGCGACTGCTGCGGCCTGCTTCTCTCCGCCAAGTCCGAACAAGCTGCCTAGCATCTCATCCTCGCCAATCCGCCAATACAAGCCGTCATACTTAGGCTCCGCAAGCATGCCGCTCCTTGCCTCGCGAAAGCTGTTGTCCCAACCAAATGCGGCACGTTCCGCGGATGCCGAAGCAGCATAATACAGAACGACCTTCTGATACATGTACATGCCGAACAGGATAAATAGCAAGATAAGCCCAAGCAGCAGTGGAAAAACGATGGTCGACTCCAACGTAAAAGTGCCCTGCTCCCTTCTCAGCCATTGCAGCAGCCGCGCCTTCATCCTTATTCCGTTCACAAGCATCACCTGCTAACTAAAAATTTTGTCTGCCTCGTCATCCGCTTTGCCCATTAGCCTTTCAATCAGCTCAATAATCCAATCCTTAAACAGCAGCGCAATAATGATGACGACCGCAATAATCAAAATAATTTCCAATGTTCCAAGACCTTCTTCCTCCGACCAGAACGACCTCATTGCTTGACCTAGTTTTTTCATTTTTTATCTTCCTCTCTGTTTTTGGTTTGATTAAGACATGAGCAGAACTGCTGGCGCAGCTACCAAAACCATAAGCACAAGCAATATGCCTACGAGGGGAAACACCAGCTTGGACGACGCTTCCTCTCCGCGCGATCTGGCGATAGCTTTGCGTTTCTCCCACAGCGTATAGGAAAGCTCACGCAGAGCAAGTACAAAGTGCTCCCCGCCTCGGCGATAATTCAGCAGCAGCACAGTCGTAAAAATCGATACCTCCTGAACGGCGCAGCGCCTATTAAATCTCTCGATCGCCGCGCTGAAGGTTTGGCCATTGCGAAGCGAAATCACCGCATCTCCCCACTCTTTATAAAGCGGATGCTGCCTGGAATCCTTCCCTTCCAGACATCTCGATAATGCTTGCTGCACGGTTTCCCCAGCTCCTACCAGCAGCATCAGCTTGCTCAGCATTTCCGGAAGCTCGGTGATCAACTGCTGCTTGCGCCGCTCTACGCGCCTGCCTGCTTCTACGAATGGGCGCAACGTCAGCACAATGCCGAATACGGCACCCATCGCTAGCAGCATAGGCTCTTGACCGAGCAGGCTGAGCCATGCACAGGCCGTTAAGGCTGCATATCCCATCCCGAAAGCAGCTGCCGCTTCTGCCTTCGTTCGCTCAATCGTCCAATCGCTTTCCATCAGCACGAGCAGCTTCATATGATAGCTGCTTATTGGCAGCTGCAGGGAATCGTACAAGTGGAGCCGCTCAAGCAAGCGCATAAAGGGATGGATCAAGCAAAGCTGCTTAAGTTGCTGCGCTGCCTGGTTCTCATTCCGCTTCCTGCTCGTTAGACGAAGCCAAATCGAATGCAGCGCCGCTCCTCCAGCCAAGTAAAGCCAATTCGCGGTTAAAAGAACAGCGGCAATCGCTGCAGCCATTCTCCTCCCCCCTTTCCATCTATATCTGAATGTTCATTATTTTAGCCATCACCCAGAAGCACATAAGCAAAAGCAGCAGCGCTGCCGTCAGTAATAAATAACCAATTCCACCATATAGGGGAGCCATATAATCGGGAGCGGCGAGGCCAAGAAAAGCTAGAAAAACAAAGGGCACCGCCATCATAATCCGCCCCTCGAATCTTTTCTGCGCGATCAAGATGGCAATCTCCTGCTCAGTTTCCAGCTTCTCACCGATAATAACGGAGGTTCGTTTCATCACCTCCAGCAGATCCCCGCCCGAGCGCTTGCAAGCTGCCAAAGCATCAACGAACTGCGTGATTTCGTCGATACTCGCACGATCCGCAAAGTTGCGAAGCGCATACTCAAGCGGCTCAGCGTTCTCCAATCGAAAGCGAACAATTTGGAACTCAATCAAAAGCTCAGTTCGCGGATCTGGATAAAGCAGCTTCAAGTCATCAAGCGTGGATAAAAATGCATTTTCGAGCGAGCGCCCCGCGGCAAGCGAGGAGGTAAGGGAGAACAACGCCTCCTTAAACTGCAGCTTCAACCGCTCTTTGCGCTGCTGCAGAAGCGTTCTGCGCCTATACCTAGGAGCGATAATCCCGAGGCCAGCTAGCGCAAGTGAAAGGAAAATCGAATGATAAAATAAATATGATGCTACATAAATCAGAAGTGCTCCAGCTGTCGCAGCGACAATAAACTGCTTGCGAGTTAAGTGGTAATGCCCATAGTTGGTTAATGATCTGCCTGCCCTTATATGCGCCATCGCAGCGCTGCTCTCCCAGCCGCACCATTCAAGCGCTCGCTGCAATCGCCTGCCTTGCAAACGCTGCGGGGCGTGTGGTTGACTGCCAACACGTATCGCCCCACCGCGCGCTGGCTGCGGGTTATTAAATGCACTCGCTCCTCTAGTGATGCTCATATCGCCATTCCTCCATTAATGCTCTTCCCGGCCATCATCAGCTTGTCCATTTGCACGAGCGGATTCGCCGTTCTTTTAAGCTTGCCTGCCACCTGTCCGTTACGCTCTCCCTCCTCCTCGAAGAGGAAAAGCGGATTAAGCAATACTTCGCCTCCCTCCATGCCTGCAACCTCGCAAATTTCCGTTACTCTGCGCGATCGATCCCGGAACCTCGAGATATGAATGACAATATCGATTGCAGATGCAATTTGCTGGCGGATAACCTGCACAGGCAATTCCGCAGCGCTAAGCGCCATCGTCTCAAGGCGCGCCATCATATCTTTTGCTCCATTGCTATGGCCAGTAGACATGCTTCCGGAATGGCCAGTATTGAGGGCTTGCAGCATATCAAGCGCTTCTCCGCCGCGCACCTCGCCAACAATGATTCGGTTAGGACGCATCCTGAGCGAAGCGCGAATGAGATCACGAATCGTTATTTCACCTTTACCCTCTGTATTAGCATTCCGTGTCTCCATCGAGACTAAATTCGGAACGGTACGAATTTGAAGCTCCGCGGAGTCTTCGATGGTCACGATTCGCTCGTCTGCTCCGATAAACTGAGACAATGCATTTAGAAAGGTTGTCTTGCCTGTTCCCGTACCTCCGCTTATGAAGATGTTGTATTGCGCCGCAATCATCACTTTTAAAAATGATGCAGCCTCAGCGGATATGGACCCTAGTGAAACGAGCTGTTCCATCGTAAGCGGCTGCTCAGGAAACTTTCGAATTGTCATGCATGGCCCCTTCAGCGCAACTGGGGGAAGCACGACATGCACCCTTGAACCATCCTTCAAACGAGCGTCAACGATGGGAGAAGACTCATTAACGACACGATTCACGCTGGCGACGACCGTCTGAATTAAGTCCTCCAGCCGCTCTCGACTCTCGAAAGAAACTGGCAGCAGCGTCATTTGCCCCCTGCGTTCAACAAAAATTTCAGCATGATGGTTGATCATGATTTCGCTGATCGATGGGTCCTCCATCAGGGGCTGCAAAATATCAAGCCCTCTGAACGAATGGAAAAGTCTGCGTACCAGCTGCACCTTTCCCGATGCTGTAAGCGGATGACGCTCGCACCACTCGAATACGATTTCTTCCGCTATTCTCATCAGACTGTCGTCAGACAGCGCTCCGCTGAAATCGATTTTCGCCCGCACTTTGTCGCGCAGCGCAAGCACAGTCTCTTCGCTCAGCATCAGCCCTCTACTCCTTCCGGGCTAAGCTGCATGAATAGCTTATCTACCGCTGCCCGGTATAGCGGAGATGAGAGCAGCGCCACACTGCCAGCACCTCTCCACTGCGGAATTTCTGGAAGCTGGGCATGAGCATGGGCCAAACCATTTATTGTTCTGCTTGAGTGAATCTCAGCCTGTGCTGCATGATTTTTTACGGTAAGGAATTTAGAGGACATTCGGTTGAATCTATTGCCCCACCTCTGTTCCCCATAACGAAGGGCCATTGCATGTTTATTCCGCACCGATGCTTCGTCATTCAACACCCAAAGCACCTGATTCGACCTTTCGAAAACGACGGCATGCAGCTCATCCAAACCGCTCTCCAAATCGATAACGATAAGATCGTATTGCCCGCTTCGGACGATAACGTCTACTAAGCCTAAAGCATCATCCTCACTAAGCGTCATACGATCCTCCATATTCGTACAAGCCGCCAAATAATCTGCCTGCAGCAGCGAGTCACGCTTCCGATGCTCCATAAGCCAATTCACTGCTTGATCCGGCTGAGCTTTAAGACCATACAAGAACTCCGATAAGCCTTCGTTTTGCACGTCCACTTCATTAATCCCATTGCCATTACGCCGTGATCCAAGCCAATTTACCGATGTATTCCACCTCTCAAGGTTCAGATAAAATGTTCGGCAGCGGTGCGTACTTGCAGCATGTGCCAAGTGAAGAGCCAAAGCGGTCTTCCCTGTGCCGCCTGCCGCCGAGTAAACCGAAATAACTCTCGCACCTGCAGCAGCTTCAGTGGTTCCTCCCGTATGGACAGGAAGAACGGCGGTGCGGGCATGTATCTCGACTAAGCGCTGCAATAGCAGCGGCAGCGGCTGATATTGATGCAGCTCATTCTCGCCGTTGCTCTCTCTCAGCTTCAATACGAGCGCGGCAACAGGTATGTTCGGCAGTTCTGACTCCAGCTCGGCAATCAGCTCGGGCTGTGCGGCCAACAAGTCAATTTTGTAGCCCTGCTTCATATAGCGCCTGCATGCATCCGCACTTGTGAACCCGGTAATCTGCCATTGCTCGCCGAGCTTGCTGTCGCGGATATAATCAGCCAAGCGCTTCAAGTATTCTTGTTCCCTTACTGCAACTGCCAGCTGATATTTGCTCAACATCTTCCCCCCTTTTCCGTCAAGAAAACACAAAAAAAGCACCATAGAAGGCGCAGATAGCTGCGGCCTTTTACGGTGCTTCCGTGTTAGATCATTAACTTTGTATAAAATTTACCATATTCCGATTCCATCCGTCAACCTAACAATTTACTTCTGCTTGCCCCAGTCGCTTAAAAACTTTTCAATACCGATATCGGTAAGCGGGTGCTTCCAAAGCGATGGCAGAAGCGAGCCTGGAATGGTCGCAATATGCGCCCCAGCGATAGCGGCTTGCTCTAGATGCCCAATATGGCGGATGCTTGCGACAATGATTTCGGTTGAATATCCATAGTTGCGAATAATGGCATTCAGATCACGAACCAGCTTCAAGCCTTCTACGCCGATATCGTCCAATCGTCCAACGAAGGGACTAATAAAGGCTGCGCCAGCTTTTGCCGCCATCAGCCCCTGCGCTGCGGAGAACACAAGCGTTACGTTCGTTTGAATGCCTTTCTCCGAAAGTGCATGCGCCGCGTACAGCCCATCCTCCGTCAAGGGCAGCTTTATGACGACGTTTGGAGCCCATTCTGCAATTTCAAAAGCTTCCTTGAGCATATCATCGGCACTCGTGCCAATAACCTCAGCGCTGACAGGACCGGGTACGATGCTGCAAATTTCTTGGATGACTTGTTTAAAATCGCGTCCCTCCTTCGCAATAAGCGAAGGGTTAGTCGTAACACCATCAACGAGTCCAAGCTTGGCAATCCGTCTAATTTCATCTACGTTTGCTGTATCCAAGAAAAATTTCATAACCGGTCATCTCCCTTAGACTATTCGAAAAATAGTTTAATTTCCCGCTCAGCGCTCTCGGGCGAGTCCGACCCGTGGATAATATTGCTTGCTACATCGATTGCAAAATCTCCACGAATCGTCCCCATAAGCGCATCTGACGGATTCGTTGCGCCAATTATCGCTCGCGCGTTTTTGACAGCGTCCTTGCCTTCCCAGATCATAGCGAATATAGGTCCCGAAACAATGAAATCGACCAACTCGTCAAAAAATACCTTTGAGCGCAAATGCTCATAATGATGCTCGGCATGCTCTCTTGATAATTTCATGACTTTCGCATCTACAAGTGTAAAGCCCTTTTCTTCGAATCGACTGACAACACGACCAACCAAACCTCGAGCATATCCATCCGGTTTCACCATTACAAACGTTCTGTCCATTAAGATTCCCCCTTGTCTCTATCGGTATTGCCATTTATTTGTTAAGCCATTCAGTTATTATTCCGGCTGTTTCCTCAATTGCGCGATTTGTGACATCGATAACGGGACAATTTAATGATTTCATGACTTCTTCCGCATATTGAAGCTCTTCTTGAATTCGCTCTCTCGTCGCATATTGTGCTGATGCAGGAAGCCCCAGCGTCTTCAGCCGTTCAGAACGAATTCCAAGCAGATGCTCAGCCTGCATCGTAAGTCCAATGATCAGCCGTCCAGGAGCAGGCTTTAGTTCCTCGGGTGGATTAACCTCCGGCATAAGCGGCAGGTTGGCTGTCTTAATGCCTTTATGTGACAAAAATATGCTGAGCGGCGTCTTCGACGTCCGCGATACGCCAATTAGAACAACCTGCGCCTGCACAATGCCTCTCGCGTCCTTGCCATCATCGTATTTGACCGCAAACTCAATGGCATCCATTCGGCGATGATAGGCATCGTCAATGGAATGCAGCAGCCCCGGCTCCCGCTTCGGAAAGCTGCCGAACGTATCCACATAAGCCTGCATCATCGGCCCCATCACATCCACTGCTCGAACGCCGACTTTAAGTGCCTCTTCCTTCATAAGCTCTCGAAGCTCCGGCTGTACGAGCGTGTAGCTGATGAAACCTCCTGTGCCGAGCGCTTCGGCAATGATGCGCAATATCTCATCCTCGGACTTGATATGCCCGTAGCGCTTAATTTTTACATGCTCCGATGCAAATTGACGCAAGGTTGCCTTAGCAACCGCTTCCGCCGTTTCGCCGACAGCATCGGAGCATACATAAATGATTTGCTGTTTCATAAATCTGGCTCCCCCAATTCCCCATCCATCCCGATATCCGCCATCAGACGTATAATGTTCGACTTCGATACCCAGCCGGTTACTTCCGGATCTGCCGCTTGCTCCTCGCGAGGAACAATGACTGGCAGACAATCCACCTGATGGAGCGACATTTTGCGTATCGCCTCCATAACGGATTCATCGGGCATTAGCGTTACAATATTCGGATAGCGGGTCATTACCATGCTGACGGGAATGGATGCAGCTCCAGCGTTGCCAAGCGTTATTTTGAGCAAATCCTTAGGCGTTACGATTCCAACAAACCGCTTCTGTTCATTCACGACTAGCAGGGTATCTGCATTCTCGGTGAACAACGTAATGACAGCATCATGCACAGACAAAGAATCAGGCACATTGACAGGAACCCCTTGTACCTCTCTTACTTTCATACTGTTGAATTTCTGTAAAGGCTCGCTGCTTGAACGATAGGTATTGCCGAGAAAATAACCGACCTTTGGCTTCGCATCAAGCAAACCAAGCATGACGAGGAGCGATAAATCCGAGCGCAGCGTCGGTCTGCTGACACCTAGATATTCCGCTAGCTGTTCACCGGTAATCGGTGCATGCCTCTTCACGAGCTCAAGAAGCTCCAATTGCCGTGATGATAACTGAATCGTACTCTCCTCCGATCTGTATATGAGTCATATTTAGATGATATAGTACCACTATTCGAAAAATAATATATCATATTAACGTATTACGCACAATAAATAGTAGCCTTACTCCGCGAATATAACTTTGTACAAAATCGATTTTTCAAAATAAAAGCTGCCTAACCGAAGTTTGATCTACGGTTCAGACAGCTCTTCTTATCCTGCTTATTCGTTAGTCATTGCGATGAACTGCTCCACATCATCCGAAGTCAAAGCAACGGCATCGCGCCAAAAATCGATTTCCGCCACATTTACGCCAAGATGCTCCTGAGCAAGCCGCTCGACGCTCATTCGCCCGGTGTCTCGCAGCAAGGCAACATATTGATTTTTGAACTCGGGGCCTTCCTTCAATGCTTTTGCATAGATGCCCGCACTGAACAAATAACCGAATGTATAAGGGAAGTTATAGAAAGGGACGTCCGTGAAGTAGAAATGCAGCTTGGATGCCCAAAAATGAGGATGAACCTCGCCGAGCAAATCGCAATAAGCTTCTCGCTGAGCTTCTTCCATCAACGTGTTAAGCTCCTCTACACTCACCAGGCCTTCCTTGCGGCGCGCATAGAACCTTGTTTCGAATAAGAAACGAGCATGAATATTCATAAAAAAAGCGACTGACCGCTGAATTTTGTCCTCAAGCAGCCCAAGCTTCTCATCGGGTTCAACCGCCGCATGAAACGCACGGTCGGATACGATTAGCTCTGCAAACGTAGATGCAGTCTCCGCGACATTCATCGCATACTCCTGCGACAAGGCAGGCAAGTCATTCATTACATGCTGGTGATAAGCATGACCAAGCTCATGCGCCAGCGTAGAGACGTTGGAGGCAGTGCCCGAAAAAGTCATGAAAATACGGGTTTGGCCGCTCTTCGGAAACGACGTGCAGAAGCCGCCAGGGCGCTTGCCGGGGCGATCCTCCGCCTCGATCCAGCCCTCGCGGAACGCAAGCTCCGAGAAATCAGCCAGCTCTGGGCTAAACGTACGGAATTGCTCTACGATAAAAGCAGCCGCCTCGTCGTATGTAATCGTCTTCGCAGCGGAGCCGATCGGCGCCTCTACATCATGCCAGTCAAGCTTGTCGACGCCGAGCAGCTTTGCTTTGCGCTGTAGATAGGCAACAAGCACCTGCTTGCCCTCTTGAATCGCAGCCCACATCGCTTGCAGCGTTGCCTCGCTCATCCGATTTATTTGCAAAGGATCCTGCAGCACGGATTCCCAGCCGCGCTTCTCATACAGCTTCAAGCGAAAGCCGGAAATCCGATTTAGCGTCTCGGCGCATAAGTCAGCCTGCTCCGACCACTCGCGCTCCCATTCTGCGAATGCCGCTTGGCGAACGTTGCGGTCTCCGTCGGATAGACGGTTATGCATTTGACCAGCGGATAAAATACGCTTCTCGCCGTCCTTGCCGATATCGGTAAATTTCGCTCGCGACACAATGACATTATAGTAGTCGCCCCAGCCATGATAGCCGTCTACAGCCAAATCCTCGACTAATGCCTCAAGCTCCGGAGCCATCTTCTTCTTCGCCAGCTCACGGCGTTCGTTCAGGTTGAAAGCGACCTCGGCTAGCTGCTCATTCGCAAGCATCGCGGACCATTCGACGTCATCAAGCCCGCGCAGTTTGTTATCGAAGCGAGTCAGCACGCCTAGAAACTTCGCGGATAGCGTTTTCACATTATCGTTTCGTGCGCTAGCTGCTGAGTCTCGAATATTTTGAGCGAGCAAACAGGAAACGAATGACTCCGACTGACGGAGCCGGATTAGAACGCTTTGCAGCAGCTTCGTCATCGCCGCGATGTCTGAAACAGCCGTTTCCGCATCCGCCAAAAGCGCAGCATCCAGCTTCACAATATCCTCTTCGATTCCCTTTAGCTCCTGCAAGAAAGCAGCCGAGCTTGAGCCTCCCACATATAAAATGTCTAAATCCCAATTTTGCGGATATCCCTTAATCATTTGCTTTCACCCTTTCCTCCATAAAAAAAGCCAAGAAGCGGCCGCGTTTTTATTTGCGCAAACCTTCTCGGCGGTGTATAACTTAATTATATCCAGATTGGAGGAATTACACCATGTCTAAACCGTTGCAAATTTCGGCCGATACAGCGATCAAGCTTTCTGAGCAGCTTGGCGTGCCGATCGAGCATTTGATGCATATGCCGCGTCACATTCTGCTGCAGAAGCTGGCGGAGCTCGCTAAGAGCGATACGCCCGAAGCACCTGATAGCGATCCGAAATCATGATTCCGTTCGAAAAAGCATGGCCTTATGACATTCTTATGGGTGATCTCTATGTCTCAAGCTGTCCCTTCTGCCACGCGGAAAATGTGCTGCTCCCCGTAAAGCCAGCAGAGCTTCAGGACATTCAAGACGGCATGAAACGGTTGCTCGTCTTCCCATGCTGCCGCAATAAAGTGACCCTTGTTGACGCAGATCGGGATTACTTGCTGACGGACCGCGTCCTGCGCCAAAAAAACCGCTAAGCCGAACTAGAGATCGTTTGCTCAGAAAGAGCCATGCTATCGCTTAGAGATGTGTCGCCGGGTGCATTATTGCGTCCGGCTTCCAATTCCTCGCGGATAAACTGCCATTGCTCGCGGCTAGCGCGAATCATTGCGGCATCGACGATTTTCTTGTCATTCACTACACGAGAGAACCAACGCACAGCATCGTTCAATTCCCCAATTCGCCGATTCAATTCCCCGATCAAATACATCAGCTTTGCATTGTTAAGCTCAACGCCCTCTGCCTCATAAACCCGTATGTAAGCCTGCAGGGCAAACCGAAGAAACCTTTTTTCATCGTTTTGATTCGCTTCATAGCGGTAAAGCCAAGCAATATGATGCAAGATCCCTGCAATGACACGGTCCTTCTCGCCTATTGCTTGCGCGGATAGAAGCGCTAGCTTGTAGCTGGCCATCGCCTTATTTGGACCGCGCTCCCCGCCATACTCCTGCTGTTGCCAGCGTCTGCCTATTTTTTCTTGATACTGCTTTATTTGTTGATCGTTTAACTGACTCACACCATTCTCAGTCGAAGCAAAGCCGCAATTCGGACAAACCCTAACGACGTAAAAATCAGGATTCACCTCAGGTTTATAATATCCGCAAAAATCAGTATCCGTCTTAATCGCTCTTTTGAAGCTCGGTCTGACTCGCGATGTCATAAACGTAAATTCACAGCAAATGCATACGATTTTTGATTGGTATAGTGGTTCCATAAACGATCACGTCTCCTCTTCAGATGTGTTCACAAAGTGATGTGCTGGTGCGGATAGTCTCTCAATAACGATTATTTGAAGCTCTTCATCGATTCCCACCTCTTGCAGTGCTCTGCGCATGCAGTCAAGCCATGCGTTTGCGCGCTCAGGCGTAATCGGGAAGGGCAAGTGTCTAGCTCGCATCATCGGATGCCCATACTCGTCGGAGTACAGCGATGGACCACCCAAGAACTGGGTCAAAAATAAATATTGCTTCTCTATAACGGGATCAATGTCTTGTGGGAACAATGGCCCAAGTAATGGATGTGCTTGTACCTTTGGATAGAAGGATTCAACAATTAGTCTTAAAGTCCCTGCCCCGCCTAACGCTTCATAAAGGCTTATATTCCTATTCATCGTCAAAACCATCTCCAATTTGTAGGTAATTAGTATTATATCATAAAAAAATAATTTGTAGGGAACAAAAAAAAGCCCGCATCGCATCCATGCGGACCTCGTCTTATAGAACTTGCTACCTATTAACCCTCATAGTCTTCTTCCCCAGGTGCTGTAAGAGATTCTCGAATGACATAGACGAAAGCACACACCAAGATGCCAGCGATTATACTCATACCCATCACTCCAACCATTCAAAGGTAATTCTATTGTACCATAAAAAAATAAGGAATCCAGCTTTTTGGAAGCGTTTTCTTTAGGTTTCCTAATTATTTTTAATTTTGGTCCAGTGATGGATGTCCCCATTAAGGCATATACGTGTAGGAGGGGTTTGTACAACATTATACAGTTTCTTCATATATGCCATTTCAATTATAGAAGGAGGCGGCCTTATTGCTGCGCTCATTCGTCCATCCGTTATCCATTACCGCCTTTGGCGCACTTCTTATCGTGCTTTTAATGACCGTCTTTCCTACGGAAACGCTGCATTCCTCCTTGCGCGGACTCTCCATTTGGTGGCAGGTGCTCTTCCCGGCATTGTTTCCTTTCTTCGTTATCTCAGAACTGCTGCTCGGAATCGGCATCGTGCACTTCTTCGGTAAACTGCTTGATCCGCTAATGAGACCTTTATTTCGGCTACCCGGTATAGGCGGCTTTGTAGTAACAATGGGCTATATTTCCGGCTACCCGGTAGGGGCAAGACTAACTGCACAGCTATGGGAGCAAAGGCTCGTCAATCGGGCGGAAGGCGAGCGGCTGGTCGCTTTTACTACAACATCTGATCCTATATTCCTAATCGGGGCGGTATCGATCGGCTTCTTCCAAAATGTAGCGTTAGCGCCTGTTCTTGCCGCAGCTCACTATGGCGGAGGATTGATTATCGGTCTCCTTATGCGCTACCATGACCGTCATGCCCCGCCGTCCTCAGCAGAGAAAAACATCGAAATCGTTGGAGGAGTCAGAAAACGCCAGCCTTCGCGAATAGCGGAGGCACTAAAAGCGATGCATGAGGCTCGCTTGCTTGACGGACGCGGACTCGGCCGGCTGCTTCAGGACTCCGTCCAATCGGCGCTTCGGCTTATGATTGTTGTTGGCGGCCTAGTCGTCTTTTTCTCCGTCGTAATGGAGATGCTGACGAATGTCGGAATCGTGGAAGCAATGGCTGAAGCGCTCCGTTATTTATTTCATGCAATCGGTCTGCCGAAGCCGCTGGCGGATGCAGGCATTTATGGCTTGTTCGAGGTGACGCTGGGGGCCCGCGCTGCCGGAACAGCAGGCACAGGTCTCATGCACCAAGCCGCGATTGCTGCATGGGTACTGTCATGGGGCGGCATATCGGTCCATGCTCAAATCGCCAGCTTGCTGAGCAGAACGGATTTGCGTTATCGCCCTTTGCTGCTTGCCAGGCTGCTTCATGGTTTTATTGCGATGGCGCTTGTATACTTGCTGTGGGGCTGGATGGGCCCCTAATTTGCCACAATCCTTTACGAAAACGCCGCGACTCATTGAATTTATAGGCATTTTCCTTTATCATCTTAAGTACTATGGAGATCGGAAGGAGATTTACCTTTGAAGTATGCGGTTATTGATCGAGGCGATGCTTTATCCAAATCGTTAGCGGAGAAATTTCATACCTTAGCTGCAGAACGCGGCTTCACTCGAAATGATGAAGCACCAGAAATCGTCATATCCATCGGGGGAGACGGAACGCTGCTGCAGGCCTTTCATAAATATGTCGATCAAATTACAAATGTTGCTTTTGTTGGCGTTCATACCGGCCATCTAGGCTTCTATGCCGATTGGCAGGCAGACGAGCTCGAGGAGCTAGTCGCTATGATGGCCGAGGAAACGCCAAGAATAGTGAGATACCCGCTCGCTGAGATTGAGCTTGAGACGCCGACAGAATCCCGTCATTACTTGTCTTTAAATGAATTTACGCTCAAAGGCGTCGACGGAACGCTCGTTGCGCAAATCAACATTAATGACGAGATGTTCGAAATGTTCCGCGGTGACGGAATCGTTATCTCTACCCCATCGGGAAGCACCGCATATAACAAAAGCTTGGGCGGCGCCATCGTCCATCCGTCCATTGAATCGCTGCAAATCGCGGAAATCGCATCGATTAACAATCGTGTTTACCGCACGCTTGGCTCTTCGGTGCTGCTGCCGCAGCATCATCATTGCGATATCATCTCCAAAAAAGTGCAGCGTCTCCAGCTTGCCATCGATCATATCAGCATTATGCACAGCGATATTCGCTCGATCCGCTGCAGCGTATCCAGCCGGAAGGTCAGCTTCGCTCGTTATCGTCCCTTCCCTTTCTGGAATCGGGTCCGCGAGGCATTCCTCGGCTACGATGTGCGGTAACAAACTTGACCACTTAACCTTTGTTGCCATAAAAAAAGACACGACAGCGCCAATTACAGGCGCTCCGTGTCTTTTTTGTTTGGTCTGTTCCCTTCGGCGGATGCGGCTGCGGTCTCGCCGGCTGCAAGCCGGAACGGTTTCTTCCCGCGGTTGTCGTTGCCTTTAAAGCCGCCCTTGCGCTGCTGTTGTTCACGCTTCCCGCCGCCCTGCTGCTCACCGCCGTTTCGGCCTTCGCCAGCATTCAAGCTGTCGCTGCCGCCCTTGCTTTCGTTATTGCTGCGGTTGGAGCTTCTATGGCGATTTTCTCGGTTATGGGAGTGGTTCCGATTAGGTCTCTCATGCGATGGCGCTGTAATAGCTTCCTTCGCGCTTGCAACCTCATCATCATCATCTGCATCCACGCCCTCGGAAACCTCAAGTAAGCCAGCTGCTGCCGCAAGAAGATCCGCAGCTTCGATACGAGGCCGTTGATCATCAGCGTCCAAATCATAATCGTCTGGCTCACGCTTCGTGCTTTGCGTTTTTTCGAGAATAAAATAAGCGCAGCCAAAATTGCAATATTCGTTGATGTAATCCGGCATCCCGGAGAGATTGCTCTCCTTCGTTGCCTTCTGATGATTATCGCGGAAAAAACCCTTAAGCCTAAGCTGGCTATAGCCCCAGTCTCCAACGATAAAATCGTAACGCTCTAGCACTTCGCTGTATCGATCACGAAAAGCTTCAGGATTCCAGCCGTTTCGATTCTCTTGAACAATTTCGTAAGATTTTCCGCCGATATGAATTAATGCCATGTTCTCCACCTCATCTTGAGCGTCAGTTACATGCTGCTCGAGCAAGCACCGGAGGAAAGCTCCCGGTTCAATACCGTTTCTACGGTTTCTGCAGCAATCGCTGCATGTGCCGAATCGGTCTGCTCATGCGCATGGTAAGAGCTGCGTACTAGCGGTGCGGATTCTACATGTCTGAATCCACGCTTCAGCCCTTCTTCTTTTAATTTTGCGAATTCATCTGGGTGGACATAACGTACGATCGGCAAATGATTTGGCGTCGGCTGCAAATATTGACCTAATGTCAAAATATTCACATCGTTGGCGCGAAGATCGTCCATCGTTTGCAAAATTTCATCCCATTCCTCGCCCACGCCAAGCATGATGCTCGATTTGGTTGGAATTTTTGGTTTCATTTCCTTGGCCCGCTTTAGAAGCTCCATCGTACGGCTGTACTTCGCTCTAGCGCGAACGCGATCGGAAAGTCTCTCCACCGTTTCTACGTTATGATTCAGTATGTCCGGATTAGCATCCATTACTATTTGCAGCGCATCTTTATTGCCTAGGAAATCGGGGATCAGCACCTCAACACGGCAAAACGGCATCCGTTTGCGAATAGCGTGCACCGTTGCGGCAAATATAGAAGCTCCGCCATCCTTAAGATCATCACGTGCTACCGAGGTAACAACGCAGTGCTGCAAGCCCATTTGCTCGGCAGCCTCCGCAACGCGTTCCGGTTCGTCCAAATCAAGCTCTGTCGGCATTCCCGTCTTAACCGCGCAGAACCGGCAAGCACGCGTACAAATGTCTCCCAAAATCATAAAGGTAGCCGTGCGATTAGCCCAGCACTCATAGATGTTTGGACAACGCGCTTCCTCGCAAACGGTATGTAACGTCTTGGAGCGCATCATATTTTTAATTTCGGCAAAGTTGCCGTCTGTCGCTAATTTTATACGCAGCCAATCTGGCTTTGGAAGTGTTTCTCGTTGTTTCATGGGGTTTACCTGCTTTCACGTTCATTTATAAATCGTAAACTCATGGGGTTATTATAACATGTTTCAAATAAAAAAAAGCACTTTCTCAGGTATTCGTTTCGATGATCACTCAAACTGACCATTAAACGTCTAAATCACACAGAACGAATAAAAACCAATGATTTGCAAAACATAACGTTATATCCGTCATGCTTTTGGAAGGGTGAGACGTTTGAAACTGACTATTTCTATTGCCGCAGCCATTACCGCTGCTTCCCTGCTCATTGTCTTCCCTGGCGGTCAGGCAAATGCATTATCAACCCTTAAACCGCGGACCAAGGCGGAAAATGAGCAGCCGGCAGCAGCCGAACCCGATCCTCTTCCGGCTAGGAGAGGCTTGTATGAGAAATTAAGTTTGTTTACTGAAATTCCATGGAACTGGATTGCGGCAATTGATCAATACGAGCGGTCCATGTCGAAGGTTCGTCCCAAGGCTCGGCCGATGCTTGGCAGCACCGTAGGCGTATTTATTGACCAAGAACAGTGGGTCGGTCCGCTTAATCCGAATATAGAGGACAGCTCGCCTGCCTCCATTCGCTTCTTTAACGGTCTTGGGCGAGATGGCGACGGCAACGGACAAGCGGAGCGAACGAGCGACGTAGATCTGCTTTATTCACTCGTAAGCCGTGTTGCTGCTTATGGAGCCACAGAGGATGACTTTGCAATCGGACTTTGGGAATATTACCAAAATAATCGATCCGTTCAGCGCATTCAGCAATTTGCCCGCATTTATGCTGCGTTCGGTCGGCTCGACCTGTTCGAGCACGCTTTTCCCGTTCCGGTGGGCAGCAATTATGCCTATAACAGCACATGGGGAACCGGCCGAAGCTGGGGCGGCAGGCGAACGCATGAGGGTACCGATATTTTCGCTAGCCACGGGCTGCCTGTACGAAGCACCTGCTACGGCATTGTTGAAGTAAAGGGTTGGAATCCTTATGGAGGCTGGCGCATCGGCATTCGCGATCTGAACAACTTTTACCACTATTACGCACATCTATCCGGCTATGACAAAACGGTCAATATCGGCGATGTCGTCAAGCCCGGTCAGGTCGTAGGCTGGGTTGGCAGCTCCGGTTATGGCAAGCCGGGAACGTCGGGTAAATTCCCGCCGCACCTGCACTATGGCGTATATAGCGACCGAGGACTCATCGAGTGGTCGTTTGACCCGTATCCCATGCTGCGCCGGTGGGAGCAGGCAGAGCGCAAACGAATTCGCGCTGGCAAATGAAGAAATAAACGATTTTACAATAAAACGACTTTATCGTCTTCTTGTTCAGAGGACAATAAAGTCGTTTTTATTTGCAGAAGCTATTCGGAGGAGGCATCACCAGCATTGCCTGACGCATTATTATGCGCATTTGAGGCGCTTGATTCCTCTGTCGACGCTTCTGTAGATGCCCCCGTATTTGCCCCTCCTTCAATAGAGGATTCGTCATTGCCGCTGCTTTGAGGACTCGTCGTGACGCCGCCGCTTCCAGAGCCTTGGCCTAGCGGTACGGAAATGTTTGGCGCTTGCGCAGCCGATTCGCCGACAGGCTTGCCGGTATTGTCGTAATAATACATCGGCACATCTCCGACTACGAGCAGATACGAAATCGGGATATCGGTTTCTACGAGCTCCGGCTCGGTATCAAAGGGAATAATAATCGTAACCTCCGCAATGATCCTTATATATACCTCCACTAAAATCATATTGATGCCGGCGTCCTTCTGACGCGTGCTAAGATCAACCTTCACGGCGCCAACCGGCTCGAATTTGACCGGCACTCTTGGTCCATATGAGGATATAATCGCACTGTTCAGCGCATGCCCGATCGGAATATGCTCAGGGATATCCTTCATATCGTTTAAGGTCTGTTGAACGGTATTGATCGTCTGCGAGGTAATGCTCATATGCTCGGCATAATTCAGCATGAAGCCAGAAATTTTGCCGTTGCTGTTCATTTTCCAATCAATCAGCTTATCGGTTTCCGACCGGTTCGCAACCTGCTCCGTTATAGCTTTGTTAATCGCCTGCGTTGCGACCTGCTTAACTCGTATTTTGGCGATATTCATGAGCGGCGGACGCAAATTCCGTTCCATATATACGAAGGACTGTATCGAAAAAACCATCATGACAAGAAGTGTAATAATAACGATTGTACGACGTCTTATACGCGGCCTAGGGGGATTTGTACCCCAATTGCCGCCTGAGCTGCTGCTCTTGCTTCGCACTCCGCTGCCAAATCTTAGCGCTGGGCGCCGAGTTCCCCATTTTCCGCCGCTGGAGCTTGATCGCATTCCCCATTTTGAAGAGGCTGCGCTTGCTCCTGAACCCCATTTTTTCGGCGTGGAACGCGTTGAGGCAGAGCTGCTGCGGCTTCCCCAGCTAACCGTTCTTACCTTTGAGGATGGGCGGCCTGACCAGAGCTGCATTCGGCTTCCGCCAAATGGCCTGAACCGCCAGCCTTTCCTCCCCCATTTCGCCAATCCGATCCCCTCCCGCATCATCATGCCCGCTTCTCTTACCCATACTTATGCCAAACTCGGCCAAAAAAGAAGACGACCATACCTCATCAGGTGATCGGGGGCATGCAGCTCATCCACAACGAAAGGGGATCTCGTGACTACAATGTAATATAGGCATGGCCTTACGAACAAAGAGGCTTTGCAACTCAATTACACATGGGATAGACTAGAAGAAATCATTTTATCTATCGAGGAGTATACCTATGGCCATAAATCGACGTCTGAGCACCGATCAGGATTTTGAAGAGGTAATCGAGCTGCAGCAGCGCATTCGCGTTTTTCAGGACAATCAGCTCATCGATTCCAGCTCGCTGGTCATACGGTTTGACGATAGCACCATCGTGACCCAGTCAGGAGTTAGTGATATTGCCTATCATAATCGTAAGGAATGCGAGTTTTTTGTACTCCGAAAGCGCTAAGCCACAGCCAAAAAACGGTGTCGTCCTGATCGCGTGCGCGTGACAGGTTGACGCCGTTTTGCATTCATGAATAGTGTTCACCTGCAAAATCAGTACTCTGACTTTAGTCCCATCATGCAGCTCTCCACTAGCACCTGGTACTATAAGAAGTTGGTACTTTTGGTTACAGGAAAATGCAGTAAACTAAAGACATCAACAACAACTCGATTCGGGAGGCAATCTCAAATGAAAAAAATAGAAACGATGCATGTTCGCAAGTCCGCAAACTTTTATCGCCGCCGCAACACCCCAACCTATACGTTTATGGCATGGGCAGCCTTTCTCATCGCTTGCGGCTTCGAATTCGTCGGCATTTATACGCTCAAGCAGCCGATGTCCGTTCAAGGCTATTACGCCGTAACCGGCATTCTCTTAATCATCACTTCCTTTGTCCTCCAAAAGGTAGCGCGAGACAACGATGAGGATAAATTTCTTAAGGAATATAACCCGGGGTACAGAAACCGCAATACATCAGCCTTCACTTTCATGGCTTGGGCAGGCTTCATCCTCGCTATTCTTGCTCAATATATCGGGATTTACGTGCTTGAGGAGCCGCTGTACGTCAAAGGCTACTACGCAATTGCCGGCGCTTTCCTAATTGTCGCATGCCTTGTCTTGCAGAAGACCATCAGAGACAACGAGGAAGACGGCTTGCATACAAGCGCATCTGAGGATTTCGAAGGTTAAAAGGGTACGAAAAAAAGCTGCTAATCAACAAATGTTGATTAGCAGCAAGAAGGCTCGTTTATTTTAAGCAATAATGGACTTGATGTGAACGTTACGCTCTTGGCTTAAATCGAGGAAATAATCCGCCAGCTTAATTAAAGGCGTCTCGATATTATGCGGGTTGATGTAAACGACCTCACCCTCGCGTCCATCCGTCAGCAGCACTTGCTTCCCTACTAACCGCTTCATCATATTTTCAATAAACACCGAAATGATTTGCGGGTTTAATGCGCCAAATTTGCCGTCGCTCATCTGGCTGACGATTTCATGGAACGACAACGGCTCATGATAAGGCCGCTTCGAGGACATCGCATGAAAAATATCGGCAACCGCTACAATCGAGCTGAATAAATCTATATTTTCTTTCTTGATTCCAAGTGGATAGCCCATCCCATCCTCACGCTCATGATGCTGCAGCGCAACGCGTGCGATCCGCAGGCTTATGCCAGTCGTTCCCTTGAGAAGCTCGTAGCCCAAAATGGTATGCTTCTTGACTAGTTGAAATTCTACCTCGTTCAGCTTGCCCGGTTTATTCAATACCTCGAGCGGAAGCTTCACTTTGCCTACATCATGCAGCGTCGCCGCCAAGGACAAAATCATAAGCTCCGACTCCTCTAGATTCATCCATCTGCCAATGAGCGTCGATATGACCCCAACTCCCACATTATGCTCGTAAATATAATCATCCTTCGCCTTCAACGCTTCAAACAATTCAAAAATATTTTGGTTTTTGGAGAGCTGTACAATAGCAGGCAGAACCTGATTGCGAATCTCCATCAAAGGCACCTTGCGGGACAATAAGATCGACTCGAACAGCTCCTTCGATACACTAACCGTCTGCTGCACGAGCTCTCCGATTTGAATGCTCTTTTTTGGAGTAGAGAGCTTCTGCTCAGATGCCAGAACAATAGCATTTAAATCTATCCGATGGTTTATCATAATTTGTAGTGACTCGCGAGAAATAAAAGAATTGGCCGGTACAATCGTAACGCCATATGCGTTCAAGATATCATGCTGTATTCTCTTCCCGATCAATTGTTCCATCGTTCCACTCCCTCGGACTTGTCATTTCCAACATTTAGTTTACCATATCTGAATCAGGAAATGACCCAGTCGTTGAAAAATTGATAGAAATACTAGAAACATCCCTCTATCCCTCGGATATATTCATCCATGTTTCCAGCAGACGATCCGTTTGTTCTCTCCTGCTGCCGCCTCGTCTTAAAGTCATCATAATTGCCCAAATATTCGGCAATCGTCCCCTGTTTCAGCTCCCACACTCGCTTAGCTAGCCGATTAATAAAATAACGGTCATGCGAGATCGCCAGCACCGTTCCGGCAAATTGCTCCAAGGCTTCTTCCCTCTGCATCATCCCTCTTGATTCGACAATAATGACACGCCAAACACGTCAAGTAGTTCAATCGAATTGGGAATAAAGTCCAATTTTTAACAATCTCTTCTTATTCATGATTCAATGACCGGATTATCGAGTATGATTTGGAAAGAGGATTTGCCTGCTTTCACGGGGAAAGTTGGGTAAGGAGGGATTGATACGGATACGATAAGGCGGATCCGAAGCGTTGTCAGAGACTACGCGGAAGCTATTTACCAATTCGTACGAGAAATACCGAAGCGTTATCCGTGGCTCAAAACCGTCTATGCGATATGGTGCTGGCTCTCACTGCTTCTGTTCATCGCGGGCTTGTTCTTTTTTCGTGATTCGCGAACGATGCTGGTACAGTATCTATGGTCATTCTACGTGATGCTGCATTTCTGGCTGTTATGCCGGAGTAAAACGTTTACTTGGAAGAAAACCGCCATGTTCATGCTGCTCGGTATCGTTCTCGTGATCCCGATTACGGCATGGACGATTATGTTTGCACACGGCTTGTTCGACGGCAAGACGTCGGACACCTGGTCGGTCGCGGTGGTCACCCCCATCGTGGAGGAGGTATGGAAGCTGATCCCTCTCTGCCTGTATCTTTTCTTCTCGCGCCGGGCATCATCGATGAGCCTGGGCGACTATACGCTGGCAGGAGCGGCAGCGGGCGTCGGCTTCCAGCTCATGGAAGAGCTGAGCCGCAGGTGGCTCAACTCCGGGATTATTGGTCGGACGTACGGTTACAGTACGACGATGCTGGGAGGAGAGACGATCCACTGGGATTTCTGGACGCTATTTCCCGGTCGGTTCGAAGAAAGCTTTTTCCCAAGCCTCATGACGGTCAGCCATCCCGTCCACACAGCGATGGTCGCTCTCGGAGTCGGGATGGCCGTGCAGTTCCGCAAGCGGCTGACGAACGCGATCTATTCACTGCCTGCGCTGCTGCTCGCCTGGTCGATCCTTGACCATGCCGCTTATAACGGACAGTACTCTTTGCCGGACTGGGTCATGAAGATCCACGAATGGACCGGCAGCGGCTATCAAACGAAGGATGTTTTTCTGCTGATGCTAGTCCTGGGGTTAATTCTGGATTACATCGCGCTCAATCGGGTAAGGAATCAGCTCCCGATGATGACAGGCGAGCGGTTCATAGACCCGCTCACCGAGCTGCGGCATATGTCGGCGGCCTTCTTCCAGAGGAGGGAGAGATTCGCCAGTGTCATGGCCTGGACGAGAGAGCGCCGGGAAATGGGATTTTCTTTGCTATACGGCAATTCCGAGGCGGTTTCCGTCCAAGAAGATCTGCGCGGCCGGATGCAGCTACATTACCGGATGGCGGCAGGTCTCACCGCACTGCTGATCGGCGCGGGCCTGCTTGCGGGCTTCGCGGCCTATTGGCAGGCACCCGTGCAGCCTGATGACGCCGCTTGCTTCTCCTGCATGTTCGACTCGCTGCAAAATTGGTGGGACCGCCTCAGCTACTGGGAAAAGGGGGCTATCGTGCTTGGAGCGTTCGCCCTCTCCCTGCTGTTCGTTGGCTTCTGGCCGGCGCTCGGCATCGCGCTGACCGCGTCGAGCATCCCCGGCAGCGGCCATGAGCTCGCGAAAAATATCCGGGATCCGAAGCGGCTGCTCACGCCTGAGAATGCCGCCGCGGCTTTACTCGCACTCGCGCTCAGCCGTGTGCCGTTTGGCCATCTGGCCAAGAAAGGCGGTGAGCGGCTCAAGAACTGGCTGGAGAAGCTGCTCGGGCGCCGGACCAAGCCTGAACCGGACGTCCCCCGCAAGCCGGACGGAGATCGGCTTGGAGAGAAACCCGATTCCGATGAGCAGGAGCAAGCCCCGCCGAAAGACTCGGATGATTACGTGCACTGGAGTAAGGCGAAGTACAAAGGCGTAGAACTGTACGACAGCCGCAACGGTGCGCTAGGAGAGTTCGACGGCATTGACGTTGAGAACGGTATTTTCTATGAAGCCAAGTCGGCCGAAGGCCTTAATCGCATTCATCCCAAAACCGGCAAGCCGCAGCAGACGCCGAAGCAGTTTACGGATAAACAGCTCTACCAGAAAACGCGGACACGGATCAACAACCTGATGGAGAAGGCAGTCGGTACAAGGACAACGCCGGATGGAACATCCGAACTTCCGACCTTGGAGGAAATCAAGGGAATCCGCAACTTCCAGTTCCAGCTTGATGGAGACTCGCCGGAGCTGCGGGCCGCGGCAGAGAACAGCCTGAACCGTTTGCGCCAGGAATTCCCGGATCACACATTTACGATAAGATTTGGAGTGAAGTAAAGATGTCGATTAGCGCTATTATCATCGATCCAGAAGATGAATTCGAACGCTCGTTCATGCTGCCGGTTGCGACGGAAGCCTTCTATAAAAAGTACTGGGAGCCGGCGGCCGAGGAGCTGAGTCTCCAGTGGACCGCATTGTTTCAAGGGGGCACGGATGTGGAGAGAGAGGATGTGACCTCGATTCTGGAAGAAATCACCCTGCTCAAGGACTGGGTAGCTTCTAAGATGAGCGGCGACGCCCAGGAGCATATGCTGCGCAGGCTTGAGCTGCTGGAGAGAGAACTGCCGGGTGCGTTTCGGCGCGGGGGGACGGTTGTTTATATCGGGTGACGCATGGCCGCGTTCGATTTTATCCGCAAAACAGTCCAACTAGTCTCGATGGACTTAGACTGTCGAGAAAGTCTCGACAGCCTGAAAAGGCAGCCATTTATAATGGCTGCCTTTTCTTCGTGTTTATTGAGCTAAACTGCCCGTTTGTTCTTTTCTTGATCTCCAAAAACTGATTAATAATGCTGGTGTACAAGGCTTTTAAGTTCTTCACTTAACTCGATCAATCGCTGAACTTCTTTAACGCTTAATGCCACAAAACCGAGTACCCTTAAATCAACTTGCAGTTGATATGGCAGAGAAGTTATATGATCCTCTAGGGTATGTCCTTGAGATGTTGATAGGAACAATCCAAATGCCTCACCTGCAAATTGCCATTTGAGGTTAGTAAACTGTTTGGTTCGGATTAATCGTTTAGCTTTATTACCCATTAGAATGTCTTGTATCGGTGATAAATCAAAGTTGTTCCAGTGTTCAGGAGTTTTTTTTCTGAAGTGCTCTCTATATTGTTCAACGGTTCTTATAATGAAAGTAACATTGTTTTCCGTGTTATCAAGCCAATGACATATTGTAATATATTCAGCAAAACCCGAACAATTTTTATCAAGAAAAGGTATTAGTTCGCCAGTAGATAATGAACTTTGATTGAAATAAAGAAACATAAAAGCAGCATCAGCAAAAGCAGCTCCAGCAGCGACAGTTGCTGAGAGCAATTTGCCTGCTAGAATTTTTTCTCTAGCCCAATCCTGACGTTGAGTCACTAAGTTAATCCAATCAACAAATATTCTCTGTTTCCCTAATGATGATTGAAGATACGCTCGTGACTTTTCTATTAACGAAGAAAAAATAGAGTTAGGATCATATACTAGTAATGACTCCAGTAAAAATCGATACTCTAACGGATTCTTTTCTACAGCTTCCCACTCATAAGGGTGTGTGATAAATAGTTGTACCGTTTCTCCCTCAAAAATAATGTTTCTATTACAATGATATCTCGCATCTTCGACACAGATCGTTAAATCGATATCACTCCATTCATCATCGTCCCCACGACCTACGGATCCGCCTACAAAAGCAAATTTCACATCTGGGATAGATAATTCTATAGTCAGTCTTAGTGCAATCGATATATTATTTTTCATCTTACTCCCTCTGATTTCGCCAGATATTCAGTATTTAATTCTTCACGAATACATTTTATTCCTGTATTGCTTACTGAACTAATCTGCTCGATAGATTCATAAAACGAGCAGGAAACTGAATGTCCTGCTCATCCATTTGTATTATTCAACTATTGTTACCCGTGTAGTTTAATAGCATAGGTCTAGTATCTATTTATCCTCGATATTTTTAGCAGGAGGACCAAACCTTATTGTAAGCGACTATCCCTCTTACCTTTTTTGAAAAACTACTCCTTCTCATAAATCGGCTGGCCGGCACCCTCATCGGCGTATCGGGTCTGGCGTTCCCTCACCAACTGATTGAAATCCGCGCCGTCGCACACAACTAACTAGGCCACCGTGGTCGACGCAGCCCCAGGCGATCGGGCTTCGAAAAGGCGCAACCGCTATTGGCGCGATGCGGAAGGATCGTCGCAAAAATCCCGAGATTTTTCGACTGTTAAAAGGTTGATCCCAAGCGGCTTTTCGAATTATAAAATCGTCAGCCTCAAAAAATATGTATTCATGTTCTTGTCGTCCGACATATACACTTGTGAAATGAAACAAGCCGCCATTTTATTGGCGGCTATACTCAATTTGGTCCATTACTTCTTGCACTTTTTACTATATCGAACAACTGCAGGAGTGCTCCCTCAGAAGGGTCGAAAATATCAATAGACTGTAAACGCAGCTGCCAAGTCAAACTAAGTCGATCGCCTCGTTTGAACACTCCTACTTCGCCGATTTATTTTAACGACAGTTCAAACTTCGCCCCAGCTTCACCCGCAAAAACAAGGGAGCCTTTCTCGGGGAGAACAATCTTTTGATCGCTGCTAACGACGCTGAAGTATATACATGTGCCTTTCTCGTCGTAGATTGCGAATGAGCCGGTTGCCGGCATCTTCACCTTCACGGTCTTGCCCGCGGTCTTTTCGGACAACATGTACCACTTAGCATGGCCGCTCGCCGAAATGGTAACCGACGACTTTTTACCAGGGTAAACGGACTTCATTGCATCTTCGTGCACAAACAGGCTGCCGGCGACTTCGAGATACTCGGTCCCATCCTGCGTGAAGAAGTTATAGCCAGACATGTCTCTGCCGTTCATCCCTGAAATTTGCAAATCGCTGGAAGCTTCGTTCGGGCCTGTAATCTTTTTGTCGGACATATAACCGGGTGCTTCCTTGGACAAATTCACTTGAAGGGCGGGTATGATCATGTACGCCACAGATGTATATTTCTCGTTGATCGAGTAATATTTCTTGCCGTCGCGCAGTGTCCAGGCCGCAGCCGTTTCTTCCGGGATGTCATTGGATGCGAGCTTCTCCGCCGAATAATGCGACAAGGCCGTCTGGCCGAGCCCCGGGATTGTGATATATTGTTTGGTCCACAAGTAAGTACGTCCATTCTCCTCAGTCACGAAGCTGACCTTAGCATTTCCGTCCGCACTTACGAAAGAACCATCTGCCGTATAGACATATTTCTCGGCTGGGTAGTCAGGCATTTGCAGATAAGAAAGCGTCATTTCACCAGTTTGTGCGATATCCGCTTTGATCAACTGGGTGGTCATTCCGTATAGCCCCGCGTTCTTCAGCAATTCCTGCGGCATCTGCGCTGCTGTCGGTTTGCCATAGGTTTTCTCGGGCTTGATTTCGGTAACGATTCCTTTCTCTTTCAGCGCATGAAGCAGCATATCATTCGCAAGCAGTTGATTTGTCGTGCTGGACCCGCCGGAAGAGAGGACCGCAGCCGCCATGTTATGTTCGGGAAGCACAACGAGAGATGCGTGATACAGAATCGTGTCGCCGCCTTTTGTAAGCGCCTTGATGCCGTAATCGCCGAACGGGAACAGGGTGACGCTGTCCCAGCCGAGCCCGTAGCTTATAGACGTGTCCGCCTCTTCGGGCCATAGGCCTTTCTTGTATTCCTCTTGCTCCATCGCCTTTACGGATTCCTTGGAGAGTGTGCCGGCAGCTTGTCCAGTGAAAATTTGCGAGAATCGGGCCAGGTCTTCAGCCGTGGAATAGATGCCGCCCGTACCGATGACGTTAACCGACTCGTTCGGCAACTGTGTCTCATCGGAAGGAATGTAGAGTCCCGCCATACCGGAAACGTCAGGCTGATCCAGCGGTGTCTTCGTATCGGACATGCCGAGAGGTTCAGTAAAATTCTTATGGATAAAAGAGGTAAAATCCATGCCACTGACTTTCTCTACCAAAATTTCAGCTAATGTAAAACAGTCGTTGCAATAAACCGAAAAAGCGCCGGGATCGGCCTTGAGCTTTTGGTTTGCCAATTGATTCAGAAGTGTATCGTGAGCGTAGGTATCGTTATCTTCGAATAAAAAAGCGTTGGTCAGCGTAGACCCGCTAAATCCAGCGGAATGATTGAGCAGCATGCGTGGCGTGATCTGCTTGTACCGTTCGTCTTTCATCGTAAATTCTGGGATGTAGTTAACGACAGGCTTATCCAGATCGACCTTCCCCTCGTCTACCAGCTTCATTACGGCTGCCGTTGCAAACATCTTGCTCGTCGACCCGATGCCGTACATCGTTTTCGCCGTAAGCGGCCGCTTACCTTTCTCGTCATTCCGACCGGATTGTCCGGATACGACAATGCTGCCATGATCGATAAGTGCATATTGAACGCTTGTCGTGCCGAAAGTGTCCGTCAGCAGCTTGGCTTTCTCCGCCGCTGCCTTTCGCGTGTCTTGATAGGCAGCTCCGCCTTCTTGACCGGCAGCCATCGCTCCGGCCGGGACAAGCAGCGTTAGCACAAGCACTGCTGCCAGTATCCAGGATATTCGTTTTCTCATATTAACCTCCTTAGGGTGTATTCTATGATTTATACGTATAGCGTTTAGATAACGATACATATATTAACAAAAATAATAGAATAGCCCCAAAATAGCAGAAGGAGATAGGCAGAGAGGCGGATATTCCGACATATTCAGCGTGCTGGCCAAACCTTGCCCGTTGGCTGAGGCATGTTCGTGCTGATCGCTGTTCTCAATCGTTAACAGGAAGCTCGTCCAAGGCAAATCGGATAATAACTGACAATCGGGGGTGATAGATATGACAATTAATAAATGGAAAACATCAATGCTTCATCTCGAATTGATAGCCGGCTTCATCCTTTCTATCTTTCCTTTCTACTGGCTGCTCGTGATGTCAACGCATACAACACCATAAATTTATAGCTATCCTCCAAAAATGTGGTTCGGGAGTCATCTCTTTGATAATATATCGAGGGTAGTGGCAAACATTGATTTTTTCGGTGCGTTTTTGAATACATTGTTCGTCGCAACCGTTTGTACATTGCTGGTTCTATTCTTTGACTCGCTAGCTGGAATTACCTTTGCCAAATACCTTTTTCCGGGGAAAAAGTGGCTCTTTATTCTTCTTCTCGCAACGATGATGGCGCCGGCCCAGCTCTCGCTCGTTCCTTCATTCGTCATCATGGCGAAATTCGGATGGGTAGGAACGTTCAAGGCCTTAATTATACCTGGTATGGTAAATGCATTCGGTATTTTCTGGATCAAGCAATATGCCGAGGATTCGATTCCATCTGAACTGATGGATGCCGGTAAGATTGACGGCTGCGGTTTTTTCCGCATCTACTGGAGCATAACGCTGACTATTTTGCAGCCCGCACTATCTTTCCTGCGCGCCTTCACCTTTATCACGTGGAATGATTATCTCTGGCCGCTCATTATTCTGACAGACGAGAGCAAGTTCACGCTGCAGGAGCCCTATCTTCATTAAACGGAATATACACGACTGACTATTCCATGGTTATCACGGGAACGCTCCTTGCCGTTGTTCCGTTGATTGTGCTGTTTCTCTTCATCAGCAAGCAGTTTATATCCGATATCGCAGCCGGTGCAGTCAAGAGCTGAATACGCCAGAGACAATTATTGCTGACTGTTCAACTACTTTGGAACAAAAAGATTAAGAGATCGACAGAAAGCAAAGCGCCGCCCGGGGAGCTGGGAGGCGCTAGTTTTTAATGCTTATGCTGCTATTGGACGAACAATACTTGCATCCCTTAGCTCCTCAACTTCGGGCAGTTGGAGCAGTATTCTTCACTACTTGAGACCTCATAGTAGAAGCAGCAGGTTTTGCGAACCCGCGTGGGCGTATTAGAAACAGAAGAGAATGTCGGTTTGCCATAAAAGCGGCTCAGCGGGTTTTGTTTTTCCCCGAATAACGTACCAGGAGCCTGATGAATCAGATATTGAAAGTCTGCTCGGCCGCGAGATTGCTCCTGCTGTTCACCCGTTCCCCAGATTCGTTACTCGTATAGCGAGAAAATACGGACCGCAACATTTTCCCATAATATCGGTTTTGGTACATTGGCCACTCTATACATGACCGCTATTAATTCCCATAAATTCCCGGAAAAATGAGCTGGAATAACAGTATCGCGCCAATCATGCCGTTCGCATGCTTCGGGCATAGCATCAATAACCACTAGACTGACATGCCCAGCCAGGATTGACCCGGTGAAGATTCAAGAAAACAATTTTCGGCAGATAAATCCATTCCCTTGTTGTACACTGTCATGGCGTACAGCAGCGGAACAGTGGTTACGAAAGCGTACCTTTTAAAAAAACTGCGAAGCTGTGACCTCCTCGATGGGAACTGTAGAAGCACGGTCAGCCGGTCCAGATAATCGGAGCACATCTCCACGTCGAGCAAGTCCGAAGTTCTCACCGGATAAACAGGACGGGTTGCACTATATTCACACAAGCCAAAATGCTGGTTTAAGTAATCCCATTGAATCCCTAGTTTATGGACCATATGCTGGCTCTAGGTGAGCAGCCGGCAGGCAGCGTCATGGTAACCGGAGAATTTAGTAGCTTTCCTGAGTATCTAATCGACAAGCTGCGCGCGGTTCAGCCCTTGGGAACGTTGGATGAACCCGATCTCGAAGCACTGCGTACTTTTGAGCCTGATCTGATCATCTGCACTGAGTTCCAGAAGAACATTTATGAAAGCCAGATATTCTAGCTACTTCTGTTTTTGAACAGACTAAATCATTATCTCCTAAATAAACTACCGCTTCTCTTATCAATTTTTTGTTTTGTTCTATTTCAATATTTTTAAGTTGGATAGTTGAATTCAAAACTTGTTCTTTAAGCCATTCACTCAGCCCCGGACAGTACATTGATCCATTTGTTGCGTTTATTTAAAGCCATGTATACATCCTCAGCAACGAAAGATTGCTTGTTTTTGAGTTTCTTACTAACGAATCTTTCTGCTTCTCTCCAGTACAAAGATTGCCGATTTTTCATGGAACAAACCTGCTTATTAGCTAAACAGTCTGCTATACTTATCAACTAACTCAAATACTTTGGATATTCTCTTAACATAGGTAAATTACGATTAGGCTCTTCATATATAAGTTGTTGAATGTTTTTTTGCTAGAAATAACAAAAAAACTCCTGAATTGACCAACCAAACAGTTTTTTAGCTTTGTTCCCCATCTTCCAATGAAACGTACCCCGTGTCGTTTCGCTTAATTCGGTTCAACAATAGAACTGGACGTATAAGTTCAAATTTCCACGATATTTCCTCACGTTTTATCTCTGATATCTTATCGAGTAACGACTCATACTTGGAGTCAACGGGGCACTATCATCAAGCTGTTATTCAGTTCCTAAAGAAACGCGGCATCTTGTTCTTGGTCGTAAATCCGCTCATTTCACATCAAGCGAAGAAATCAAGTCTACGAATAGTGAATTCGACTATTCAGATATTCGCCAAATTTAATCTTTGTGCGTTGCACAAGTTTTCTCACTTTGGAGTTGTAAGAACTCTCTCCCATTAAGGAAGCAATTTCTTTTAACGGGTAGCCGTTGTCTAAGAGTTGAATAACTGAGGCATATCTTTTATTAATCTTTGAGAACTCACTTATCAGAGTCCATGAATGTTCCCTTTCGAGGTAATCATCTTCTGCGGATGGAGTTTGAACAATATCGAGTAAAGTAAAGTTCGTCTCATCCGAATCGTCCTTTCCAGCAGGTTTATCCAAGGAGAATGTTAGAAGCCTTGCCTTCTCATATTTGCGATCCGGTTGGATTTTGCCACGGGTCTCATAATACCGCCATACATCTGCTTCTCGTAATCGTAGGTTGGCGTGATAACGTGGTAAAAAATCTCCAAGCTCAATGTCGTAACCTTTGGTAGCCTGAAATAATCCCTGGTTAAAGTGGGAAATGAAGTCCTCCAAAGGTATATTTACCCCTGTACGTTGTGCACGTTGATGTGAACTTCTCGCTCTATTAATAATGAGTGACTTTAATTCCAGAAACAATTGGCTAAATGCCCGCTGGTCTTGGGTTTGTGCGAAGTGATACGCAAGGTCATTTATTAGACAATTATTGATAGATTTTTTCATATTGTGTGCATTCCCCCCGTTTTATGTTTCTATTTATATATATCGGATGGGAACACTTGTTCGTGACACTTAACCAAATTTATCATCTTTTGGAAGTTTGGTCAATGAAAAAAACCGTGGTCTGTATCTCCTGACCACGGTTTGGTTTGAAATATTAGTTTTCAGTTTATGTTTAAGAAGTAATCAAATCCGCTAGTAATTTGAAGAATATACTTTGTTACAGCTGTCCCTTGGTTAGCTTGAGGATCTGTCTCTTCAAGATAGGTTGAAATGGTTCTGATACGATCATCCTTATCTCGATAGTAGAACCCTGTGGGACTCATCATTTTTTTGCTATTATCTTCAAAATAAATCTCTAATTCTACGCCCTTCCGCTCCCCTTTTGGGTATGGGAAGGCTTCAACCTTGTGGTAATAAGCCAGTATTTCTTCCTTTGTAAGTGCAGAGCTTAATTCCATGATCGCAACAACGTTCCAGTATCCCCCGCTTCCTCCACCATCAACAAAATTTTTGCCATTGAACTGATACTTTGCAATAAGTGAAGTTTCAGACGGCAGGGGATAATCGAAAAGGTGTTCTGCAAATTGCTCTGATACTTTTTCTTTACTTGTACCCAACTGGAGCGCCAAAACAACTCCAATAAGGAATATGGCCGTAATTGATCCAATCCATGCAATCCTTTTCATGAGAGTGCCCCTTCCCTTTAATTGAATTCTTTTTGTATAAACGTATGTTCAATGGATAAAGTTTCTTGGTTTATAAAAAACCGCCTAAGCGGATGCTTAGGTGGATTAAAGAGATCCCTATTATTGTTCACGAATAAGTTTATTGAATTGTTCAAATGCCGCGTAGTACTCATGGGTTTCTTCACCATACACTGCAGCTTCATCCCCCGTACCATTATAACGCGATAGTACTTTTTTCGTCTTAATAGCATCATACTCATAAAATATTTGATCCAATGAAACTTGGTTTGCTGCTCTAATGAGAACCAGGGTGCATGTGCTGATATTATAATTCTGTTCCGTATTTAGTTTGTTCCAAACATGCCACTTGTCCTTCCAATCTGCGGCATCGTACAATTGCCCTGAAATAATCCCATTTTGTACAGCGTAGTTATTTGAATCAATTGCCGTACTCGCAAATATTTGTCCATGACCTGTGCTGCAGTCTTCTTGGGCGCCAATTGGGAAAGTTGGAGCTGGCGTAATTAATTTAAGGGCTAGAGGCAAGTTATCCCAAGCCTCGTAATCCAGTTTATAGCTGTAATAGGACACAACCAATGAGTCTACCACAGTGTCCTCTGCTCCTTCAAAGCACAATTCACGATAAAGAACTGCTTGGATCATTGCTTTACGCATGCTGTAAGTTTGACTGAGTTGGGTAATCAAGGTGTCGTACTCAAATACTTTAGCTACGGCGTTTTCTCGAGAGCGTACAGCCTTCGCTTTTTGAAGAGTACCCATGTGTGAGTCTGCCAGAGCAACCAACTGGGTCTCTAACGTTGTTCTGTATTGCGTTTTAAAAAGTTCGTCATCCAGGTTGGTAAGATCGATAGGCGAGCCAACAAAGGAGACGCCAGGATTTCTACCCGAATGGATATTGTTATCTATCTCAATAAGACCATCGCCGCTACCGATTGTAATCGTTGAAATCTGATCAAATGCCCAATCCTGTGGGAGTGGGTAACCCAAATTCCCACTAAAACCGGTTGACATATCACAGACGAAGCTGCTGATTGAATATCCTGCTGCAGCAACACGGCTACAAACGTTTCTCGGTCCATAAATACCTATCCGATATCTACCGCCTAGAGCGTTCATTTTATTAAACAATGCTCTAAAGTGCGGGATGATATTCGTTGTTACATCTCCGTCCAGAGCATCAAAATCGACGGCAAAGTAAATGATGGTTCCGGATGGGAATCCATAGCTGTTAGCTGCAATTAAGGCCCCTTTAGCATCTTTTGCCCCTTGTGTAGGGTTAAAGTAGTTTAAATTGTTACCAGACGATTGATAAATGGGATAAACCTTCATTCCTGCTCCAAAAATGGTATCCAGCTCGCCGGGTTTGATTTTTTTCCAGTCACCAATAATATAACGTCCTACGGTTGTGTAACCATTGCTGACTAACGTTTGAGCTCGTGCTGGGGTGATCGTGGTCACACAGTCAAGTGCGGTACCCTTCCTTGTTTTGTCGCCTGTACTAAAGAGCAAAGAGGCCCATGTTTGCTTACCAACACTACCATCAACCGTGAGCATACAAAAGGCTTGAAACCGTCGAACGGCTTCCCGGCAACCTGGACCAAACGATCCATCGAAGCCGTTCGGATCAAAGCCGTTAACATATAACGAATACTGAAGAATATAATTAAATTTCGTTAACGTGCTTCCCTGTGACAAGGTTGGGAGAAGAGCTGTTGTCGAAGGACCAAAGGTACCCGTTGGTTCAGGAATCCCCTCTTCAATTTGCAAGGCATAAATGAGTGCTTTATTTGTCGTCCTAGAATATCGGCCGTCACAAGCAATTAAACCGATGACGTGGGAATAATTTTTGTTTAGATTTTGTTGAATAATGCGTACCTTGGGATCGCCAACGTTGACATATGCATCCATATTCAATAGTGCTTTAAAGAACATTGGCGTTGTAATGCCATTTGCATTTGGCATACCTGCATCCGTCTGAAATGTGGTAATGGCAGCTTTCGTGTTGTTCCCGTACGTTCCCGTAATGCCGGTTGGATTATATCCCTTACAGTAAAGGGCACCTTGAAGAATTTTAATGATATTCTTTGTTTGAGCGTTAGTAGAATCCGATGCTGTCGAAAGTGTTGGGCAGAGGTCTGTTGTTGTCGGCCCGAAAGTACCGTTAGGCGATGGAATGCCGAGCTCGATTTGTAACCCTTTTGTAAGAGCTGTAATGGTTGGCCACCCTGTTTTGCCGTTTTCTTCAATTTGTGAGTAGTGCGGATTATTCGCATAGGTTGCATTTACCCATTCTTGAACTGTAAGTACCATTTGATCCATAATATCAACCTCTTTTCCTTTGATTTGCTTATAGGCTCCTTCATTCATATACTGAATTTGTAGCCACTGATAGTACATGTCGTAATAGTCCCTTCCATTGTGACAGTGAAATATAGAATTTCGCATATCACTTTAAAAATAGCTTCTTTGGTTCATTAATACGCCGGTCAATTTTAAAAACGCGCAACATTCACCTGCTTTTTAGCGTCCAATAATATACAAGGATTCCGAAAATAAGGAGGATAGATTTTGAAACTAACAAAGATTGTTGCTGGAGCGCTAGCACTTGTCTTAGTTGCCGGAGGTTCAGCTTATGCCGTCGCTGAATACACGAGGGTGAGTGAAAGAGCGAGTTCTGAGGGAAGCATGCAAAGGGATACGGCAGCTGCTTTGTCATCCGAAGTATCGTCTGTTCCAAAGACTACACTTACTGAGGCAGAGTATGTTGAGTACAACCCCCTAACAGGGAAGGACGAGACAAAGAAGGGATACGTCTTTAAGACCAACGATTCGGGTATTTCCAAGCGTATGGATACCGATGTTTTACAGTTTATTGAGAATCGCCATACAGAAACGGAAGTCCTTCTTACACACTCTTATAGAGTGATTGATGCCTATATTCTTGGTTCCGCTGAAACGCAAGGATTGGGTGACTTCGCGCTGGACCCATTTGAAGTTGAGAAGCTGCTAAATGACGATTGGGAACAGTTCAAAACGTTGTACGCTGACGAACTTGAACGCGCAAAAGCGTTCGTTAAAGAAAGCGGTCAGGTAAAAAACATTCTATGGGGCAGAAAAAAGGATGGTGGACTACTCAGCATCGTCTTTGAAGTTGATAAGGGTTACGCCGGGGCGATCGATAACCTTTCTTGGTCTAATACAGAACCTACCGACGTTACAGGGATTAACGAGGAAGAAGAGCATGCCATGATACGCGAATTTTCAGCAGATACACGCTTCAATAAAGCGCGGGACATTATGCAACGATATGTTACTTACATGTATGGATATAAGATGACCATTGAGGGCGTGGAGCATGATGCTAGGCCAATTCCCGAAGAGAATTTATCCGCGCCAATGAAGACGCAAATCAGTGCTCAAAAATAAACAACATGTAACGTCACCTCAATAACGTGAGAGTGTTTTACCTTTTTGTATCACACGAGAATAATTATTCAATCAATTAAAACAAGCTCGGATTGCAGAACAAGACGCCTTGGATAGCCCCAAGGCGTCTTTCTAATCTTACCAATCGCCGTAAACCGAAATCGTGTTTTTTGTAGACCCTTTGCTTAAACCGACTGGAACGAAACCATGGTAGTCCGTATTACTGGTAGCTCCATAAACGGATTGCCATGTTCCTGTAGCCGTTGTACGATAATAACGAATCAACAACCAATCCGGGTTAGACGAACCGGAATCCCCCGCTTCCGAGTCACGCATAGCAACTTGACCACCTGCAGGAATAGAGATTCCCGTCGACGAAGCGTTAGGTTTATAAATCGTTGTCGCATGGCGAACATTAAAAATGTCATGAGCCATGTTGTTACTGCTACTGTAGTCGTACAACGTCGCGGTCGAGCTCGGATGAAATCCGTATGAACTTTGCAAGCCGTTATAACCCGTCATAAACATGTAGCCTTTTACGACTTGACCTGCGGAATTTCGGAACTTAATTACCGCGTATCCTGGACTCGTATCAGCTTTGTCATAACACCAAACTTCATTGTCGTAAATTGTACCAATTTGTGTGTTGTGGTCTGTGTCTTCCACCTTAACATTAAACCCCGACCTGTTAACATTAATTGTACCCATTTTAATTCCCCCTACTAAGTTAGTTTAGGTCAGCGCCGACTCTATACATAACTATGTCGTCACAGAATTGATCTTCGTGACGGGCAAGGAGAAAATAATCAAAAGGTAATCCCGAAGCTAGCTCCATTCATGCACATATAAATAAACAACAACATGAGATATTCTGTATCATCTTTTCTAACCTAAACTCATTTCCCTTTTTCAATCTGCCAAATAAGTTGCACAAAGTAAAAAGGAACTTATTAAAGTTGATGCAAAACTAACATCTGAAATTATATTTCCAAGTATCTCCCTCTTAAAGCCTTTACCTGCTGGGAGTATGGGATTCTTACGAATCTTATAACTAGTCTCAATTATGATTGAAATTAGTCTCAATTGTTGTTAAAACCCACACCATTCGTAATTAGTTAAATTCCTGTAGAAACATAAAAATTACTGTCCCAACCCCCAACTCCCCATCCGCCCTACTCCCACAAGGCTTCACTTGCCAATTCTGGGAAAATAATTAGTGTCCCCCTCATGTGAGGTTTAATCGAGTAAAAACTGGTTCAATTGTGATCGAAAACGAAAAATAATTAGTGTCCTTGAAGGCAGGGAAAGAGCTGGGGAAAGGCTGGGGCTTGGGGGAATGAATCGGGTAAAAGATCAAGAAAAGCCTACTCATCCCACTCCTGCTATTCCCCGTCTCTTCAAAGCATCAGAGCTAGCAAAGGACAAGACCATAGGACAATCTTCAATGGATTGAAGTCAATGATTGAGAAACAGATTGTGGAAAAGATTGAGTAAATGCCTGTGGAAAAACCCTGAGGAAATCGCTTCAAAGCATTATGTTTATTGGGTTTCACCCGATAATGAATTTAGGAAAAAGCGGAAAGAGATTATGGGGATAGGCTAATAAGACGGAGGAAAAGCGGGAGCGAAAAGAGAAAAGATTCGGCGAAAGGATCGGATAAAGCTTTGATATGCTTGGGTTTTTGCTTGGGTAAGGACATGAGAGGGGCTTTAATTAGCAGAGAAAAAGACTGGAGTTTGGTTTGGGATTAGCTCCGACCAGTTACCAGTCTTTGGTGAGTTGAGGACAGTAATTTGAGTAAAGGACAGTTATTTAGGTTGGTGGACAGGAATTTTTTATTAGATAAATTCCCTCTGTCTCAAGCTCTCATAAAGCAGCACCGTCGCCGCCATCGCTACATTCAGCGACTCCGCTTGTCCAACCATTGGAATGATAACCGACTCGTCAACGAGCTCGCTTACCGCTGGCGACAATCCTTCGGATTCATTGCCCATTAGCAGCCATGTCGACTGCGTCCAGTCATAGCCGTAGCAAGTATGCTTCGCTTGCAGGCTCGTTCCGATCAGCTTAACGCCTTTTGCTTTTGCCTCGGGCAGAAGCAACTTCAAATCCGCTTCAATGATCGGCAAATGGAACAAGGAGCCCATTGTTGACCTTACAGTCTTCGGATTGTACAGATCCACGCAGCCTTTGCCTAATATAACAGCATCCGCTCCAACGGCATCGGCGCTGCGAATGATCGTGCCGGCATTGCCTGGATCGCGAACGCCGTCGAGCACGACGACGAGGCCATTTTTACGGAATAAAGCTGCTTTATCTGCTGAAGGCTTTGACAAAATAGCAAAAACAGGTGGAGGAGTGTCCGTCCCCGTGCATTTTGACATAACCGCCCTAGATGCTTGTATCCATTCCAAACCTAGCGTTGCGGACGAATCGTTTGTTTCCCTCTCCACCATAAGCTCCGCAGGAATGCCGCGTTCTGTATCGTAGACGATAGTTGTCACTTCAGCATTTCCCTTCAGTGCTTCCAGCACTAGATGAACGCCTTCGATTAGAAATTGGCCGCTACGATCACGGTATTTTTTGTCGAGCAGCGACGCCCACTGCTTAACCTTTTCATTTTGCAGGGATGAGATATTTGGATCAAAATGTTCATTCATAGTTAGATTTAACCTTCCGAATAAGCGATTTCTAAATTTGACAAATCTGAGTTTTTACCGACGATAACCAGGATATCATCCTTGCCGATTAAATCATCCGCATAAGGAGCAATGTTCATCGCAGAACCTGTTTTGATAGCCATGACGTTGCATTTATGTTTTGCTCTTATATCGAGCTGCATTAAGCTTTGACCAATCATCCGACTTGGCGCTTTAATCTCAATGATACTGTAGTCTTCCGAAATCTCAATGTAGTCGAGAATGTTAGGCGATACAAGATGATGCGCGACGCGCAGGCCCATATCCCGCTCAGGGAAAATAACCTTATCGGCCCCGATTTTGTGTACGACCTTGCCATGCAGCTCGTTTTGCGCTTTGACGATCAGCGTCTTGACGCCTAAATCCTTCAGGATGAGCGTCGTCAAAATGCTGGATTGAATGTCTTGTCCAATCGCTACAACAACGACGTCAAAATTTCGTATGCCAAGCGCCCGAAGCGCATCTTCATCTGTAGAATCCGCAGAGACTGCATGCGTAACCGTATTGACAACCTCTTGGATGCGCTGTTCGTTGGAGTCGATTGCCAGCACCTCAAAGCCCATCTCGGTCAATGCTTTTGCAACGCTGGAGCCAAAGCGTCCCATTCCAATTACCGCATATTGTTTCTTCGCCATCTTTACAAAATCCTCCTTGCAGGATGATTGCTGTAGTCGTCTCATCAGTATACCATAGCTTGCTCATTCGGATGAAAGAAGGATGCATTGGACATAGTAAATAAGTAAATCCGAATGCGCAGGAGGTTATTTAGCATGGAAGTTATTGATTTGCGTCAAGCGATCGTAAGGCGTGTCCAGGAAAATTCAACACAGGAGCTCTCTGAAGTCATTGAAGATTCAATTGGCGCCGATGAGCGTACATTGCCCGGGCTCGGAGTTCTGTTCGAGATGATTTGGCAGCAATCCTCGGAGCAGGAGCACAACAAAATGGTCGACTCCCTTTACAAGCATCTTCATCATGCCGAAAATGCCAATCCGTCTCAATAACGAACAGCTGATGTATAAACGACTTGGCCTCCGACGATTGTATTCGTTACCCAAGGAAGGCCTTCATAACGATCCACAATAATAAGATCAGCTGCTTTGCCGAGCTCAATGGACCCCAGCTCGCTGCCTGCGCCTAATGCCTGCGCTGGATGCAGCGATGCCATACGTACCGCTTCCGGCAAAGCAGCAATCCCTTCATCAGCTAGCTTAAATACGGCCGCCAGCATCGAGGAAGGATGATAATCGGAGCATAAAATATCGGCAGCACCTGCACTAATCGCATCGACTGCCTTCAAGTTTTTATCATGCGAAGCTCCTCTGACGACATTCGGCGCGCCTATACAAACCCTTAGACCACGTCCTGCAGCATGCTTAGCTGTTTCCAAATTAATCGGAAATTCACAGACGGAAACGCCATAGCCAGCCGACTCTTCAACCTTTTGAACGGAATCATCATCATGTGACGCAATGGCAATGCCGTGCTCCGCGGCTAACTTGCTAAGCTTCAGCAAATGCTCACCATTAACAAGCTGCCTTCGCTTAATCAAATCCTCAACAATAGCTTGAACCTCTTCCACACCTACACCTTGATTTTTCATGACATAACGTTCGAATGAGCCTGGCTCGCGGTACTGCCCCTGCCCTGGCGAATGGTCCATAAATGACAAGTAGTCAATCGCATTCTCCATCAAGTAACGCTCGACAATGGGCATGCCAACCAAATGCGATACTTCGAATCGAAGATGAATCCGGTTGCGAATAATGGATCTCTTGCTTCTATAGCTGTTGATATGCTCAACCATTCCAGTGAGCAGATGCTCGCCGCGCAAGCTTAGCCCGACGCCAAGCGATAAGGAGTGATACATCGTTGTAATACCGTGCACCGGCAGCTTCCGCTCGAACTCCAGCAATGCCATATCAAGTGGAAATAATGTATTTGGACGTGGCTGTATTTCCTTCTCGATCGCATCGCAATGAATGTCGATTAGGCCTGGCAGCACGTATTTCTGTTCCGCATCAATCAAGATATAATCAGCATGCTGTTGAATCCAACTATGAACAGCTGCATCGCCTTCCAGAATAGCATCAACTCGGCCATCAACTACCGCTACAGCAGCCTCCACGATTTGATCCGGAATTACGACCTTTCCATTCGTAACGATTATGGGCTTCAAGCCAGCACTCAAACGTTCAATCATCGATCAGGTCGTCCCCTTGCCCTATAGTCATAGGAGTAAGCTTACCATAATCCGTTCTTCTAATTCATCTTTCCAAGCTTGCCGCTGTCTACCGTATCGTGCACTATTCTCATTGTGCTTAACTTCTTCATTAGGCAAAAACCTCCGTTTTTAATTGGGCTGAAACGGTTGCCCCTGCACATCGCTTTGAACAGCAAAAAAGCTGCAGGAAAGAGCTCCCGCGGCTTCGCAGCAAGACAAAAATATCGTAAATAGTTCCCTATTGTCTATTCTTCTTGCGGGATAAAGTTATAGATTTCCCCGCTCTCAAAGGAATCGATTAGACGATCCAGCCATCTATAATACTTTAATGCCTCATCAATCTTCTGGGTATCATTTTCAAGCACCTCAAGAAAAGCTTGGTCGTCCTCATATTGCTGCTTCAAAGCATCGATTTCCTTCATAGAACGCTTTAACGCGCTCATGTTCTGCTCGGCAGCCTTCCTCCATTTAATAGAGAAGAAATCGGTGAAATTTTGATGCCAGTTCGGCTCCACCTCGTACAAATCTTTTCTTGAGCCCTTGCCCCATACTTTATTTATCATCTTCAAGTCATGCAGCGTACGCATGCCCGTACTCATCGATGTCTTGCTCATGCCCATCGTCTGACTCATTTCATCAAGCGTAACCGGCTCACGATTAAAGTACATATTCCCGTATAAATGACCAATCGATAACGTGATGCCGTACAAATCCATGTTTTCTCCAATTGATTCAATTACACGGCGACGCGTATTTTGCAGCTTTGTGAGCTGCTCTTCTGATAATGCTGCAAGTTCTTTCATGTCGTTCCTCCCGAGGAGTGTCTTCCCCCTATCATTCCTACATCAGTTATTGTAATCAAATGGTTGTCCATATGTAAAGAAACCTTTTGGGTTGAAAAAGGGAGTTATCAGGAGTATACCGTATGTAAAGTACGTAAAGTTATAACTGTACAAAGTATACGAAGACTCACGCCTTTTGACCTTTACAATGATAACCATCTAAACTTATGGAAGTCGAAATATTCCACAAGGGGGCACAATATGGCGATTATAGAAGCCAAGAGGCTAACCAAGATTTTCGGAGCCGATCCGAAAAAGGCGATCCCGCTGCTGGATAAAGGATGGTCTAAAGATAAGATTTTTGCCGAAACGAAGCTCACGGTTGGGGTCAACCAAGCTAGTTTCTCGATTGAAGCAGGGCAAATATTTGTCATTATGGGCTTGTCCGGCAGCGGCAAGTCGACACTCGTGCGTCTGCTAAACCGATTAATTGAGCCGACACACGGTCAAGTACTGTTTAATGGGACAGATGTGCTTCGCATGTCTCCTGAGCAGCTGCGGCAGTTTAGAAGAAAAAATGTAGGCATGGTCTTCCAAAAGTTCGCGCTCTTTCCGCATCGCACCGTCATTCAAAATATTGAATACGGACTTGAGGTGCAGGGCATCGACAAGAAGAAACGCAGAGAAATGGCTATGAATTCACTGGAGCTTGTTGGCTTGAAGGGCTGGGAGAACAGCTATCCTGACCAATTAAGCGGCGGTATGCAGCAGCGTGTCGGACTTGCAAGAGGACTTGCTAACGATCCCGATGTTCTGCTCATGGACGAAGCGTTCAGCGCGCTCGATCCGCTTATTCGGAAGGATATGCAGGACGAACTGCTCGAGCTTCAATCCAAAATGAAAAAAACAATCGTATTCATTACGCATGACCTGAACGAGGCGCTTCGAATCGGCGATCAAATCGCTTTGATGAAGGACGGCAGCATCGTTCAAATCGGGTCGCCAGAGGAAATATTGATGCAGCCCGCCAACAAATATGTGGAGCGCTTCGTCGAGGACGTCGATCTGTCCAAAGTATTTACGGCATCACATGTCATGGTAAAGCCCGAGACGATCACGATCGAGAAGGGCCCTCGTGTAGCTTTGCAATTTATGAGAGACCGCGGTGTTTCGAGTCTCTACGTCGTAGACAAAGGCATGCAGCTTCTAGGCGTTATTACGGCTGAGGACGCAGCAAACGCAATTAAAAACGGCTTGAGGCTTGAAGAAGCAATGGAGCGCAAAGCACCTTCCGCCCACCCGGACACGCTGCTTAATGAATTGTTTGAATTAATGAGCAATTCGAAATTCCCCGTATCCATTATTGACGACAAAGGACGCCTGAAGGGCATCGTCATCAAAGGTGCAGTTCTGGCCGCATTAGCCGGAAATTCCGTATTAGAGGCTGGTGATCACAATGAATCTGCCTAAAATACCGCTGGCAGACTGGATCGAATGGCTCGAGTCATGGCTGGAAGCCCACTTAGATCCATTCTTTCAGCTAATCCGTACCGTCGTTGGGGAAACCGTCAACGGACTGGATACAGCGCTCAACTGGTTTCCAGCGCTAGTCCTTATTATTATATTCACTCTTGTAGCTTGGTATATTGGCAAATGGAAGATGGCATTATTTACACTTGTTGGTCTGCTCATTATCGAAAATCTCGGCTTATGGAGCCAAACGATGCAGACGCTTGCGCTCGTTTTGACAGCCGCCTTCATATCGGTTTTGATCGGCGTTCCAGTAGGCATACTGTGCGCCCGCAACGCCACCATTCAAAAAATAGTTACACCGGTGCTCGATTTCATGCAGACGATGCCAGCCTTTGTTTACTTGCTGCCTGCCGTCACCTTCTTCTCACTTGGGGTCGTTCCTGGCGTCATCTCATCGATTATTTTCGCGATACCGCCAACGATTCGGTTAACGAATCTCGGCATTCGCCAGGTGCCGGAAGAATTAGTGGAAGCTGCCGATGCCTTTGGCTCAACGCCAACGCAGAAGCTGTTCAAGCTTCAGCTTCCCATCGCTATGCCGACCATTATGGCTGGTATCAATCAGACTATTATGCTTTCGCTCTCGATGGTTGTCATCGCCTCCATGATCGGAGCACAAGGCGTTGGTGCTTACGTCTATCGCGCCGTTACGCAGGGTAATACCGGTGTAGGCTTCGAGGCCGGTCTTGCCATCGTTATATTAGCGATCATTTTGGATCGCTTGACGCAGCAGGTCATTCGCAAAAGCAAAACGACCTAGATTTGAACAATAAAACACGCAGCAAAAGTGCGCGTTTACGAATTCGCAGCCCGCTTGCTGCGCAAACCTTAAGGAGTGATTTTTTGAAAGTCAAAAAAATGAGTATAATTGCAGCAGCTGTAATGGCATTTGCATTGGTAGCAGGGTGTTCCGCTTCAAGCGGAAACAGCAACAAAAAAGTGACGCTAGCCTATGTCGCTTGGGATTCTGAAATTGCAAGCACTTATGTCGTTAAAGAAGTACTTGAGCAAAAGCTTAGCTACGAAGTTGAGCTTATGCAGGTAGATGCAGGTCCAATGTGGGCCGGTATCTCCGATGGCAGCGCGGATGCGATGGTAGCAGCTTGGCTGCCAACGACGCATGCTTCTTACGTTTCGAAATATAACGGCAAGTATGAGGATCTTGGACCGAACCTGGAAGGAACCAAAATCGGTCTCGTCGTTCCGCAATATATGGATGTCAACAGCATCGAAGAGCTTACTGATGTAGTTGGCGAAACGGTAGACCATACCATTATCGGCATTGAACCGGGTGCTGGTCTCATGATGTCGACTGAGAAAGTAATGGATGAATATAAGCTGCGGGATAAATGGAAGCTGCTCGAAAGCTCCTCCGCGGCGATGACGCAGCAGCTTGAGAAAGCGTATGAGAACAAGGAGCCGATCGTGGTTACAGGCTGGACGCCGCATTGGAAGTTCGCCAAGATGGACCTGAAATATTTGGCGGATCCTAAAAATGTATACGGCGGAGACGAGCAAATTCATACGATTGCGCGTAAAGGCCTTAAGGATGATCAGCCGGAGGCATTTGCTTTCCTTGATCAATTCAACTGGACGCCAGACGATATGGCAGCTGTCATGATTAAAATTCAAGAGGGCGAAACGCCTGAAGCAGCAGCCAAAGCATGGGTTGAGCAAAATGCGGATAAAGTAGAGGCTTGGATAAAAGCATAATGATTTAATCGAAAAGCAGAGCGGAGCGGACCCCGCTCTGCTTTTTTTACTGAGCTAACTTACGTCTATTTTCTAGACTTATTTTCGCAGATTGGGTTCACTGGATAAAAATAGATCTACTTTATAGATTTAATCCCTACTTTTACGACCTTAAAAAGATAAGGCTGACTCGAATGGTCAATATAGACCCTCCAAGCCAGCCCCCTAAAATCGTTTAATCTAAACAATACGGCTGCAAGCCAAGCGGCAGCTGCGCCGGACGCTCACAGGTGCTCTTCATCACATAATGTACGCCTTGCTCCGAAGCGTCATGGAAGCCGTGCATCGCTTCAAGCACATGATAGGCTAGATCGCCGTTCGCGCGGTGCTTGCGGCCGGTTTGGATCGCTTTGGCCATATCGGCTGCGCCAACGCCGCGAGCATTTTCTGTAAAGCCATATGCAAGCGGAATATCCGACCATTCGTTCGAGCCTGCCCGCCAAATTTTGATTTGGCCGCCGAAACCGTTCGGGTCTGGAACAAGCAGCGTGCCTGCACTGCCGTATACTTCGATACGAGGCAGCGTGGAGCCGCCCTTCACGTCAAAGCTTGTCAGCAGCGTTCCGATCGGGCCGGATGCAAAATCCATCACGCCTGCGATATGGGTCGGCACTTCTACTTTTACCTGCTGCCCGTATTTCGGCTTGCTTGTTATCGTTCTCTCCGGATAGGAGATGCGTGCCGATCCGGTAACGCGAGTAATTGGCCCAAGCAGCGCAACTAGCGCGGTTAAGTAATAAGGACCCATATCAAACATCGGGCCGCCGCCCTTCTGGTAATAGAACTCTGGGGCTGGATGCCATGTTTCATGTCCTCCGCCGACCATGAACGCTGTTGCGCCGATTGGCGTGCCAATCCAGCCATCCTCCAACAGCTTAATGCTCGTCTGAATGCCGCCGCCAAGGAACGTATCCGGCGCGCTTCCGACATAAAGCCCTTTTCTTGCTGCAAGCTCCAATACCTGCTTCGCTTCCTCACGTGTTACGGCAAAGGGCTTCTCTACATAGACATGCTTGCCTGCCTCTAGTGCCTGCAAGCAAACTGATGCATGCGCCTGCGGAATGGTCAGATTAATGATCATTTGAATATCCGGATCAGCTAGAAGCTCCTCCACCGAACAGCCTCGAACGCCAAACTCCTCGCCCTTTGCTCTTGCCCGTTCAACGTCCAAATCCGCGCAGGCAACTACCTGAAGCGCATCAAAGCGATTGCCATTTTCAAAATAAATGCCGCTTATATTACCCGTTCCAATAATACCTGCTTTAATTTTGTCCATTTTCGCCCATCCCTCGTCCCATATCCTATTCATTTTATAATTGCGTATTAGAGCTGATTATCTGCCATTCCGCTATAAGCTGAAGCTTTAGTACCAGCCTCTATCGCACTAGCCTTTCCTTCTGCACACCATAGGAAGCCGCGACGCATAAGCTCCTTAACCGTTGGAATATCCATAATATTGGCTTGATGGCCAAGCGAGTTATAATAAACACGTCCTACTCCCCAGCGCTTCGTCCATACAACAGGCATATCCACCGCTTTATTAAGCGAATGAGGTCCCGGCGTCAGCGGAAAACGTGTAGTCGCGAGCACTTCAACCGCAGGATCCACATGTAAATAATATTGCTCGGAGCTTACAACAAAATCTTCAATGCCTTCTGTAAGCGAACTTGAAGAGTTATTTATATTTACCGTATATTCAACGCCGTCATTGCCCGGATGCGCAACCCATTGGCCCCCGGTCATAAATTGCCAGTCCACATTTTCACGGAACGCATCGCACATGCCGCCATGGCAGCCAGCGAGGCCTACGCCGCTTTGAACGGCTGCAGATACATTATCAACCAGCTTCTGCTCTATGCGTGCCATCGTCCACACCGGCACGATTAGATCAAGCCCAAGCAGCTTCTCCGCCTCCGCAAACGCCTCAAGCGTATCAGACACCTCTACTTCAAAGTCTTCCGCAGCGAGCACCTCGCGGAATATTTCAGCTACTTCCTTAGGCTGATGTCCATCCCAGCCGCCCCACACGATCAAAGCTTTTTTCATTCATGCTCCCTGCCTCTCCCTAGCTCATCTCGATTTATTCATAGCTTTATTTATGATAATTCGCTTATAGCAACCCAGCGGCGCTCTGCAATGGAGCGATCTACCGCCTCAAGCACCTCTTGGCATTTCACGCCGTCTACAAAGTTAGGCACCGGCTGGCGATCCTCGGCGAACGCTTGCATCAGCTCATGCACTTCGTGCGTGAACGTATGCTCGTAACCGATCGTATGCCCCGCTGGCCACCAAGCATCCATGTAGGCATGAGCTGGGTCAGTAGCCAGCACGCGGCGGAAGCCTTGAACATCCTCGGCATCATCGGCAAAATAAACCTGAAGCTCATTCATTCGCTCAAAATCAAACTTGATGCTTCCTTTGCTTCCGTTAATTTCAAACGCGTTCGTACAGCGATGGCCGGCTGCGAAGCGAGTAGCCTCGAAGCTGCCTAGCGCCCCATTCGCAAAACGTGTCATGAATAATGTCGCATCATCAACCGTCACCTGGCCTCGAGGTCCATCCCCGCTCCCTTTGGCGCTAAGTCCCGTCATCGCAGAAGCGATCGGCCGCTCCTTGATGAACGTCTCATTCATTCCAATCACCTCGTTGAACTCGCCAACAAGGAAGCGTGCCATATCAATTAAATGCGCACCTAAGTCGCCATGGGAGCCTGAGCCTGCAATTTCCTTCTGAAGGCGCCACACGAGCGGGAAGCTCGGGTCAATTATCCAGTCCTGAAGGAAAACAGCGCGGAAATGATATATTTCGCCGATACGGCCATCCGATACCAGCTTCTTCGCCAACTGAATGGCAGGTGCGAAGCGGTAGTTGAAGCCAACCATATGCTTCACGCCAGCCTTCTCCGCAGCTTCGAGCATTTCGCGTGAATCCTCAAGCGTCAGCGCAAGCGGCTTCTCGCAGAACAAATGCTTGCCAGCAGCTGCCGCTGCGAGCGCGATTGCCTTATGCGCGTCGCTTGGCGCATTAATATCGATCAAATCAATGTCATCGCGCTTAACGAGCTCCTTCCAATCGGTTTCCGAGCTTTCCCATCCGAACTGTGCCCGTGCTTGCTCCAGTCCTTCTGGATCACGACCGCAAATCGCCTTCATCTCCGGTTTAATCGAGTTCGGAAAAAACATCGGAAGCGCGCGATAAGCATTGCTGTGCGCCTTGCCCATAAATTTATAGCCGACCATGCCTACTCTTACTTTATCCATTGAAACCCGCCTCCCGTATGCGTAAACGGCTAACTCTGCCAGCTGGCGTCTAGTTAGCGTTCCGCGATAGAAATATCGTTCAGCCGCGCAGCTCATTCTTCATTATTTTTGATGTGAGAGGTTTCCCTTTGAACCAAGCTGACAGACAGCACATCATGTCCCGGTTCCGCTTCTTCCCTATTTTGCTCCGGATCAAGCAGCCTTGCGGCTGCGAGCTTGCCCATTTCATAAAAAGGAACGGCAACCGTTGACAGACGCGGACTAATGATTCGCGAACCGTCTGAATCATCATACCCGATTAGCGCGTAATGCCTGCCTGCCTCAAGCTCCAGCTCCCTCAAGCCCTGCATAAGCCCAATCGCCATCCGGTCATTTGCGCCAAATACCGCATCGATGCTGCCGGAACGAATCTGCTTCGCTAGCTGCCCCGCAAGCTCATAGCCGCTCTTGCGGCTGTAATTGCCCACGTAGACACGCTCCGGCTTATACGCTATGCCTGCTTCCTCCAATGCTTCCTTATAGCCATTCAGCCTATCAGCACTATTGGAATACTGCTTCGGGCCGTTTACGAACGCAATGCTGCGGCTGCCCTGCTCGATCAAATGCTTCACGGCTGCTTTACTGCCAGCTATATGATCGGCATCAACGGTTCTGTACGACTCCTCGTCGTACCGCTGATTCACAAGACAGAAGGGAAAGCCTCCTGCCTTCAGCTCCGCCAGCGCCGCTCGTTCTTCAGGCACGTCTTGGGAGCCCAGCACGATACAGGCATCGATTTTTTGCGTCCGAAAAAGCTTTGCGTAATCCCTTGCTCCATCAGGCTCCCGGAAAATCAGCAGCAGATCATAGCCGCAGCGCTTTGCCGTCTCGCCGATTCCGCTTAAAATTTCCGAGAAATAGTAAGTGGAGAACAAGTGAACCTTCGGCACGAACGGAAGCACAACGCCGATATTCCCGCTCTTTCTCCGGGCAAATTGCTGCGCGAGCGCATTCGGAACGTATCCGAGCTCAGCAGCTGCCTGCAGCACGCGCTCGCGCGTATCCTCTTTCATCGGGCCAACATTGTTCAACACTCTAGATACAGTCGCCTCTGAGACGCCTGCCAGCTTCGCTACTTCTTTCCTGCTAATAATCGTTTCCTCCTGAAAAGCCAATATGCCAAGATTCGTTTTAATTAATGTACACGCGTACATTATGGCATGAAAACGTTTCATCGTCAATAAACTTATTGATCGTTTTTTCCAGACGCATACAAACAAATAAAAAAACGATCCAGAACACTTGAAGCCGCGCTCGGGATCGATTTGTTATCACATGCTATCGCTGATAAGTTAAATTACCGCTTAGCAATTTCATTAATCCACTCGAAAACGGCTGCTAAAGCATTCGCTTCCTCACTCATGTTCATTCTGTCGATAAACGCCTTGCGATTGTCGTACAGACGTTCAACGCTCTCCGTCAACGTGCTCGCTGACAGCTTCTCTTCATACAAAACGTCGGCATAACCTGATTTCTCAAACGATTGCGCATTCAAGATTTGGTCGCCCCTGCTTTGTTCCTTCGTGAGAGGGATGAGCAGCATCGGCTTCTTTAGCGACAGAAATTCAAAGATGGAGTTGGAGCCGGCACGGGAAATGACAAGATCCGTCATCGCGAGCACATCCGGCAATTGCTCATTCACATATTCGAATTGCTTGTAGCCGGGCATATCGAGCGAAGGATCAACTTGATTTTTGCCGCATAAATGCACGATTTGGAATTGCTTCGTAAGCGCGGTTAACGCCTGCCTTACGGCTTGATTGATTTTACGCGCGCCCAAACTTCCGCCCATGATCAGAATAACCGGCTTGCTCCTCGTAAATTCGCAGAAAGCTCTGCCGCGATCGGCATTGCCCTGCTTCACTTCCTCGCGTATGACCGCTCCTACATGCCGGCTCTTGTCTGCCTTCAGCATGCCTCCCGTCTCGGGAAAGGTCGTGCACACGCCAGTTGCGAACGGAATTGACAGCCGATTGGCGAGCCCTGGCGTTAAATCCGATTCATGAATAAGCAGCGGAACCTTATTTAACCATGCGCCAATAACGACCGGAACGGATACAAAGCCGCCTTTGGAGAAAATGACATTCGGTTTATTTCTCTTAATGATGCGATAAGCCTGATAAAGACCTTTTATCACTTTAAAAGGGTCCTTGACGTTCTGAATGTCCATGTACCTTCTCAGCTTGCCGGTCGATATCGGAAAATATTTGACCTGCGGAATCGTAGCGATAAGCTGCCGCTCAATACCGTTTTCCGAACCTATATATTGGACTGACCAGCCCTCTTCCAAAAATCGCGGGATCAAGGCCAAATTAACGGTAACGTGTCCGGCTGAGCCTCCCCCGGTGAACATGATTGTTTTCATGAATGACTAGCCACCTAACATTTTTTATCCATTTATTATACGGGTAAAGATTTGTTTTAGCACTGAAAATCATGCCTTTGGATACAAAAGCATCCCCAGCTGCAAGCGCTGCTGCGCAATTGGCTGAGGATGCGTTCTTCTTGCCTATATCCCTATCCTTAAGGCGCGGTTTCCAGAAACTTTGATGTCGGGTTTTTGTCAATTGCCGTACGCATCGCATATTCGTTCTCGAACAAGACGACATAATTGCCCTTCTTGTCCTTCACGAGCGTCGTGTTGATACGGAATTTGCTTGGGTCGATGTTATCGTCGACGATCCAACGCGCGAATTGGAACTGCATGCGATGCAGCTGAATATCTACGCCGTACTCCGCCTTCATCCGATGCTCGAACACCTCGAATTGCAAATGACCGACAACGCCGAGAATCGTCTCGTCGAAGTTGCCCGTGGAATGAAACACCTGAATAGTGCCTTCCTCTGTAAGCTGATCGATGCCCTTCTGGTATTGCTTATGTTTCAGTGCGTTTTTGACGGTCACTTTAGCGAAAATTTCCGGCGAGAACGTTGGCAGCTCATCGAACACGACCTCTCCGCCCTGCGACAAGGAATCGCCGATACGGAAAATGCCTGGATCAAACAATCCGATAATGTCCCCTGGATAAGCAGTATCGACAATGTCGCGATCCTGTGCTAGAAACTGCTGCGGCTGCGCCAGCTTGATATCTTTGCCGTTGCGAACATGACGAACGCTCATGCCTCTCTCGAATTTGCCGGAGCAAATACGGAGGAAAGCAATACGGTCGCGATGCGCCGGGTTCATATTGGCTTGAATTTTGAACACATAACCGGTGAATTTCTCATCTGTCGGTTCAACTTGGCCCGTCGTGCTATTCCGCGAAGTCGGCTTAGGAGCAAGCTGCAGGAAGTTCTCAAGGAACGTCTGCACGCCGAAGTTGTTAACCGCGCTTCCGAAGAAGAGAGGCGTCAGCTCGCCGGCTTGCACCTTCTCGAAGTCGAATTGGTCGCCAGCGACGTCAAGCAGCTCAAGATCTCCAATAAGCTGATCGGTCAAATAATCGCCAGCCATCTCGCGGATCACTGGATCGTTATAATCGCTCACAGGACGAACTTCTATCGTTGAATGGTCATTTCCTTGGAACAGCTCAACCTGCGTTTTCATTCGGTCATAAACGCCGCAAAGCTCGCGCCCCATGCCGATCGGCCAGTTCATGGGCACTGCGCGAATGCCAAGCACCCGCTCCAGCTCTTCCATTAAATCAAATGGACTTTGCCCTTCGCGGTCCAGCTTGTTGATGAATGTAAAGATAGGAATGCCCCGCTTGCGGCAAACCTGGAACAGCTTGATCGTCTGTGCCTCCACACCTTTGGCAACGTCGATAAGCATGACGGCGCTGTCGGCTGCGGTAAGCGTACGGTAAGTGTCCTCACTGAAATCTTGGTGACCAGGCGTATCGAGAATGTTGACGCGGTGTCCCAAATAATCGAACTGCATAACGCTGGACGTTACCGAGATTCCCCGCTGCTTCTCAATTTCCATCCAGTCGGATGTAGCGTGCCGGCTCGCTTTGCGCGCCTTGACTGACCCTGCAAGCCGAATGGCTCCTCCGAATAGGAGGAGCTTCTCAGTGAGGGTTGTTTTCCCTGCATCAGGGTGAGATATAATCGCGAACGTGCGGCGTTTATCTACTTCCTGTTTAATTTCTTGGATTAACGATTGGCTCATGCTTGCCTTCCCTTCATTACGCAAGGTATACGGCAGCGGTTATTTTCCGCTGTTCGACACCCAAATGACGTTATCTTCCTCTTGACCGTTAACCGGCCACCAATGAAAGCCATCTTCTCCGAGCAGCTGATTCGCTGCGTCTGGACCCCAAGATCCAGCTGGATATAGCTTCAAATCACTTTTTTCTTCGCGCCAAGCCTGAGCGATACGATCCACGAAAGCCCATGCTTGAGAAACCTCGTCCCAACGCGTAAAGTAGGTCGAATCGCCGCGTGCTGCATCATGAATGAGACGCTCGTACGCTTCCGGCGTATTCAAGCCGATTTGGCAGCTTTGGCAAAACTCCATCGCTACCGGCTGTACCGAATTGTTCTCGCCCGGCGTTTTTGCGTTTACTTTAATATATATGCCCTCAATCGGGTTTACGCGAATGACGAGCAAGTTCGGCGCCAAATCATGACGCTCAGCGAACAATACATTTTGCGGCATCGATTTGAATTCGATTACGATTTCAGTCGTTTTTACCGGTAGACGCTTGCCCGTTCTAATGTAGAAAGGCACGCCCGCCCAGCGGAAGTTATCGACAAATACTTTTGCAGCAAAATAGGTTTCCGTCGCGGAGTCCTCGCCAACTGAATCCTCTTGGCGATAGCCGGGAAGCTCCTTGCCGTGATGGCTGCCTTCGCTATATTGACCGCGCACAACGTTTGAGCGCACTTCTTCACTCGAGCGGTAGTTGCGCAGCGAGCGAAGCACCTTAACCTTCTCATCGCGAATATCTTCGCCGTGCAGACGGCTTGGCGGTTCCATGGCAATCATCGTAAGCATTTGCAGCATGTGGTTTTGGCCCATGTCGCGAAGTGCTCCTGATTTGTCATAATAGCCGCCGCGATCCTCTACGCCAACGGTTTCGGATAACGTAATTTGAACGTTTGCAATATGTTTATTATTCCACAACGGCTCAAAAAATGCATTAGCAAAACGAATAACTTGAATATTTTGAACCATTTCCTTACCCAGGTAGTGGTCAATGCGATAAATCTCTTCTTCTTTAAACACTTGGTTAATTTGCTCGTTCAGCTTCTGAGCAGACGGCAAATCGTAGCCGAAAGGCTTCTCGATAACGACGCGATGCCAGCCGCTCGACTCCAGCAAGCCGCCGTCACGAAGGTTGAAGGAAACCGGGCCAAATAGCGATGGTGCAAGGGCCAAATAGAATAGGCGATTGCCTGGGATGTTAAACTTCACATCCAGCTGCGCGGACAATTTGCTAAGCTCGCGGAAGCCTTCCACATCGTTGATATCAAGTGACATGTATACGAAATGCTCTGCAAAACGATTCCATAGCTCAGCATCGTCCGCTTTGTAACGACAAAATTCTACGATGGATTCATACAAGTCCGCACGGAATTGCTCATTTGTCCGCGGGCGTCTCGCAAGACCCACCACGGCAAAGTTTTCGGATAGCTTACCTTCTTTATATAAACTGAACAGGGCTGGAAACAGCTTGCGCCGAGCCAAATCGCCCGTTGCTCCGAACAGATAATAAACTGCGCCTTCTGCGGAGACGGAATCTAGATTATTCGTATATGTCATTTGCCTCATTCTTTCCCTATGTATTTTTTACAGTTTCACATGATATGTAGTTTAGCATATAGTTCTTTAATTCGCTATTCAACATGTCATAAAAAATACTGATAAGATACGTTACTTCTTCTAATTCGGATCGCATAACTATGGGCTTTCTGCCTTGAAAACGCTGTATTCTCCTGTAATGACAGGTATTCCGATCGTCAATTCCGTATTTTCGGAATTTGAATCCTTGTGCAAAGCGATTTGAAAATTCGCAGATTTCCCGTTTTCGACAGCAATTGCAGAGCGAAGCATGCGGGTATAAAAGGTTTCGCTGATCGTTCCCCCGTCCTCATAGCGGTCTATCGATTTAGCGTCTGTTAGCCTCGTTATCCGCTGGATCGTCTGCTCATGCAACGCATGCCCTTGAACCTTCATACTGCCAGTAAATGCAGGAGAGAGAAGCGCTAGCTGCTCTGAAATACCCGCTGTCGCTTGAAACAGCGATTGTTGCTCCATCGGTTGAGCACCGCTTGTTTCAAGCAATATCATAAGCTCCTCGCTGCGGCTGTCAGCCTTGACGAGACTAATTGATAGTTTTCCGTCGAATGCTGGGAAGGCTCCCGTGAACGTTTTTCCTTCATTATGCTCAACTCTATTGCTCGCATTCCCTTTCTCATCTACAAAAAGCTTCTCTACAAGCTCCATCATCGATCCAGTTTTACCCGTCACATTCCATCTGATGCTCCATCGTGCTCCCTCTGAGCCGCTAATAAGCTGAGCGTCGCTCCACTCCCAAAGCGACTGCAAATCATGCTGAAGCATCTGTTCCGCAGAGGTTTTCTCCCTTGGCGCCCGATCCGCTTGCCATATCGCCCATGACGCGCTTACTAATAGGACGAGCAGAGCAAGCATGATGCCAAGCTTCGTTTGCTTAGCACGCTGCTTTGCTGATAGCCGATGCTTTTGGGGTGTCGGTTTTGCCGGAATATACATGATTTTTTCGCTCCTGTCTTCTTCCGAATGGGTAAACATCCATACACGATAGCCTGTAGGTGAATACACTGGTTGCAGGATTGATCTTCGTACTTTACTGGAGGTGTTCAAGCGAATGGAACGTATTTTCCCTTTGAATGAGGAAGTCGTTAATCAGTTTTGCGGATATCCGGTTTGCGTGGTTATGAATGACGGCACGCGTCATGTAGGTATACTTAGCTCCTGTGGGGGCGGTAAAGTGCAGCTTAACGCAGATGCAGGCGGCACAGAAGCGAGCGTAACACAAACGCAGCCGCAGGTTTCAAAAAAGAAAAAAGGCGTTAAAGGTAAAACAGAAGGCGCTCACAAATCATCAGGACAGTCCGCCGTGCAGACGCAATCCTATCCTTATGATCCCTATTACTACGGACCGCAGCCTTACTTTCCTTGGGGCGGAGCGCTAGCTCTCGACTTTGCGCTAATCGCTTTCTTATTTTTATTGCTTTAAGGCTGGCGAAGCGGCGAGCTAGGCGCAGAGCAGCCGCTTTTTTGTTTATTTAATGCGATCGCTGACAGCTTTCGCCAGTCTTTTTGACAACGGTATAGTATGCTCTCGCTGTACTCATCCTTAAAGCTGGAAAGGAGTTCAATTATGGGCACATACATACGCTCCACTCGGAGCATTGAAAGAATAAATGCGCACACGCCGGTACAAGCCTTAAGTCCTTACGGTTATTACCCCTATCGCGATGGCGAACCGCAGCAGCCTCCCGAGCAGGAATATGATTGGCAGCGCATCTATAAGAGCGCCGCAAACAGCGCCGCTGACTGGTTGCAATTGACTAAGCAAGCCCGAAACAGCATCGAACAACTAACCTTGCAGGTTAGCAGCCAGTTGAATAACGGCAGCCCCATTGCGGATAGCCTTAGCAGCCTTGCGAAAATAGTCCATCATTTGGAATCGCAATACAAGCGGCATGCCAACCATTTAAGATCCGAGCTTTGGGCTAGCATCGAAATAGCCTTGCGCACCCCCGCAGCTAGGGAGCTTGGCCTATGGAACAATTCGCGCGAGGCCGATGATGCTTATTTAGCGTGGCAGAAGCCACTCGCTGATGAGGAGTCCAAGCGAATGAAGCAGCTATTGCTTGGATCGGATGGGTTGCTTAGCGGCTTGAAGCATGCGCTCACCTACGCTGAGCAGCAGAAGCCCATCGATCTTCTTCAGCCGCAATTAGGCGCCACTTTGCCGTATGCAGCTTATTACGGGTCTATGCAATCCTACTGGCCGCTTCCCTATGTCGGATTGATTTTAAATCGTTATTTATAATTTCTGGTTAATATATAGGTTACAGCAGCAGCCGTCGGATTTCTTGTTGCGTGATTGCTGCGTTAGAGTAACATTCGGTCCACTCGCATGTATATCCTGCCAAATAAAATGATATTTCCCAATTTACAATGATTAATCTTGCATTATGGTATGAGAATAACATCAATCATCTCACCCGCTTCAGCTCCCTTTGAGCCAGAGGGGATGACTGCCAATCCTTCGGCATCCGCAATGGAGGCCATCATGCTCGATTTGGAGAAGGCTAGCGGGTCTGCAAGCAATTGACCATCCTGATGATTGAACAGCCTTGTGCGAACAAAGCGTTCATGCGGACTAGGCTTGTCTACCGCAGTTAGCAGCTGTGCCCTCACTCGTCTTGGCAGTGCCTCTTCAACGCCTTGCATTCGCAGCATCGCTGGCCGAACGAATAACTCAAACCCCACAAAGCAAGCTCCCGGATTGCCTGATAAAGCAAAAAGCAGCTTCCCGCCAACGACAGCAGCAGATGTTGGACTGCCCGGTCTCATCGCCACTCGGTCAAATAAGATTTCATTTAGTGTTTCGTTTGGTATTTCGTATGGCGTTTCGTTTGACGTTCCGTTTGATGTTACGTTAGAAGTTCCAATAGGCATTTCGTAAGGCATTTCATTTGGCGTGTCGTTTGACGTTCCGTTAGAAGTTCCGTTTGGCAGTTCGTAAGTCGTTTCATTTGGCCTTTCGTTTGATGTTCCGTTTGGCGTTTCGTTTGGCGTTTCGTTTGATGTTACGTTTGGCGTTTCGTTTGGCGTTTCGTTTGATGTTACGTTTGGCGTTTCGTTTGACGATCCGCTTGGCATTTCGTATGGTGTTCCGTTTGAAGTTGATGCTATCGAGTCGAGATGTTCATTTATAGGTTTATGTCTTACGTCTGCCAAGCTGTCAGTTTTCAGAGCTCGGAAAAGCTCTGACATCACATCAAAGTCCCCTACTGAGACGCCGCCGGTCGTGACGATCAGATCTGCGCATTCACATACGCTTGCGAGAGCGGCTTCAACCGCGTCAAGCTCATCGGGCAGCGAGCCGCACAGAATCGGCTCTGCGCCGCTCTGCTCCAACATAGCCGCGACCATATAGCTGTTGCTGTCACGGATTTGTCCGGGCGCAAGCGACGCCGCAACGGGCAGCAATTCGCTGCCCGTCGCGAACACCGCTACGCGCGGCCGCTTTTGCACCGCCACCTCGGCATAGCCGAAGGTGCCGAGCAGCGCAACATGGCCCGGCCGCACAAGCGTGCCGGGCACTGCAAGCACGCTCCCGCGGCGGAATTCCTCGCCGCGGGGCGCGATGTGCTGGCCGGCCAAGCCGGCGTGCTTGATCAGCACCGCCGGCGAGCCATCGGCCAGCATAGCTTCCGCGGTCTGCTCGAGCATCACGACCGCGTCAGCCCCTTCCGGCACAGCCGCGCCTGTCATGATGCGCACGGCAGTGCCCTGCTGTACGGCCGCCAGGGCGAGCCCGCCCGCCGCGACCGAATCAACGACGCGCAGCGTCGCCGGCCGCTCCGGCGACGCTGACGCGATATCTGCTGCGCGCACGGCGTAGCCGTCGAGGCCCGAGCGCGCGAAGGGCGGCCAATCGCTTGACGCCACTATCGTTTGCGCAAGCCTGCGGCCGCCGCTAGCCCGCAGCGGCACAAGCTCGCTGCCGAGCTGCAGCCTCTCCGCAGCAGCAAGCACACGCTGCTGCGCTTCTCCAACCTTCAAGGCCTTCCGATTAAATCGGCCGTCCTTCTCCCGCCCTTCCGCTCCGCTTCCGTTTCCGCTTTCACTCCGTCCGATCAGGCCGTCCTTCTCCCGCCCTTCCGCTCCGCTTCCGTTTCCGCTTTCACTCCGTCCGATCAGGCCGTCCTTCTCACTCTCTTCCGCTCCGCCTCCGCTTCCGCTTTCACTGCGTCCGATCAGGCCGTCCCTCTCCTGCTCTTCCGCTCCGCCTACGCTTCCGCTTTCACTCCGTCCGATCAGGCCGTCCTTCTCCCGCCCTTCCGCTCCGCTTCCGTTCCCGCTTTCACTCCGTCCGATCAGGCCGTCCAGCCCTTCTGCTCCGCTTCCGTTCTCCATCCCCATCACCCGCTCCTATCGCCGTCAGCTTTCCACATCCAGCAGCCTATTTAGCATCCATTTTACAATGTATGTTAAACTATTGGCAATCAACGTCAATGAACGCCGCAAAGGAGACGCCATGTTGCCATCATCAGCAAACAAGCAGCTTATTATTCAAGTCGTCGGATACAAAAACACCGGCAAAACCACATTGGTTTGCCGGCTAACGGAACGCTTTAAACAAGCAGACTATAAAGTTGGAACCATTAAGCGCGATGCGCATGATTTTCAGATCGATAAGCCCGGCACCGATACATGGAAGCACCAAGCAGCCGGAGCAGATATAACAGCCATTACATCTTCAAAGCGCACAGCGATCATGAAGGCGTACTCCGAACCGCTTGAGCAGCTCATTGCGCAAATGCCCGAAGCGGATGTCATATTAATTGAAGGCTTCAAGGATGCAGCCTATCCAAAAATCGTTATGATTCGTACGGAAGAAGACCATGAGCTTCTAATATCAACAAAAAATCCGATTGCTGCCGCTCTTTGGCCTGATGCCAGCTCACTTGCCTCTTCTTCTGTCCAAGCAATCGCTATTGATCAGATCGACGAGCTCTTCCAAAAAATAATGGCATTCTTCAAGCAGCATAACAACTAGTTGTTATGTTGTCCTTTATTCTGCAATTCCTTGCTTATGAGCATAAATAGCTGCTTGTGTTCGGTCGTCCACATCCAGCTTATTAAAAATGTTTGTAATATGGAATTTTACCGTTTTTACGCCTATAAACAGCTCATCGGCGATTTCCTGATTGGACATACCCTGCGCAACCCGCTTGAGCACATCCATCTCGCGATCCGTCAGATCATCATGAAGCGGAGCTTGCTCGTGCTGCTTCGGTTGGCGGAAGCGGTTCATCATTTTAGCCGCAACCTGTGATTCAAGGACGGATTGTCCTCGCGCTGCAGCTCGTATCGCATCGGCGATTTCCGTAGCTCGCGATGTTTTCAGCAAATAGCTGAACGCTCCCGCTTCAATGACCGGATACAGCTTGCTGTCATCCAAGTAGCTCGTCAATACGATGACTTTACATTCAGGGTACAGCTCAAGCAGCTTGGCTGTCGTCTCAACGCCATCCATGCCATCCATCACCAAATCCATCAATACAACGTCAGGTCTGTACGCCTGTGCTAATCGAATGCCGTCCATGCCGTTGCTTGCTTCACCGACAACCTCGATTCCATCCTCGGTATCCAGCACCGCCGCAAGCCCGATCCTCACCATCTCGTGATCATCGACAAGCAGCACCTTTATTGGCTGACTCAAATGCTCAATTGCCTCCACACCTAACACCGTCCCTCTTTTATCGTTAATCGATTTCAATCTTCATGCTTATGACTTCGCTTCTCGCTGTCCATCCGCCGGAACCCAAATATGAATAACGGTCCCCTCGCCTGGCTTCGAGATCATCTGCAGCGATCCGCCCAGCTCAAGCACCCGCTCCTCCATCGTAAGCAGCCCGTAAGACGTCTGCTTCTTCGACTCAAGATCAAACCCGATGCCGCTGTCAAGAAGACTCATATGCACTTGATTCCCCGAGCGAATCAGCTTGATTTCCATTCTATCCGCTTTGGAATGCCTTAGCGTATTCGATAATGCCTCCTGTGCAATCCGGAACAAATGATCCTCTGAATTTGGCGGCAGCATAATCGTATCATCCACCTCAAGCGATATCGTCATCGGTACTTTCTGCTTCAGCTCATCCACTAGAACAGTAAGCGCCTGCCCCAGGTTTTTTCCGTCCAAGTGGACGGGCCGAAGATGAAGCAGCAAGGCGCGCATTTCCGATTGCGCAACGGCTGCCATTTCTTCAATAAGCTGTACTTGACGCCGTGCCCGCTCCCAGTCCCGCTCAATCGTCCGGCTGACGGCCGTCGCCGTCATCGAGATGGCGAATAGCTGCTGGCTCACCGCGTCATGCAGCTCGCGCGCAAGGCGCTGGCGCTCTTCGATCACGGCCGTAAATTTGACCTTTTCGGTCCAATTCGGGTCGACCTGCTCCTGCTCCGATATTTCATTTTCCGTCTTCTCGCCATTGCTTAGCGTAACGGTAAACCTGCGTTTCACCTGCTGCTCCGTCAACCGCTTTAACGATTCCTTCAGCCTCGAATTTTGCAAATAACCATTCAGCGCAGCAGCAGCCATTCCTACCCCAACGATAGTCAGCCCGATTACCGCCCATTTGCCTTGAAGCGTGAACAGCTCAACATAGCCGATTCCTTGCAATACGATGACAACCAAGCTGATGATAATAAGCAGCCACAATATCGTTTCCGTAGCATTGCTCCTACGGGCCGCATGATTCGGCTGGTCACCCTTATTGCGCTGTTCCATACGGCTCACTTCCTTCTATGTACTATTTTAACTCTTAATGCCTGATTATGTCATTATTCATGCAAACATAAAAGAGCAGACCGTTAGACGGTCCGCTGCTTTCGAGTGCCATGATCCTATTCTTCAGTAGAAGCTTTTGTTAAAGAAGGGGCCGGATTCAGCTTGTTCTTGAGCGCTTGCAGCTGCTCATCCACTTTCACTTGTTTCTCAGCATCCGCTGCATTAAAGCTGTTTGTTGCACCGCTGTATGTGTAAGGAGTGCGCAAAACGTCCGCTTCTGCTTCGAGCTGCATAATTTTCTCTTCCATACGGTAGAAGCCGCGTGATGCAGAGCCGCTGTCGATCGTATGGTTCGCGGTCAATTGCGCCATTTGTTTTTGAGCTTTAGCTACTTGTGCACGGGAAGCAAGCTCATTGCGCTTGTTGCGCAGTTGGTAGAACTCTTCCTTCATCGTGTGCAATTGCTGCAGCAATTCCTCTGCTTGTGCTTTCGACTGTGTATGCAGATCAACATATTCGGTTACTTTCTGGTCAAAATAAAGCTTTTCTTCCAGCAGCTTGCGAGCAAGCTCCTCTTGGCCGGCTCTTAGAGCCGCTTCAGCTTTAGACTCACGATCAGCTGCACTGCGTACAGTTTCCTCAAGGCGCTGCTTCATGCGGCGCTCATTTGCCATTTGTTTAGCTACTGTAACCTCAGCTTGATGAATTTCGGACTCCATGTCGCGCAGGTATTGATTCAACATAATAATCGGATCTTCGATTTTATCCAATGCCTCATTTACCGATGCCTTTGTCATATCCTTCATGCGTTTGAAAATTCCCATATTAAAAATCTCCCTTCTCGTATTTAGCAATTTTGGCTTTCAATTCTTCAATTTCACGACGCAGCGCTTTTTTCTCCAAATCATCCATCATGCTATCGAACTGTGTCGATGCTGCTGGCTGTGGTGCCGGTCCTTGCGAATTCCAAGAGCCTGGTGCTTGTGGCGGGTTTTTGTAAGGACCGCCGAATGGCGAATTAGCTTGTTGGCCAAATCCAGGATTGTAGCCGCCGTTTGGTCCAAAGTTCGAATAGGTCGGCGGTTCTTTTGGTACAACCAAGCCTGCCAAAAGATAAATCAGGATTACTCCTCCACCTGTAATGATGGTTACAATTATTAGCAAGATCCGCAGCAGTGTTGCGTCAACGTTCAACATCTCCGCTAATCCGCCGCAAAGACCTAATATTTTTTTGTCGCGTGAGGAACGATAGAGTTTCTTCAAGACGACCAGCCCTCTTTCTCAAGCTTTCGCTTCAATTGCTCAAGCTCACGTTCTATAACGGATTGTACAGTGTTGCCCGCTTCCGTTACGAATTCTTGCCCCATTCTGCGAATGTCGCGCAAGCTTTTCGCTTCGTGCTCCATGCCGCTAATCCGATCTTCCAGTCTTCTGAATACGGAACCCGACTGAATGCCTTGTTCGCCGAAGCCGCTGCTGTAGCGGCTGTTCATCCGCTGTTGAAGTCTTAGTGATTCCATGCGAGCCGCATAATATTCGCGTTTGTCATATACCGATTGGTATTCGCTGCGCATCTCGCGAAGCTGCTCTTCTAGATCCAGCGTATTTTGTCTGCTTTGCTCGAACAGTTCACGGTATTGAACCGAGCGTTCTTCGCAGCTTGCTTTCTCGTGAAGGGCTATTCTTGCCAACTGCTCCTCGCCTGCCTTTAGAGCCGTCAACGCTTGATTCTCGCGCCGTTCCTTTTGCTCCTCAGCCTGCAGCCATTGTGCTTTTAAGTGATTGCTGTGGCCAGCGTACTGCTGGTACAGCTTCTCCGCTTGAATGATATCTTCTCTGGTAGACCAGAGAAATTGATCGATCATCCGAACCGGATCTTCTGATTTCTCAAGACGTTCATTTAGTGTAGCAACCGTAATGTCGCGCACTCGCTTCATAATACTCATTCCATGTCCTCCTTAACGTTTTGCGATGCTTGCCATGCTTCGTTAAACCGTTCATTTTTTTATCTTTCGCAGCGCTTAGTATGCTCTGCGTTTATCTTTCTTGAAGAGGCTTACTCCAGCTACGATCAAGCCGATTGCCAGAAGCAGCAAAATGACGCCGCCGAGCTTGCCGAGAACCATCATACCGCCGATTACGATAAGTATGCCGCCAATCCATTTCTTGCTGTTCATCCAACCGACGATACCCAGTCCGATTAGAATGAACGGGAGCAAGAATCCGAATATAGCACCAAAGTGGACACCTACAAAATTAAGTACCGCGATAACTCCGACGATCATAAGCAGTACGCCTAACGCGCTTTTTCCATTCATCTCCGTTTCAACTCCTTTCCATTTTTCTTTTTTTCCATTCGTTTATTGCTTTATGTGTGTTGCTCTTGCTTATGTACTTAGTTTAGATCAATTTACGCTTTTATAAAACGGACCTTCGGCGGTTTTCGAACTGGACTTAGGTCGAGTCAGCCGCCCGCCTCCGGGGGAAAATAACGGTTTTCGGCGCTATTTCACTACCCAAGCCGTACTATTCAACGAATCACGCCCCAATGACCTCGCACACTAACCGAACCTAAAATGCCGGCATCGCGCTATCGATTGTCCGGCACATTATAGAATCGATACTTTTATTTGTTAGCCAGAAATTGATCGAATTGAGCCTGCTTCTCTGCAACAATCTTGTCGATGCCGGCCGCTTGAAGTCTCTCGGTATACTCCGGCAATACTTTATCGATATCGACTGAGCCGGTTTCCAAGGCGGTTTGATATTGTCTGTTTACATTGACGACAGCAGCTATCTCAGCTCTAACCGCATCGCCGTCAAATACGAAGCCAAGTCCGGGTGAGAGCTTTGCGTTTTGATTGAATTGTTGGAAATGATTCCATTTGTCGGGATCTTCAGAGTCCCATACATAGTTCAGAAACTGGTTGCCGAACATCCAGTTGGAGCCAGGATTATAATGCTGTGTTTGCTCGGTCGGCATGATCACATTTTCGTCTACCTTCGTATAATGCTTGCCTTCTATGCCGTAATTCAGCAGATTGTTCAAGTAAGAGTCCGTATGGAGCAAATTGATAAACAACATGGCGCGCGCAGCGTCCTGTGAGGTAGTGGAGATCGCCAGCATAGAGCCTGCTGTCTCAGACGTTGAAATCGTCTTCTCATTTAAGGGCAGCTGGGCAAGCTTGCCGATAAGGCCGGTCTGAATAGCCAGCTCCTCCTCCTTCCCGGGTTTCAAAGCGGAAGTAATAGAGAAAACGTCTCCAGATCTTAAAGCGTCGTTGTTCATCGTCTGATTTGTTGCCGCATCTTTATTGATGTATCCCTTCTGAAAAAATTGCCGCGTAATGCGCAGCGTATCCACATAACGGTCAACCTCGTAGGCCGGCATGACCTTTGTGCTTTCGCCATCCTTAAGAATAATGCCGGGAATCGACGTATCGCCAAGCGCATCAAAATTACCGACATAATGCGCATTAAACGTCTCGCCCATCTTCATATAGAGAGGCGTCATTCCCGGCTTTTTTGCAAGAATGATTGCATACACAGCATCCAAATCCTCGATTGTTTTTACGTTGGACATGTCAATTCCCAGCTCCTCGGCAATATCCGAGCGATAGACAATGCCGCCCTGCGCCGCTAACTCCTTGTTCGTCGGAACCGCATAGTTTTTCCCGTCGATTTTGGCACCGGCTAGAAATATGGGGTCAAGCGATTGCAAAATACCTTGTCCATACTGCTCCAGCAGCTCATCGATTTCTAAAAATGCCCCCTTAGACACATTTACCGCATGCTTGTTCCACTGTGCTGTAAATAAGATATCAATCTTCTCGCGCGATGCGACCATCAGGTTGATTTTATCGTCCCATGGCCCCCAATCAATCGGCATGAGATCTATTTTCGCATTGATTTTATCAATTAAATACACATTCATTGCCGCCTCTACTTCTTCCTCGTCCTTCTGCGGCGATCCCGTATATACAAATTTTAATGTATAAGTCTGGAGTGTTCGGTCCTGCTGTAATCCGCCGCTATTCGCCATATTTGATGAAGCGCTTTCATTATCTTTGCTGCTAAGCGGGCTATTCTCGGCTATCTGATAAGAGCAAGCGCTTATTGCAAATAAGCCGCCCAATAGGAGCATCCTTGCACGAATCATAAGGCTCGTCGTTCGGGTCATTATCGAATTGCCCCCTAATGGGTTGATGATATTGCGTTCAATAGTTTAATTGTAAATACCAGGCCAAAAAATGCAAGCAAGAAAAACCCGCGCCTTTGCAAGACGCGGGTTTTCATTATTTACAGACTAAGCTTCGCTTAACACTTATTTGTTTGCCAGAAATTCGTCGAATTACTTTTGTTTTTCGGCTACGACCTTGTCAACGCCAGCATCCTTCAGCTTCGCCTCATACTCGGCTAAAATTTTATCGACGTCGACGGAGCCGGTTTCAAGCGCTCTTTGATATTGACGGATAACGTTTGCGAGCGCGCCTACTTCAGCCTTCACGGGCTCGCTGTTAAATACGAAGCCAAGCGCGGGAGAGACCTTTGCGTTTTGGTTGAACTCCTTGAATTTCGCCCACTTGTCTGGGTCCTCCGTGTCCCATACGTAGTTAAGGAATTGACTGCCGAACATCCAAGCGGAGCCTGGGTTATAGTTCGCGGTGTTGCCTGTTGCGGTAATGATTTCACCGCTGCGTGTAAAGTGGTCGCCTTCCAAACCGAAGTTCAGCAGATTGTTGATTTCTTTATCCGTGTGCAGCAAATTGATCAGCATCATAGCGCGGGCCGGATCCTTCGAAGTGGAGGAGACGCCGAGCATCGAGCCAGCGGTTTCAGACGTAGCAACCGTTTTTTCCGTCATTATAATTTGGGCAAGCTTGCCTGTCAGCCCTGAAGCGCTCGCAATTTCAGAATCCTTGCCAGGCTTCATCGGCTCGATTGTAGAGAATACAGTGCCTGCTTTCCATGCATCTGCGGAAGCGACCTGCGTTGTCGCGGCATCGGCGTTAATGTAGCCTTTTTTGAAATAGTCGCGGGTAAGGTTCAAATATTCCTTGTAGCGGTCGATTTTCTCCATCGGCGTTACGGTCGTACCGTCCTGATCCTTCAGAACGGCTCCTGGAATCGTCGAATCGCCTAGAAAGTCATAGTTGGCAAAGAAATGCGAGTTAAAGGCTCCCGCTGTTGTGTAAAGCGGCGTCAATTCAGGTCTTTTTGCTTTTACGACGGCATAGATTGCATCTAGATCCTGAGGTGTTTTGACATTGCTCATATCAATGCCAAGCTCGTCGGTAACGTCTTTGCGGTATACGATCCCGCCTGCGGCAGCTAGTTCCTTGTTCGTTGGCACGCCGTAGTTTTTGCCATTGATCTTCGCGCCTTCGAGGAAGGCAGGGTCTAGCGTTTCAACGATGCCCTTGCCGTATTGATCGATCAGACCGCCTAGCTCAAGGAATGCACCCTTGGATACGTTATTCGCATGGCCGTTCCACTGCGCAGTGAAGATAATGTCAACCTCTTCGCGGGATGCGATCATCAGATTGATTTTATCGTCCCATGCGCCCCAGTCTATTGGCATTAGATCGATGGTTGCGTTGATTTTTTCGGTCAGCAGCTTATTAAGCGCCTCTTCCACTTTTTTCTCATCCTTCTGAGGGGTGCCTGGATAGACGAGCGAGATTTTGTAAGGCTTCAGATCGGATGCGGGCGGCTCTTCTTCTGTACCTGCTGGTTTGTCTGTCTCGGCGGCAGTATTCTTCGCAGACTCTGGATTGTTATTCGTTTTACTGTTGTTTCCTGAGCATGCGGACATGACGAGCACGATGGTCAGCATCATCATGAGAAGCATCGATGTTTTTTGTTTAACTTGCTTCATAGCGGGTGGACCTCCCTTAAAAATTAAGTTGTATGCTAAACCGGCATAGCCGGCTCCAGCCATTTTGGCAACCGTTCATTTGTACAATCAGCCCTTCACAGCGCCTACAGTCAACCCTTTGACAAAGTACTTTTGAAAGAACGGGTACGCGAAAATAATTGGCCCGATCCCGACGACAACCATCGCCATGCGAACAGTCTCGCTCGGAAATTTGAACGTTCCGCCCGCTGCCGTAATCGCTGCTGCCGCCGTGCTGTTATTCGCAAGAAATTGAATGTTCAGCATCGTCTTATACATCAAATATTGCACGGTAATATTCCCATCCTTCGTAATGAACACCAAGCTGAGAAACCAATCATTCCAATAGGTGAGCGTCTGGAAGAGTGCAACCGTCGCGAGCACTGGTAGCGATAAAGGTAGGACGATTTTTGCGAAAATAGTAAGCTCTCCTGCACCGTCAATCTTAGCGGACTCCAGTACGGCTGCCGGAATCGTCGTCTGAAAGAACGTGCGAATGATGAGCACGAAGAAAGCTGCGACGAGAAGCGGCATAATGAGGGCAAGCAGCGTATCCTTTAAGTCGAGTACACGAACGTACACCAAGTACCATGGCACAAGTCCGCCTGAGAACAGCATCGTAAAGAAAACGAAGAAGGTAAAAAACTTGGCATGCGGGAAGTCTGTTCTTGAGATCGGATAAGCGTACAGCGCCATAATAATAAGGCTGAGCGTTGTGCCCACGATAGTGACGAGGATCGAGATGCTGTAGGAGCGAATAATTTGGGTCGCATCCTTGAACAGAAATTGGTAGGCAGCCAAGTCAAGCTTTGAAGGGATAAATTGATAGCCCTCCCGCACGACCGTCGCCTCATCCGAAATCGAGACCATAACGATCAGAACAAGCGGTATGATGCAGAGCAGCGAATATACAATAAAGAACACATTGATGCCTAGAGAAGCCGGAATCGACAATTGGTTTTTTGGATTGGACCCGGACGACATTTTCTCGACTGCTTCCATAGGTTCACCTCCATAAATTTTTCATAGAAAAGAAGAATGGCTAATCATCTGCTAAAATAATGCGTTATCCTTGTTGATGCGGCGTACAACCCAGTTCGATAGAAAAACCAGCGTGAATCCGACGACCGACTGCAGCAGACCCGCTGCGGATGATAAGCCGATGTCGCCAACGGTCAGGAACGTCCGATAGACATAAGTGTCGATGACGTTCGTAACCGGGAACAGCACGCCCGATTCTCTAGGCACTTGGAAGAATAGGCCAAAATCCGCATTAAATATTTTGCCGATCTGAAGCAGCGTCATTATCGTAATGACAGGCATAATGAGCGGGATCGTAATGCGGGTCATTTGCTTCCACTTGCTCGCCCCGTCGATCGTTGCAGCCTCGTAATACTCATCGTCGATGCCGATGATGGCAGCCATATAAATGACGGTGAAGTAGCCCATGCTCTTCCACGTGTTCACGATTGGCAGGACGTAAGGCCATACCTCCTGGGTAAAATACCAGCTCACCTTCTCAAGCCCTAATGCCGGAAGCAGCGAGCTGTTCAAGTAACCGTGCTCATCGCTCATGAAGCCGAAGACGAGGTAGCTGATCACGACCATGGACAGAAAATAAGGAAGAAACATAACCGTCTGATGGAGCTTGGCGACGAACCGGTTGCGAATCTCATTAAGCATCAGCGCAAACGCCAGCGGAATGATCAAATTGAGAATAATAAAGCCAGAGTTGTACAACAGTGTGTTGCGCGTAATAATCCACGCATCGGATGTTTTGAACAAATACTCGAAGTTCGTTAACCCATTCCACGCGCTTCCTAGTATGCCATCCGCGTAGTTAATGCTCTTGAACGCGATTATGATGCCGAACATTGGAATATAATTGTTGAATACAAGCAGAACGATGGCCGGGAGCATCATCACATAGAACATCCAGTATTTGCGGAATATGAGTAAATGAGATGTCTTCCTAGCTTTAATTTGTGGAGTATAGGCCGTTGCCGCAGCTTTCGACGTCTGATCCGCCATCGTCTTCCTCCTCCTCTTTCTAAGGCTTTGAGTCATTTCTCTTGCTTAAATTGTATAAAAAAAAGACGCCGACATCTGTCGGCGCTGTGACCATATTAACGGTGCTGTGACTTTTCACTCATACATCCTGATACTTCTTGCGATATTCCTGCGGCGTCAGGCCGGTCATCTTCTTAAATAGCTTGGAGAAATGCGAGAAGTTAGAATAACCTACATGAAGCGCGATATCGCTGACCCGGTTATTCGTTTGCTCCAGCAAGCTGCGCGCCTTCGCAATTCTTATTCTCACCAAGTAATCCGTTAACGAATAGCCGGTTTCCCTGCGGTACAGGCGCGATAGATAGGCAGGATTCAAATAAACCGACTCCGCAGCCTGCTCGCGGCTAAACTCTTCGCCAAGATGCTCCTCCATAAAGCGCTGAACCTTATCTACAACCTGCGATACGTCCTTTCCGTTCTGATTGGCGTATTCCGTTACCTGAGCGCTTAATTGCTGTGCCCAGATTCGCATCCGGGCTAACGATTTCAGGACATTCTCGCCAACCTCCCATTCTCGATTCGTGAATACATCGGTCAATTGTACTGATTTTTTATTGAGCCACTCAATCAGCATATTCATAAAGCCAAAATAAAACGAGGCCATATGCGTATAATCGACACTTCTCTGCTGCATCTGGTCGAAGCACTCATCGATCCGCAGCGCTAATTCCGTCCGCTTTCCTGATTCGAGCAGCAGCACCCAATCGGAGAAGGGAGCTTGCTGTGGGGCGCTGTGCCCATGCTTCTGCTTATCGTCCCGCTCCATAATGATGGCGCATGTGCTGCTTACGTTGCTGCGCTCCAGGGATAGCAGCGTCTGAACGGAGGCGCGGAGCTGCTTTACCTCCACGTTCTCTCCGATATAACAGGAAAGATGGCAATGCAGCATGCTTTTGCACTGATTAATAAACGTTTTGCAGCGCTCGTTGGTGACGGCGGTAGATGGCTCGTTCCCATCGGGCGAGCTATACAGTAGTGCATATAAAATACCGCTGCCATCCTGAACAATAAGCCCCGGATCGCTCTGAAGCACAAGCTCCTCGGCCGCGTTTTTTACACCATAGGTCATAATCTCTTCGTCGCGCGCCGACCATTCCTCTCGCCACTGCTCGATGCTTATGAGTACGACGCGAATAAGGCTGCCCGATTGGAGCGGCATTGCATAGTTTTGCAGCGCGGAATCAAGCTGCTGCGGCGCAGCGGAAAGCCTATAATGGATGACATCCAGCCAGAAGCGCTCGATTAGAATCGGACGCTGCTTGCTCCACTGCTCATAAAATAAGCTGTACGTTCCACGAATTTTTGCAAGCTGCTCCAAATCGCGAACCTTGTCCAGCGCCTCGTTTACACAAGCTTTCAGCGCGTTGTGGTCGATTGGCTTGAGCAAATAATCGAAGCAATCGAGCTGTACGGCTTGCTGCGCATACTTAAAATCCGCATGCCCGGTAAGGAAGATCGTCACGGTGGATGGAGAATGCTCGTTCGTCCACTCCAGCAGATCAATGCCGCTTTGATTCGGCATATCGATGTCCGACAGCATAATATGTACCGTGTGTGCGGTCAGCAAGGACTGCGCCTCCTCCGCATCAATAGCTGTATAGATATTGCCAATAGGAAGCGTCGACCAATCAATGCCCTTTACGATGCCGCGAATCGCAATCTCTTCATCATCAACGACCAATAAATTATACAACGGCCTTTACCCCTTCCACTCGCTTAGGAAATACGATAACCACTATCGCGCCTGTGCCCTCCGCTTGATTGCGGAATGTGATCGACGTCCGCTCACCATATAGCAGCTGCAGCCGGTGAATAACGTTCATGATGCCCAGGCTGCCCGTCTCCTCCTGCTGCAGCGGCTCCTTATTATGCAGCTTCTCCAGCACCTCTGGGCTAAAGCCGACGCCATTGTCGCTGATCGTAAGCGTAAATCCATGGTCAGCGTCTATTTCCGCCGCGATTTTAATTTGGAACAGCTGCCTCCTGTTTTTATAGCCATGAATGATCGAATTTTCGACAAACGGCTGTACGGTCAATGCCGCTATCGGATAACTCATAATGTCGTCCATTCCCTCAAACGTGCATTCCAGCTTGTCGGGAAAGCGGATTTTTTGAATCGTCATGTAGTTCTCGATATGCATCAGCTCTTCTTTGAGCGTAATCGTATCCCGATTGGCTTTCATAATAAAGCGGAAGTAATCCGCAAGATGCAGTGACATCTTTTTGACCGATTCCGTATCGTTCAGTGCAGCCAAGTTATAAATGATATTCAAGCTGTTCATATAAAAATGCGGGTTAATTTGCGCTTGAAGCTGCTTCAGCTCCCCCTGCTTCACCCGAAGCTGCTCCTCGTACACATCGATTTTCAGCGTTTTAATTTGCTCAGCCATCACATTGAATGTGTTGCCGAGAAATTCAAATTCAAGCGTATTGTTTTTCTTAAGCCTTACGTCCAGCATACCGAGTGATATTTTCTTCATCGCCAGAATGAGCTCATGCAGCGGCTTAAACAGCATGTTGCGCATAAAAAATAAGTACATAAGCAAGATGGCTAAAAAACCGATCGGAGCAAAAAGCGTTGCATTTCGGAAAAACAAAAGGTTGCGAAGCAGCGTTTCCTCCGGAATCACGACACGGTAAGCAATATTGACCATTTCGCTCATTCGGTTCATCACGAGGTAGGCCGCGCCTGTTCCCCGGTCTGTCAGCGACTCATAAGGTTTATTCGTTATTTTATAGCTCTGCTCAAAAGGCCCTATGTTTTCCGTTAACGATTGTACAAGCCGGTCCCCATCTCGCAAGTAAATGCCGTTATGCCCGATATCCCCGTCGCTCCATTGGATAGAGAGCATTTTGTTGATATCCTGTACTTTGATCATGGCGCCGACATACAGCCCCTCTGATGCTTTAATGAAGTTGATTAGAAAAAATTTGCCCGGCATCCGCTCGTCGGCTCTTACCTCCCACGTTTGCTGATCGTTCAGAAGCAAATTTTGTTCCGTCGTCATCGTATCCATATGGGATTTAATTATTTTTTTCGTATCGTTATATACGCTGTCCGTTCCAAAAATAATATCGTTCTTGTGGTATAGAAACACGGCATCGATCAGATTATAGACGCCTACGTCGCGATTCAGCTTGGAATCGATCCGTATTTTCGTTAAGGTATAGCCGTCGCTGTCCATCGGGAAGGACATAAGCAGCCCGACATCCGAATCAAGCACAGACATTTTATAAAGATAATCGTTGATTTGAGCTAGGTTGTGATCCGTCTGACCGACATAAATATCGAGCGTGTTCCGGTAGGTCTCCGACACCTTCTCACGAACGATATCGCGCGAATAGCTGTTATTGATAAGCATATAAATGACGACCGGCAGCATTACTGCCATAAATCCGATAATAAGTCGAGTTCTTATCGATTTACCGAACCACACGCTCCGCTTTCCCCCTATCATAAAATGAATCCTCTCTAATACTATCATTTAAAGCGCTTTCTTAAAATCATATAAATGGAACTATTCATCCATACAGCAGCGTTGATGACTATCCTCAAATTGCGCGCGAACCCCCTAACACGCCAAAAAAGGCGCACGGGGGTAAAATAACCCTCAAGCGCCTTTCTGATTGTGTCTTATAGCTCTACTTTTTTGCTTAACAAATAATGCATCAAATATAGGAAACCAGCCGTAAACACCAGCTCTAATAGAAACGGTCCTGTAAATGTGTTTAGACTAAATGATGATTGGAAGGACATCGCATTCCCCGTTTGAGTACTATTAATTTCGACAAAGCCCAAAGAATCCTCGCCATAATCAAATATTACTTCTGAAATCCAAGCCATAATGATTTGCGCCCCGAAGAAAAACAGAATTCCAATCCAAGCGGATCGCTTGAACCTAAAGCTGCGCGCAACCGTAATCGAAGCAAGAATAGAAATAAGCAAAGATGTAAACGTCCACGCGGAGCCTAAAATAATCCAAAGTATCGATCCTTTTTCAAATTGAAAATTCTCTTTTATAAAGGTGGTATCTATATCCGAAAAAGCGAAATAAATCGGAATATGAATAGCAGCAATTACAGCGATCAAAATCACACAAATCCAGCTTAGGAAAATGGTTGAGCCTACCCCGTTAATTGGATGAATAGGCAGGAGCCTGCGGCTGTACGACTTTAAATTTTGATCAAACGTTCGGCAGCAATGTATGAACAACAGCGACATGGCAAGCACGTAGCCGAATATGCTGAACGATAACACCACCGGTTCATTCCAATTCTGTGTAAGTCCCGTAATCGATAGCGCTGCTTCAAGAACAAACAATATGGCAAGCGTACTGAGAATTCCATCGCTGTTCCGTTTCCAATCATATTTCAACAGTTTGATCATTCCCCGAACAACTCCTTAAACATCTCATCAACACTTTTTCCGCGCGTAAGCCGAATATTTTCCACTTCATCCTGCAGCACGATCTTACCTTCACTTATGAAAATAACTTCATCGAAGATCCGTTCGATATCACGTACGAGATGGGTCGATACAAGCAGGCTGCTATCCTCGTTATAGTAGTTAACGATTGCATCCAAAATCTTCGCTCTTGCGACAGGATCTACCCCGCCAATTGGCTCATCGAGCAAATAAAGCTTCGCATTTCGCGACAACGTAAGAGTAAGCTGCAGCCGTTCATTCATTCCTTTGGATATAGCGCTGACACGATCCCTTTTGTTCAGCTTCATGAAGGCTAGCATTTCATTGGCTTTCGCCAGATCAAAGTCGGCATAAAAATCTTTATTAAACTGGATCGCATCCTCCACGCGCATCCAGCTTTCCGTCAGCGGCTGATCCGGCATAAATGAGGTATACTCCCTTGTCTCTCTGCCGACTAGCTGACCGCCCACCTGGACTGAGCCGGAGGCAGGATGAACAAGACCAGCCGCAATTTTCATCAGTGTGCTCTTACCGCTGCCGTTGCAGCCAAGCAAACCAACAATTTTGCCGGGTGCAATGTTAAGCGAAATGTGATTTAATGCCTTCTTGCCTACATATGATTTCGATACATCAGTCAGTTGCAATACGCTTTTCACGTTCTCTTCACTCCTCTTTGTTATCCTTCTCGTCTACCGCATGCGCAACAATCATTACAATATCGTTACTCGCAAAGCCAAGCTCCTGCATCCCTTGTATGAAGCGACCGAGCAGGCCGCCAGCCATCTCTTTTTTGATCTCCATAATCTTTGTCTCCTCGCTCGTTACATATCGTCCAAGCCCGCGCTTCGTCTCTACGATTTGTTCGCGTTCAAGCTCCTGAAAGGTTCGCTGAATCGTATTCGGATTAATTTGCAGCTCTAGAGCCAGCTCCCGTACGGCCGGTATTTTATCCCCTGCTTTAAGCTTCCCGATGACAATTTCTTTCTTGATGTAATTCATGATTTGCAAATAGATCGGCAAATTATTATCGAATTCAATGCTCACAATTTGTCCTTCTCCCTTCTGCTGCACTTAACAAATAAATCAACTGTTAGGCAATATCCCGTTTTTTGAAAGTAACAAAGCTTACCGCTAGAAACAAAGCAACATACGCAGCACAAACGATGCTTGCTTCATTTAACTTAGCAGATGCTTTCATCGAATTTTTCCTCCAGTGTCCTTGTGTGTTAGTTAAATAGTACACTAGTAATATGTTGTTGTAAAGAGACACTTTAAAAATAAATTTAAGTAGGACAACGCACAAAAAAACTCTCAAGATCCAAAGGATCTCAAGAGTTTATGTAAGTAATTATGGTGCCGATGAGAGGACTCGAACCTCCACGGTTTCCCTCACGATTTTGAGTCGCGCGCGTCTGCCATTCCGCCACATCGGCATTCAGGTAAATAATGGCGTGCCCTAAGAGATTCGAACTCCTGACCTTTTGATTCGTAGTCAAACGCTCTATCCAGCTGAGCTAAGGGCACATGTTTTGTTTCTTGCATTAAAAAATCTGTGGAGGCGCCACCCAGACTCGAACTGGGGGTAGAGCTTTTGCAGAGCTCTGCCTTACCACTTGGCTATGGCGCCAAATAAATGGAGCGGAAGACGGGAATCGAACCCGCGACCCTCGCCTTGGCAAGGCGATGCTCTACCGCTGAGCCACTTCCGCATATAAATGGCTGGGGATTCAGGGATCGAACCTGAGAATGACGGAGTCAAAGTCCGTTGCCTTACCGCTTGGCTAATCCCCAACAAAATATGCATTACCTATTTTTGAATTAATGGGGCGATCGAGGGGAATTGAACCCCCGAGTGTCGGATCCACAAACCGATGCGTTAACCACTTCGCCACGACCGCCACGTTCAAAAATATTCAATTGGCAGGGGCAGCAGGAATTGAACCCACACCAAAGGTTTTGGAGACCTTTGTTCTACCTTTAAACTATGCCCCTAAGGTAAACTGGTGGAGGATGATGGATTCGAACCACCGAACTCAGAGAGAGCAGATTTACAGTCTGCCGTGTTTAGCCACTTCACTAATCCTCCATGTGGTGCCGTCGAGAGGACTTGAACCCCCAACCTACTGATTACAAGTCAGTTGCTCTACCAGTTGAGCTACAACGGCATATTCACTTGTCAAGCATGTACATCTAATGGTGGCTCGGGACGGAATCGAACCGCCGACACGAGGATTTTCAGTCCTCTGCTCTACCGACTGAGCTACCGAGCCTGATGTTGTTTAAGTGGCGGAGCTGACGGGATTCGAACCCGCGGTCTCCTGCGTGACAGGCAGGCATGTTGGGCCACTACACCACAGCTCCACATCATAATCTCGGAAAGTTCCGAATGGTAAAGATTTTTGGTTGCGGGGGCAGGATTTGAACCTGCGGCCTTCGGGTTATGAGCCCGACGAGCTACCGGGCTGCTCCACCCCGCGTCATTATTAATTATATGGTGGAGGCTGACGGGATCGAACCGCCGACCCTCTGCTTGTAAGGCAGATGCTCTCCCAGCTGAGCTAAGCCTCCGTGTTGAGCGACCTTTATATCTTATCATAGGCCATTATTCTGTGTCAAACTTTTTTTGAAGATTTGTTGGTGACCCGTAGGGGACTCGAACCCCTGTTACCTCCGTGAAAGGGAGGTGTCTTAACCACTTGACCAACGGGCCTTACTGGCAGAGAGGAAGGGATTCGAACCCTCGAGACCCGGTTAGAGCCTACACGATTTCCAATCGTGCTCCTTCGACCACTCGGACACCTCTCTATAATGGCTCCCCGAACAGGACTCGAACCTGTGACAACTCGATTAACAGTCGAGTGCTCTACCAACTGAGCTATCAGGGAATATATTGCACTTTCAAAGCAAATTGCGCCCTGAAAACTGGATACGAAAGATTAGGTTTGCTGAAAACCTCTTTAACTGTTGTCTGCCGGATGTATGGGTCCATGCAAACCTTAAGCGTATGCTTACGATGTAGGTTTGACTTACAACCTTTTAGCGTATGCTTACGATGTAGGTTTGCTTAGCAAACCTTTTAGGATAAGCCCTCGACCGATTAGTATTCGTCAGCTACACACATTGCTGTGCTTCCACCCCGAACCTATCAACCTCGTCGTCTTCAAGGGGTCTTACATACTGGGAAATCTCATCTTGAGGGGGGCTTCACGCTTAGATGCTTTCAGCGCTTAT
>NZ_JBXCIW010000009.1:0-170114 GCF_056786335.1 Paenibacillus sp. Y280
AATTGGTGGAGTCTGGCCTTTTTTGAAACTGGTTTTCATCTTCCATATTTTCCAGCGCCATTTCATAACTATTCTGGCATCACCACTGGAATCCCCCATCTAATTCCGAGAGGCTATTTAGTTCATTACCACCCTGATTTATGTCATTAGTACAAGCACATTCACTCATTGGTTCATAAGATATCCTATATTATTTAAAGGAGTGATCTTATGGCTGCGACAGTTAAATGTGTATTGCTTCAAATTGCTAGATTATCTGTAAAATTGGCAAAAGACGTACAATTCAGAAAGAAATTTGAAGGTATAATTGACGACACACAAACAGGCACAAACAAAAGAGTTCTGCAAATGAGAGCGCTGTTAAGATCAGCTGGTTTCAAATCCCCAAATCGGGTACGAATATTTAATGATCTTGGAGAAACGCCAAAGGTAGTCATCTTTTATGATGCAATAGACGCCAAATTACAATCAAGTGTCACTCTTTCCTTTACTTTTCAATTGAATCCAGGACCATAATGATTATAATACTTTTTCATGCCCCTGCCCTTTATTCACCCAGTTTACCACTTTTCTGGGTATGCCGATATATGGTAAATAAGGTCTATTACTATTAAAAGAACCGACTTGTCTATTCATTCTAGACACGCCGGTTCCCTTTATTTGCTATACGATTAGGCCAGTGTAAGCCGATCATTTTTGTCGAAGATCGTAATCCGACAGTTTAAGTCTGGGAAGAAGAGATCGTCCCCATGCTTTGATTGACAATAAGGAGGATGCGTTTATGTCTCAAGAAAATAATCCCCAGAAAAAACCAAGTCCTGGCAACAACAAAGATTCAGAGGCAGCTGAATCAAAGAAAAATAAAAAATAAAATGCAGCACTAAAAACTGACATCTACAATGTCAGTTTTTTGATTTTAAAGTTGTTTAATCAAGTCTTATCTGGCTGAACTGTCTGGCCATAAATTCGCTAACAAATTTGATTTGTTGAAGTAGTTTGTTGGGTGTATGTATAAATAAATGATCAGTAACAAAATATATCCTTGTTTAAAAAACCAATAGTGAAGGAGTATAAAAATGAAAAAAGTATTATTTATAATTGGTTTCGTTGGATGTTTAACGATGTTCTCAAATGCACCAGTATCTGCTGAGAATATGGATCGTACAACCACATCCAACACTAGCGATTACAGAGCGTATGCAACTAATGATGATGATGGTTTTGATTGGGGATGGCTTGGGCTTTTAGGATTACTTGGTTTAGCTGGCGCAAGAAATCGAGCTCGTGATCGTGACCGTGCATAGATTTTTATTTGATAAAACCTAGAAGCACACCTCTTAGAATAGCAATTGGAAAAAAGTCTTTTTCCGATGAATGCTAATTTTAAGACATATTAAACATGTCAAATTTGATAAAAAAGGAGCATTTTAAAATGGGAATTTTAAGCGGTAATCCAAAGGATGAACCAATGCACTACGGAGAAATCTTTAGTGTATGGCAAGCTTCCACTATGGCCAAAGGTGTTGTATCCTGCTACCAAGCATATTTAAACCATTCTGGAGACAAAGATCTTAAAAAAACATTAGAAGCTCTTCTAGATCAAGCAAAGCTTGAAATTAATGAATTAGATGTATTGCTTACTAATAACGGAATTGCTTCTGCTCCTATGTTGCCTGACAGACCCTCAGTAAAGCTTGAAGATATTCCTGCAGGCGCCCGTTTCACTGATCCTGAAATTGCCGCCAAAATTGCCTCTGATGTTGCAATAGGCATAGTTGCTTGCAGTCAAGTTATTGGTCAATCCATTAGAGAAGATATCGGTGCTTTATTTGCAAAATACCATGTCTCAAAAACAGCTTTAGGCTTAAAAATACTTGAGATGAGTAAAGAAAAGGGATGGGTTATTCCTCCGCCTTTACAAATCAAAAGGCCTGAAACTGCTAACGTCTAAATGAATGAGGGTGTCCCAAAAGCCATAGGCTTTAGGGGCACCCCTCTTTCTAATTAGCAATCATTTTACAACCCAGAAAAGCGCACAAATACATTTTGGATACAAAAAATTAAGTTGGATATATTATTTTAAAATTAAAAATTAAACAAATCTTAGGAGGTCAATATCAATTGATTAAAGAAATAATATCCAAACCAAAGCAACCTATTATTTGTAAAAATTGTATATGGGGTAATTGGGACGGTCTACGGCAATTTTGTTCTAAACAAAATTGTATTAAAAGTTTGAAATAGTTAAAGGTTATTCAAAGGTAACAATACATATTGTTTCACTCCCTGATGTTGCATTTCAAGTTAATTCGATATACTGCATTTCTTTTGTATTATGCGACTTATAAAATTCCAAATAAATGTCCTGAATATATTTTCAATTCTAAGGAAGAATAAACATAAAAAAACACATTAACTAGGAGGAACAAAAATTGAATCAATTTCAACCAAACAACCAAAATTCCCAACAACTCGCTCAAGCAGAACAACTTATTCAACAATTGGTAAATCAAACTCAACAAGCATCAGGTCAATATCAACAGTTATTAAATCAAGAGCTAAATAACGCGAAACTTCTTGAGCAAATCGCTCAACATGAGCAACAAGCTGCACAAATTATTCAAACAGCCTTACAAGGACACCAAACGGCACTGCAACAAATACAACAAATCTCCAATATTTGCAATCAAATTTCACATTCACAAACAACTAGCTCACAGGAAAATGCCTTTTCAAGCATGAATAATCAGCAACCTTTTGGAGTAAATCACAATTCACATTAATTATATGTTCTTTGTATTTTCATGCGAAGAATGTATAGAAAGAGGTAGATATGTACTTCTATAAAGAAGACTTAATCAACAACATTGTAGTGGACAAACCTGATCCAGCAGCTGCCAAGGTTTTACAAGAAACGCTTGGCGGACAATTTGGCGAAATGCGAACGATGATGCAGTACTTTTTTCAGAGCAGCAATTTCCGCGGCAATGCTACACAATATCGTGATTTAATCCGTGGTGTGTTTCTCGAGGAAATAAGCCATGTTGAACTGGTTCAACATACAATCAACCAATTATTGAACGGGTCTGGAGAAGAACTTCCTGGCAACGCCGGCATTGACTCCGCCCCGCTTGATGAAGCCGTTAAACTTGCAAATCCTCATCACTATATCGTTGGTGCCCAAAGCTCCTTGCCTGTCGATGCTGCGGGTAATCCGTGGCTGGGCAATTACGTGTATAATCACGGTAATTTAATTAGTGATTTATTGGATAATGTGGTGCTTGAGTCTACTGGCGTTTTACAAAAATCAAGGATTTATGAGATGAGTTCAAATAAGACGTTCCGGGAAACATTAGCCTTTCTAATGGTGCGTGACAATGCGCATCAGAATGCATTTGCTAAGGCTCTTGAAACGCTTGGCGTCGATTGGGGAAATTTGTTTCCTGTTCCAAATTACGATATTAACAAATACCCGGAATGCCGCAAATATGTTGAGCTCGGTTATCATAACGCTCAATTTAATTTTCGTTTGGATCCGACGCGAATCGGAGAAATATTTAGCGGACAAACACCTAGCCGAAACAATGGCGACTTGGAAGTTGTACCGCCTCCCGAAGGTTTTCCATTACCAATTTTACCCGAATTACCGAGTGAACATAGTCCTGGGCTTTACGATATGAACGCATGAATTAATTTACAAGAAATGAACCATCTCTTCACACCTTTAGGCAACATACATAAAACCCTGTATTGCTCGTATCCAGGGTTTTATTTTTTTAACCTAGATCACTTTCACATACTTTTCACTTATCGTTATCGAAATTATCTTTTTACCCTGCAGGCATTCTACCCCCTAAAGGAATCGGAGGATACAGTCGTGAACATGGAAACGATTTTCACTCATTAGTATCTCCTCCAGTATGCCTCGCTAAGAACCCATCCAGAATCTCTGTCATTGGCCTGTTTTCCAATGGTCCTTTCAGCTCGTTCCTAACCAGAAGCAAAGCAGCTGCAGGAGGCATTTGGATCGTCCGTAGCGCTTCGATCAGAGTATTCTCTTCATCACTCAGTCGTTTTATGTATTGCAACTCTATCGGTTCAGGTGTTATCACGAGTTTCACTCTCTTTCAGGGGGGCTGTCTCCTCGAAGCAAACGGCGTCAAATACTAAATTACCCTGTTTGTTTGTCAAAAGCTTACGAGGAAGTGCTGCCACACTTACTCATTACCCAATAGAAGGCGGCATGTATCTTCAGTATTGTCAAATTTGGTCGCTATTAACCAAGGCGGACGTTGAAGAATTGTTTGATTACCTTGTGAGAAAATAAGAGCCAGCTTATTTCTGATTGAGAGCCAGATAGGTGCTTAGCAAGCTTGACAAGTAGTCCTATCATTCGATACTCAGCTTCAGAACAATATGCAGTATCAAGTAGGGATCGGATATCCTTGGGGTTTATGTATATACAAGTGTCCGCCACGAATGGTTTAATGAAAGCACATCAGAATGGCAAAATGGAAACGCCAGCACAGTCTTAACATATGATTATTAATTAATTTTGATCTCCTGATCGCTAGGTCAGGAGATCTCTTTTACTAAGGGGTGAATTAAATGAAACAGGTGATTTTGGGGTCCATCTTAAGCTTATCCGGCATCATTCTTTACGGTATGTTTCTAATTGCAGCCAGTATCTATTCTGGGTATGGAGAATTTAACACCAGAGATTTTGGTCAACAAATGGTTGGATCATTCCCAGTTGTATTAGCAGTAATACTTTTTTTTTTCAGGTCTAGTGATTTCGATAATTGGTCTACGAAAGGATATAGTTAATTTTGTAATTTCTTTAGGGCTGACTAATTCGGGGTAATACCAGCGTAGTTGATCCCGGTACTAGCGTTTATCTAAATTTATTCATAGCTACTGCTATGTCTTGTCCTTGAAAATTAGGATGAATACACATTTCATTTACAAAGAACTCAACATTTTCATTGAATTGCGATCAGACCTACAAACCCTGGCGTGCTTACATAATCCAATAAATATTCTCTTGCTTTATGATCCAGCCATCGATCATTTCATGGTTCTCTATTAAAAAAATTCGCAAAATAATTTTGTGTATTTGTCCAGTTCATAAACATCAAATCGTCTAACCACTCAAAAACATCCAATAGTTTTGATTTATTATTCATACCCTTGTACATAAAAATCCATAGAACATGATATTCTTGAAATCATTGTATTTATCCTACCTATTCGATTAGTGAAGGACTCCAAAAAAAAACCTCCCCACAGCATCGCTTCGCTGTAGAGAGGCTTCCCTCTAATAAAATATCTTCTCATCCCGCTTTTCCTTCAAAATCTCCACCGCTTCACGGAACCGCAGCGAATGCACAATCTCCCGCTCCCGGAGGAACTTCAAGCTGTCCTGAAGATCGACGTCATCCGTCAGGTCAATAAGCCACTGGTATGTAGCCCGCGCCTTCTCCTCTGCCGCAATATCCTCATACAGATCCGCAATCGGATCGCCTTTCGCTTGGATGTAGGCAGCTGTCCATGGCACGCCTGCTGCATTCTCATAGAACAAGGCGCTGTCGTGTGCAACATAATGAGCGCCGAGTCCCGCTGCCTTCAATTGCTCGGGCGTTGCGTCTTTCGTCAGCTTGTAGATCATGGTGGCAATCATCTCGAGATGCGCAAATTCCTCAGTACCTATGTCCGTAAGCAGTCCGATTACTTTATCCGGTATCGTGTAACGCTGGTTTAAATAACGCAGCGCCGCTGCGAGCTCTCCGTCGGCACCGCCATACTGCTCCATGAGGAACTTGGCCATCAAAGGATCGCATTTGCTTACGCGTACTGGATACTGCAATTTTTTCTCATACACCCACATGCACGGTTGCCTCCTCAAAAATAGGTGTTAGCCAAATCCGTTCTTTAGACCTGCCACGGCCAGGGAGCGTCATTCCATGACCAAGGCGTACCGGATAAGCTTTGGCCAAAGTTTTTCAAGGGACCATATTTTGATTCATAACGATGAGCGATTTGCTGCCTTAACTGTGCATATTGATTGTATTGCTGTATCGCACTCGCATCCGTCGGATGCGTATCCAAATATAAATTCAACTCCACCAAAACAAAATCAACTGCCTGCAGTTCGTGCAGCAGCTTGTAATATTCCTCGTTCAATACGATGCTCACTGTTAGTCCCCCTCTTCATCTCTGACGTTTTTCGAACCATAAGGACTGTATAACGCTGGCCAGAGTGTTCCATACCTCAAGGCTTCGAAGGGATTGAACTGCGGCAAATTAGGGGGCTGGAAGGAAATAAACAATTGCGGCGGCGTGCTGTAGCTTTTTACTCGTATTGGCGGGCATGGATCAAGCGGACTGACAAAGGGTTTATAATAACGAACCTGATCATTCACTTTCACATGGATGTCTCCTCTCGCAATATTCTTCAGATCAATATATGCAAGAATACTTGCCCAACATTACAGCAAGTTTCTCAAATGCAATTGCAGTTGTACCGGTACAGATACTTCTTTTTTGTATACTTATTTGAGCTTCACAAGGCACATGTCAAGCATAAATCCTGGCAGACGATAGATATTTTTGCAGGGAAGCCTGTTGCTATTGATTATCATGAATCGATTCAACTCATTTTAAATGGCCGAAGCGGATATTGTTTTCACCTAAATGGTGCGTTCAGCCTCCTTCTCCGCTCGTTAGGCTACAAGGTGAACTTGCACCGGGCAGGCGTTCAGCCAATAGGCACCGAGCCCCGCATTAACGGCTTTCACTTAGGGCTGACGGTTACCTTAACGAATGACCAGCTAGAGGACGAGATCTGGATTATTGATGTTGGACTAGGCGATATGCCCCTTGAGCCTCTTCCCCTGCTTGCAGGTATATCCTCGGAATCCCCGTGGCATAATTTGTTTATTGTTAGACATCGGCATGAGACAGGCAGCAATGAGCTGCGCGGTTGCATTTGGATTAAACGGGAGTTGAATGAAATTGTGAAAACAGAGATCACAAATAAAGCACAATGGCTTGATGTTTTAGCGATTCAATTTGGCGAGCTGCTCGTTAGCTATACTGAGCAGGAAAGAGATGAGCTATGGCAGAAGGTACAGCTGGCTCATAAGCAATGGAAATTATCTAAAGCGAATCAACCTAGCTAATCATGATATGAAAAACAGGCGTTTGCATACGATGCAGAAGCCTGTTTTTTTCTATTGCATCGATCCATCTACTTTTTCATCTTATTATGCTGAGCGACCTATTCCCTGCAAAGCCGATTTATGAACGCCATTAACTCAGGAAGGAAATGAGTCTATTTCCATCCCTAATAGTAGGAAGTTCGCCTCTTATTGCCCTATTTTTAAAAAGGTATGCTATCAACAAATAAGGAAATGTTTTCAAATACTTCGCAATAACATTCTGCTTGAAGAGGTGATTGAGTTGAAGTTTAGCCAAAAAATCGTCGTAGCCACACTCGCTTTTACAATGACGGCATCCCTATTCAGCGGTCTGACATTCAGCGGCAAATCCATTATGAACGATACGCTGGGATTCGCACAAACGGCAAACGCAGCCGAAGCAGCTCCAAAAGCAAATTTACAGAAGCTATTCAGTATTCATAACGCCTTAACAAAAGGCGATGCTGTCGATGTTCAGGCTGTGAAGGATTTACGTGTGGAGCTAGCTGCGCTGGATGAGACGGCAGATGAATCGCTCATTGATCCGGTATGGAACAAGATTAAGCTCAAGCTTCCGGCTTACGTTGATCAAGCGAAGCTGAAGACGAACCTTTTCCGATTCGTGAAAGCGATTCGCCTCTACCTATTAGATCCCGTGGAGAGCGATTTGGAACAAATTCGCAATGATTCGGAATTCCGAGCAGCGCTTCAGACCATTTCGGCTGCAGCTGGCCTGCCTAGTCTGACGTTAGAGGATTTTCTTATACTCTTGCTTGGCGACGGCGGCATCCGCCCAGGGTTCGAGGGTACTTTCCGCGAAACGCTGCGTAACAAATCGCCATATGAGCTGGCAGAGCTGATCAATGACATGCAGAAATCGAAAGATTTTCTCTCTCAAGAAATGACAAAAGTGCTAGGACTAGCGGATAAGTATCAGGTTAGCAGAGTGCTGCGCAATCTTGGCGTGAAGGCGCAGGATGTAATCGATATGCAGCATAATTTCGAAACGAGGCTTCAGAAGGATGATGCATCGTTTGCTGCAATAGCCATCGCCTATATGCGCTCGGATACGGTGATACATTGGTCCACTTCTCATTTTCCCGATGATCCTCCAACGTATCGTTACACTTTAAATATATTTGGTGCCTACGTTACTCATTATGACGACCTGCTTCCGATTGAAATGTCGAAAATATCAGAGAGTCCAGATCTTTATGTAACCTCCTTTAAATCGACATACATCGGACTTGCCACTCTACTGAACAATGCTAGAAGTGCTACGGCCGTTGTTCATGTTAAGCTGCTCCATCCCTTCGGCGGACCGGAGAAGGTCATCTTGGAGAAAGAGATACGACATGCGCATCCTATTTCCGAGTTTCCAAAGGAACCCTATTTCGAGAAAATCAACAGGCTGCATGAGTCGTTAAGTACGGCAGCTCCGGCGGACGTTCAAGAGATACAAGCCTTTTATGACGAGTTAAAGGCGCTGGACGTTAATGCGGATCACACCTTGATTGACCCGATATGGAATAAAATTGAACGGTTTCTGCCAGCTAGCGTCGACAAACAAAGAAACAAGCTGGCACTGTTTCAAATGTTGAAGGAAGCTGGCCAGTTAGCCTATTATGACGATTCCATTGATCTGGAAGCTTTCTTTACGAATGCGGAATACGATGGAGCACTATTTAACTACCTCTCAACAGTCCAAACCAACCTTTATGCGGAAGATCTCATGATTTTCCTGCATGGCGACGGTGCTGCGAGAAAAGGGGTACAAGGTACGATGATGGAGCTGCTTGCCAACCTGAGTCCGCAGGAGCAAATCTCGCTTCTGTTCAACCAAGAGAAGCGTGAAGCGCTGCTATACTCGGCGATAAATACTGTCTTAAGTCAAACAGATGATCGCTACTATAGATTCAGTCCTGCATTCCAGAAGCTGGGCGTTACAGCGGACGATATGATGGCAGTCGTTAACCAATTTCAAAATAAGCTAGAACACGACCAAAACGCGATCACTACAATACTGCTCGCCTATCTTCGAACGCATTCGGTAGAGCAGGTGACGGTAAGCCCAGACGGTCGCCAGCATGACTATACGTTATCTACGCTAGGCAAAGAGGTACCGAATTCCCTGCTCGTTTGGTCCAAAGCTTCTGGCAGCGACGCTGTGACCGTATCACCCGAGGGCTCCGTTATGCTTTCCAAGCCTAAAATGGAAGGTACCGCTGTTATTCAGGCTAAAGCGCTGAACCCTATCGACGAATCGGAGAAAATCATTTTCCAGAAAGAAGTGACATTAAAGGCTGCAGACACCGGTAGCTCCATTCCGCAAGCCCTGCTCGACCGGATACAGAAGCTGCATGAGGCGATAGCTTCTGGTAATGCGGATGAGATTGACGCTATTCGCAATCTGCAAGAGGAGATTGCCGGTCTAAATGACGAGGACCATCTGGAGCTAATCGATCCCATATGGAACAAGATAAAAGCGAAGCTGCCCGTTTCCTCTGACGAGGCGAAGCTTAAGAGCAGTCTGTTCGGTATGCTGAAGGCGATCAGCTCCTTCCGATACGATCCGCAGCTGTCCGAGCTCGAAGCCATTGCAGCAAATGAGCAATATCAGGAGCTGCTCAGCGCGCTTGCTGCTGCCGGAGGAGAATCGAATGTAAGCATTGAAGACTTCCTCCTCTTTCTCTTCGGTGATGGCGGCGAAATCAAAGGGCTTGAGGGAACGATCAAAGCCGTACTCGCTGACAAAGAAACGAATGAGCTATCTGCTTTGCTAATTAATCATTATGCCATGAATGAGGTATTAAACGAGGCTCTTGATGAAGTATTGAATCAAAAGGAAACTTACGCGCTAAGCGCAGCTTTAGCTAACCTTGGCATCACGCCTGCGGATGTGTGGTCTACCGTCCTGAATTTTCAGGAGACGCTAAAGAATGACGAACCGGCATTATACGTCCAGATCGCTGCCTATATCCGGGCTGAAGCGGTGGAAACGGTGAAGATTACTGCCAATGGAAGAAAGCATCATTACTCGCTTAAAGCTTTCGGGTTCGACCTTCCGTCAATGCCATTTATAATTTGGAAGCAAATATCCGGCAGCGAGCAAGTTATCGTAAATCCAAATGGAACCGTATCGCTTCCGAATGAAGAGTCAAGCGGCACGGTCGTTATTGGAGCGTATCTCATGAATTTTTTTGGCAAGAGCGATCACCTGATTTTCCAAAAAGAAGTAACGCTCGTTAATGGAAAAGGCTCTGATGATCCCCAATAAGTCTTCACTATAAAGAAGGCGAGCCCTCTTCCCTTAATGGGAGGAAGGCTCGCTGTTATGTAATGACCTATTAATCCCGGACCCAGCCCTCCTCGATTTCCAGCTCGCGAATAACCTTTGCGGGACTTCCTCCTGCCAGCACGTTGCCGGGAACATCCTTGTTGACGGTGCTCTTCGCCGCGATAACCGAATTATCTCCGATCGAGACGCCGGGAAGAATGGTGCAGTCGGCACCAATCCACACATTGTTGCCTATCGTAATTTTTTTGCTAAGCTCGCCATTATCGGCACTATCCATACGATGGTAATTGCTATCAAAAATACTCGTTCTTGGACCTATTTTAACATAGTCGCCAATGATGATTTGTTTATTAGCTGCGATTCCGACGCCTGCATTAATGTAGACATGATCTCCAATCGTTAGGTTCGCGCCCTTGGTGCTCGTAATTTGAACAGCCCACGGATGTCCCACAATGGAAAGGTTTCTGCCAACCTGAATGTCACCCATTCGGTTCACGAACACTTTTCCGCGCAGCTTTGGAGCCGATTTCCCGAATTTGTAGAGGCCTTTAAGCTTGTACATGACGTTATTAAATCTCAAATAAAAAACCTCCACTTCTAATAAGTTCGCTTTTCGAATATTATAACAGATAATTAATCGTAATTTCGTATTATATTATTCAAAATGAATAATTAACAATAATAAAAAAAGCGGATAGTCAATAAATTGACCACCCGATTTATTCATTACTATATTTACACCGCGTACTCCCATACCTGCAAAGCCGCACCTATCATTCCGCATAAATTGCCGCGATAGGCTGCTTCAATCCGCACGCCCTCCACCATCGACGGCATCGACCGTAAAATAACTTCCTTCCTTATCCCAGCAAATAACGGATCGCCTGCCTCGGCAACACCACCGCCAATAACGATCAATTTTGGATTAAACATGTGGATGAGGGAAGCGATTGCGGAGCCAAGCGCTGCCATCGTTTCCTCCATCAGCTCTACGGCAAGCGGATCACCAGCCAGCCACCTTGCAATTACTTCTCGTGAATCTACGTTGTAGTTCAGATCGCCACTCAATAAGAGCCTCTCTGCCATGCGGTCGGCAATGCTTGTTCCTGATGCATATTGCTCCAAGCAGCCCTTTCCCCCGCATAGGCAGGGACGACCATTAAAATCGACAGACAGGTGACCGAGCTCGCCGCCTCCGCCCCATGAGCCATGAACAAGGCGACCGTCGACAACGATCGCTCCGCCTACGCCGGTGCCGAGTGCTAGACATAGAAAATGATCCACGCCTTGCGCTGCTCCAAGGTACTTTTCCGTTAGCGCAAGCACATTTACGTCGTTATCTACGATTGTCGGCAGTAGAAACTGCTGCTGAATGATGCTTCTCAGCGCAGTTCCAGCATAATTGGGTATAATCTCGGATGCCGATCGGATGCTGCCCTTTGCCCAATCGACTTGTCCTGCGCTTCCAATGCCAATGCCTTTGAACTCGATTGCTGGCAGCTTCACCTTCACCTCTGCCATCAATTCATGAACAGCTTGCTTCACGCGATCAACCGTCTTCGCTTGCCCAGCCATCGTACTGAGGCTTAACGTATGCAGGATAACTCCTTCCGCGCTTACGACTCCGGTATTTATTTTTGTGCCCCCAATATCCACGCCTATTGCGTATTCTGTTTGGGGATCGAACAATTGCAAGTCCACTCGCTCTCCCCCTTAACTCTACTTTGTACGCAATGCGCTGACATAACGAGCCGTAATCAGCTGCGGCCTTGTGATGGCACTGCCCACAACGACATAAGCTGCTCCGGTCTTCATCGCTTTCGCAGCATCCTCCGGCGTCCATATCCGTCCCTCTGCAACGACCGGAATGCTAACTGACTTGCATAATTGCTCCAGCAATTCAAAATCCGGCGCTTCCTGCTGCGTACTGTATGGCGTATAGCCCGAAAGGGTCGTACCAATGAAATCAGCACCCAGCTCCACAGCTGCGAGCCCTTCCTCCAGCGTAGAAATGTCTGCCATTACAGCAGCACCTTGCTCATGCGCATAATCAATCAACGCTTTTACGGTTTCCAAGCGACCTTCTCGATTCGTAACATCAAGAGCAACGATATCCGCTTTGGCATCTACAATAGCCTTTACTTCCTCCAGCGTCGGAGTTATGAAGATAGCCGAGCCCGGAATATCCCGCTTAATAAGCCCGATTACGGGCACATCCACTTCCTGCTTGATCGCAACGATATCCGGAACACCGTTCGTTCGAATCCCGATGGCTCCGGCGCTCACTGCTGCCCTTGCCATTTTTGCCATCGCATCGCCGCCGTGAAGCGGCTCGTGCTCAAGCGCCTGACAGGAAACAATTAGTCCTTTCATAGGAAAAATGTCATTCAATCGAGTCATATTGGCTGATTCCCTTTCCTTCCGAGAAATTCTATATTTTCGCTTATCCCTTTGCTTGCGCAATATAATGCAAGATTCGTTCATTCAATTGTTCAACGCGGTCCATATCGGAGGCTGCAACAGGCAGAAGCGGCATTCTAGGCTCGCCCGTCTCGAATCCGCGCAGCTTCAAGATCGCCTTGCATGCCCCATACAAGGACGGAAAGGATAGCAAATCCACAATAAGCTCGTTCACGATGAACTGCCATTTCTGCGCTTCGGCCATCTTTCCTTGCACATAGCATTGCTCAATCTTCAAGAACAGCTCCGGCATAACGCCATACGTGCCGCCAATTCCCCCGTCCGCGCCAATGCTTCGTCCAGCTAGATACTGCTCATCTGGACCATTAAGGACAAGAAAGTCCTTTCCGCCGGCAGCCTTGAATTGCTGAAGCTCAAATGTGCTTTCCGCCGAGATTTTCACGCCAATGACTTTGTCCTGCGCTGCCATCTTGACGAGCAGGCTCTTCGATAGCTGAAAGCCCGTCGTTTGGGGAATATGATAAATAATAAATGGCAGCGAGGTGCTGTCAATAATCGCTTGCCAATGCGCTTCAACGCTTTGCGGGGATAATCGGTAATAAATAGCCGGTACAGCTGATACGGCATGAGCGCCTGCTTGCTCCGCATGTATCGCAAGTTCTACGCTGTCTCTAGTAGATGGCGACCCGACATGAGCAATGATCGTAAGCTCTTGGCCAACCTCAGCAATGACCGCCTCCAGCATTTGCTTGCGCTCTTCAACGGATTGCAGCATGCCCTCGCCTGAGCTTCCTCCAACATATAGGCCTTTCACGCCAGTTGAGGCGTAGTGGCGAGCTAGTTTCTGTGCTGCTTCTTTATTGATTTCACCCTGCTCATTGTAGCTGGAATACATCGCGATTGTAATGCCTTTGAAAATTTCCAATTCATCGTGTTTCATCGTAAAATGGCCTCCGTTTTTAGAAAGATAGATTTAGGGTAATGGGATCTCCGCTGCCTGCCTTACCCTTTAACTGCGCCCATCGTAATGCCTTGCGTAAATGCCTTTTGGAATAAAAGGAAGATAGCGATCATCGGAATAGACGCAAGCGCCGCACCAGCCATCAGAAGCCCGTAATTTGTCGTAAACTCACCTCTAAGCGTCGCTACACCTAGCGGCAGCGTCATCATCGAGGTTGACCTTGTCATAATGAGCTGGCTGAAATAATCATTCCATGAAGTAATGAAGGTAAAGATAGCAAGCGCGCCTAAAGCCGGTTTAAGCAATGGCAATATGATCGTTGTAAACAAGCGCATTTCCGAGCATCCGTCTATCTTCGCCGCCTCGATCAGCTCGCCTGGAATGGTCTGTGCAAATTGCTTCATTAGAAACACGCCGAAAGGCCAGCCAATTGTCGGTAAAATAAGTCCTTTATACGTATTTACCCAGCCAAAATCCGCTAACATCGTAAAGAGCGGTACAAGTATTACCTGTTTAGGCAGCGCCATAGCTGCAACGAACATCGTAAATATAACCACGCGGCCGGGGAATGTTTTTTTGGCGAGCACATACCCGGCAAGGGATGAAACGATACAGATCGCAATCATCTCTGCCAAAGCAATAATAAAGCTGTTGAACATCCAGCGCTCCACCGGATTTTTAAACAATTCCGTCCAGTTCTGCATCGTCGGCTTGAGCGGAAACCATTCTGGCGGAATAGTCGTTGCTACGGTCTGTAGCTTAAACGAGCCGGAAACAACCCAATAGAAGGGAAAGATAAAAAATAGAGTAGCTAATATTAAAAGGATGCCAGCCAGCACTTTTGAAACCGTAAATTCTTTTTTCCATGCGCTTTTTTTCTTTGGCTGCACCATAGTTGCTTTCATCTCTAATGAATGGTATGAACTCGAACTCATGATGTCCCCTCCTTAGTACTCAACATCGCTGCCAAAGTATTTGAATTGAATAATGGAAATAATGCCAATGACGATTGCAAGTAACACGCCCATCGCGGAAGCGTTGCCGAAATGACCTAATACGAATGCTTGCTCATATACGCCGTACATGACGGTCGATGTACTATAGACGGGACCTCCCGAGGTAAGCAGTTGAATCAAAGCAAAGCACTGGAAAGTATTAATCGTGGTGATAACGATAATATACAAATTTGTAGGCATCAGCATCGGCCAAACAATTTTCCGGAAAATCTGCCATGGCGTTGCGCGGTCAAGCTCGGCCGCTTCAATATAAGAGGTCGGAATGTTGCCAAGCGATGAGACATACAAAATAATCGGCTGGCCAACGGATGTTGTAATTAAAACAGCGATAATCGCGAGCAGTGCAGTCCTTGTGTCTCCAAGCCAAGAAACGGGCTCAGCACCGAACAAACTTGTCAAATAATTGAGAATGCCGTAGTTCGGATGATAGATCCAGCCCCATACGACCGTAATACTGACGACGGATGATACGGCTGGCAAATAGAACACGCCTCTAAAGAAGGATCTCGCAAACTCTTTTTTCTTATAAATATTGACCGCAACAAATACAGAAAATACGATAACAATCGGTACGGTAATGACAACAAGCAAAAGCGTATTTCGCATAGATTTCAGAAATGTCTCATTTTGAATGAGCGAAATATAGTTATCGAACCAAATAAAATTAAAATCTCTTAAAGAGTAATCAAAAAAGCTGATATAAATTCCTTTAACCATTGGATAAGCTACAAAGAGCAGAAAAAATCCAAATGCCGGCAGTAAAAACAGGTAACTCATCAGCCAATCTCGCAGCACGTAACCTTTCGTTTTGCGAACGGTTGCCTCCATCTCCCTCTCCCCATTCCATTCATCGATGTTTTTGAAAAGAGTAGAGCACTCGCGCACTCTACTCCCCCATGGACGCTATGTTCTTATTTAGCTGCTGCTTTAGCTTTAGCAATCGCTTCATTTGCACTCTTGGCAAAGCTGTCCAAAGCCTCTTTGCCTGTAGCTCCGCCAATCAATGCACGCTGCAATTCAGGAAACCAGAACGTACGAATCTCAGCATAGCCGTCTGCAATGGTTGGTGCATCAGTCGTAAATTTACGAGCATATTCAGCGTATGTGTATTCTGGGTCGTCATACAGGCCAGTTATGGAGTTGCGAACGGATAGGCCGCCCGTTTGAATCAGATTTTTCTTGCCGTATACTTCGTCGTTAGCGATAAAATCGATCAATTTTTTCGAAGCTGCAATTTTATCCTCATCGCCATTGTTGAACACGGCCATACCGCCGAGATACGGCTCAAGCTTAGGCTCAGAACCATCTAATGTCGGGAACGGAAGCAGCATATCTTCAAACTCGACCATTTTTTTAGATACGTTTTGCGCTTTAAGAACAGCGGAATAGTTAAGTGTGAAAGCAAGCTTCCCTTGCAGGAACAAGTCATTCACATCAGCTGCCGCAAGCGAGGCAGCACCCGTAACGCTCAACTTGTCATTTGTCGCTTGAACGATCCAATCCAGCGCTTTTGCTGCATTATCGGTGTTAATGGCAACTGCGGAATTATCTTCATTCAAAAATCTGGATACGCCTAGGTTAGCGATATAAGCGCGAGTTCCTTGGTCACCAGCTTGGCTTTTTGCGAAAAATCCAGTCGGAATAACTTCTGGCGCTTTCTCTTTAACCGCTTGAAGAGCTTTCTTATACTCATCAAATGTCCAAGTTCTGTCCTCTTTTTTCAGTGGAAGCAGATCAAGCGCACCGATTTTCTCGAAAATCGTTTTATTGACGGCCATCATGAATGGCGCTGTATTAATCGGATACATATAAATTTGTTCGCCTACGCTTGATTGCTTCCAGAAGGCCGGTGAAATATCGTTTTTCACTTCATCGGTCACCATATCATTCAGCGGAGCAAGCAAATCCTTTTTACCCCAGTCGATAATGCGTCCAGGCGCATCATAGATAACGTCAGGGGCTGTATTGGAGGCGATCGCGACGTTCAGCTTCTCAGGGCCGCCTTCAAAGGTGATCATCTCTAAATTAACTTTAATTTCCGGGTTATTCTTATTGAATGCAGCAATAATTTCTTTTTCGTATTTACCGACTTCGCCATCCAGCGCTTGGAAGGTTGGGAAGTTCCACCACGTGATTTCAACAGGCTTGGCTGCCGTTTCAGTAGCAGGTGTATCGCTGGCTTTGTTTGTTGGCTCGTTATTCGTATTCGTGTTTGAGTTCCCGCATGCCGCTAGCTGCATGCCTAGCAAAGCGACACCTACAATCGTCATCAGACCTTTTTTCATAACCGTCATTCAAATACCCCCCAGTATGTTTTGGAATAAAATGAGAACGTCTTATCCCTTGCGCTAATCATAAAACATTTGTAAATTTAGAAGAATCCCTTACTCTTTACATTCATGGTCGTATTCTGACCTATTCCTTCTATCATTCCATAAGCATGTTATAATTCATTACATACTTCGAAGATACCCACTATAAGCATAACCTTCAGGAGGGAATATCATGTTTAAACTAATGATTGTAGAGGATGAACCCATTATAAGGTTGGGTCTAAAACATTATTTTTCCTGGGAAGAGCTTGAGGTTCATTCCATTATTGAAGCAGAGAACGGACAGGACGGACTTGCTCTGGCTCTTCAAGAGAAACCTGATTTGGTCATCACCGATATTCGCATGCCTGAGATGGACGGTCTTCAAATGATAGAGCAAATCCGTATGAAACTCCCAGATACGCTATTTATTATTTTGACAGGTTTTAATGATTTTGAATATGCGCAGAGAGCGATCCGTGCAGGCGGGGTCCATGCTTTCCTGCTTAAGCCTTTGGAATATGAGGAGAGTCTGGCATCGATCCAAGATTGCATAGATAAGCTGAAGGAGAAACGTCTAGAGCTGCAAAGCCTGTCTATTTTGGAGACGGAGATGAGACAAAGCTGGAAGCTAAAAGGGAGCGAGCTCGTGAAGCTTCTGCTGGAGGAAGAGCATGCTGCGGTAGATGAGACTATGATCGGGGAGCTTTGCGGGCTTCCGAGCAGTGCGTATGTCTATCAGCCATTTGTACTAACTTGGCTTCCACGCTTGAAAGCGCATTCCCAGCCTAGCAGCTGGGGCAGACAGCAAGCGGACATTTTTTTAATGGAAGCAGCGGAGTCGCTTTTCCCCGAATATAACCGTCGGCATATTTTCACCTATACGTATAAAACGAAGCTCTTTGGAATGATTGTATGGCCAGTAGAGGATTCTAGCGACGAGGTCGTCCCTATAGAAGAGAAAGTAAAGGAACAATTAGACCTTATGCTGAAAATCGCCGGCATAGAGCATCATACTTTGCTGTTCATGGGGTTAGGTAAGCTGACATCCGATTTATCCCAAATAAAAAAGTGGCTGCACGATTCCGATAAAGCGCTGTATCAGCGTTTTTACGATGCAGATCGCAGCTTATTCCTTGCCGCAAGCTTAAGCGATGCCTCTCAATCTGCGAAATCAGCCCTAATCCAGCTGGATGAGAATGATAGGAAACGGATCATCGCTTGCTTAGAGAGCGGCAATGAGCTGGAGACAAGGCTGCTGATGCAGCAGCTGGCGCAAACTATTTTGAGCAAAACAACCTATGCGTCATTTGAAAAATCGCTCGCCTATTTGCAAGAGCTGATCAGCGTCATTATTCGTTTTGCCAACAAAAACGGCATTCACATTGAAGGTGTCTATAGCGAAAAGCTCTTAAACCTTACATTCATCGATGATTTCCCAACGCTTGAAGCTCTCTTCGACTGGCTTGGCAGGTGGATGGTGCATTTGGGCCTTGTTTACACGGAAGGGTTAACGCAAAACCATCAGCAGGACGTCATCATCTTTGAGCATATCGAATCGTTCATCAAGCAAAATATCGATCAAGAGGTTACGCTGCAAATGGTTGCCGACCGTTTCTTCTATAATCCCTCTTATTTGAGCCGTCTGTTCAAGCGGAAATTGGACAAAAACTATATGCGGTTCGTCACCGAAATTCGCATCCAATTTGCACAGGAATGCTTGAAGAAGCCCGAATATTTGGTGACGGATATTTGTACGATGTGCGGCTATAAGAGCTATAAGCATTTTGTCAAAACGTTTAGAAGCATCACAAATATGACACCTACCGACTATAGAAAACAATCAGGATGGTGACCCTGTGAGAAAATTAGGACGGTCTACCTACCAATATCGAATGAAGCATGTCAATCATCAAATTTTTGTGCTTATGGTTTTGACGATTACCGTCCCGCTGCTCTTCATTTCCGCAATCATTTACATCTTTTCAAATCAAGCCGTCAAAAACGAATATCAAAGCAGCTCCAGCCTCATTCTCAATAATCTGTCCTTTAATATTGACCAGTATTTGCAAAGCATCGAGAAAGGCACGCTGAATGCCCAGATGGACAGCCGGCTTCAAATTGCGCTTGAACACTGGACGAACAGCAAGGATAATACCGGGAACGATCAGAGCATTCAGTACGGAAATACGATCGAGCATTTCATCAGCTCCATTGAAATGACGATTAAAAATGTCGATAGCGTACAGATTTATGCGGGGTCCCGTGTCTTTTATTCCGCAAATTTCAACCGTGCCGATTACGATTTTAAGGATTTTACCCAAGAGGATTGGTATATTCAGACGCAGCAAAAAAAAGGGGGAGTCATTCTTTTTGGCAGCCATACCCCCTTTCATCGAACCAATTCCAAAGCACCGGTCATTTCAATCGCAAGGGTAATCAACAAGGTTGGCAGCAAACAGCCGCTGGGGGTTATGCTCATTGACATTCGCCTCGATTCCTTGCGGGAGATATTGCAGCTTTCCGAGACGAGCAAGCGCAATTTTATTATTATCGATGATAATAGCGGCGTCACTTACCATTCGGATGCAAACACAGACATCAGCAAATCGATATCGTTAGAGGATAAAACGCTCCGTACCTTGCTGGAGGAAGACGCTGGCAGCTTTTATGCTGATGTAGCCGGTACCGAATCGTATATAAACTTTGTGACCTCCGATTATTCGAATTGGAAGGTTATTCAATATATCGCCGAGAAAGAGATGACGAAGCAGGCTGCGTTTCTCGGTAGAATCATCTTAACGCTGGCGATCCTATCGCTTGGCACAGCCATTTTGTTTATGTACATCTTGTCGGAGCGCGTGACAAAACCGATTATTCTATTAAGCAGGCAGGTAAAAATGGTCGGCATGGGGAAATTCGATGTGGATTTAAGCAGTGATCGGCAGGATGAATTTGGCGTTCTGTATCAAGGCATTCGCAAGATGGTCGAGGATCTGCAAAACTATATCGAAAGATCCTCTATGGCAAAGGCACAGCAAAAGGTAGCTCAGTTCGGCGCGCTAAAGAGCCAAATCAACCCGCATTTCCTAGCGAATGTACTCGAGTCCATTCAGATGAAGGCAGTCATCAACGGGCAGCGCGATATCGGCGAAATGGTCGGGATAGTCGGACGTTTGTTTCGAGTACATATTCAAACCGGCAAGGATACGGTTACACTGAAGGAGGAGCTGGAGCATATCCGTCTCTATGTGAAAATACAGCAATTGCGCTTTGGCGATAAAATTCAATACATTGAACGGCTGGCAGCGGATAGCGAGACCATTCAGGTGATGCATTTCTCGCTGCAGCCTTTAATCGAGAACGCCATCGTACATGGATTAGAGCGTCGCAGCGGACCTGGCCAGCTCGAAGTGTCCACTTTAAGATCGGGCAGCGAAGTGATCATTATGATCAAGGACAACGGGGTCGGCATGAGCGAGGAGAAGCTTAAGCAGCTTCGGTACCGTTTATCGCAGCCATCTGATACACTTGACGAGGCGCATATTGGAATCAAGAACGTGCATGATCGAATTCTGTTTTACTTTGGGGAGCAGTACGGCATCGAGATTGACAGTCAGCTAGGAGAAGGAACGACGATTTGTATCCGGCTGCCTGCAAACCAAGCTTAAATAAAGGAGATACTATGCTAGGATTCGCGATTTTACTAGGCTTTAACTTACTCGGAAGCTGGCTCCATCTGAGCCTTCATATCCCTTTGCCAGGCAATGTTATCGGTCTTATTCTCTTTCTCATTGCCTTATTTACCAAAGTCATTAAGCTGGAATGGGTGGATACAGCGGCAAGCTGGCTTACCGGACATATGATGCTGTTTTTTATCCCTTTTTTGGTCGGGACGATGGTCTTTTTCCCGCTGATCGGATCAAGCTGGCTATCGATTGGCATTGGCGTCATCGGCAGCGCTGTAGCCTCCCTTCTGGCAACGGGGTACGTTACAACTAAGCTGCTGCGGAATGAAGCGCAAGGCGGTGTGGAATGAATCTGCAAGAATGGCTGAGCCAACCGCTATTTGGCATTGCGCTTAGCGTTATAGCCTATGCCGCCGCGCAGCTCATCCATCAACGATGGCGCTGGCTGCACCCGCTTTTTCTGTGCTCGGGCTTTATTATCCTGCTGCTGCTTAGCTTTCAAATCCCTTATGAGGCATACCAAGCAGGCGGAGACGTCCTTACCCTCCTGCTTGGTCCTGCGACGGTAGCTCTCGGCGTGCCGATTTATAAACATTTTAATTTGATCAAAAAACATATCGTAAGCATCCTAATCGCGATAACCGTTGGCTCTATTACGAGCATCGCAAGCGCCGCCGCTCTTGTGGCCCTGCTTGGCGGAAGCCGCGAGATCTTGCTCAGCATGCTGCCAAAATCGGTCAGCTCGCCCATCGCGATAGAAATATCGCGTCAGTTAGGAGGCTTGCCCGAGCTTACCGCTGTGCTGACAGTGCTTACTGGTCTCTTTGGCAGCATGTTCGGGAAGAAGCTGTTAGCATCGCTCAAGCTGACAAATGGTATCGCGATAGGCATTGCCATTGGCACGTCCTCTCATGGAATCGGCACAGCAAGGCTCATCAAGGATTCCGAAATACAAGGCAGCATGAGCGGCTTTGCCATGGGTGTGGCTGGGATCATTACCTCCGTGCTGTTCATCCCCGTCTATTGGTGGCTGACTAACTGAACGAATCGAGAGCTAAGGGGCAGCTAGCCCCTTAGCTTTTCATTTATCTGGTTTTATTGGAATTAAGCGGTCCACAGCACGAAGATTGGGATGCTTTTAATGCTGTCTTTGGTCGCGACACGCTGCATACGCCCGTTTCAGGCAGATGAAGCTTCACTTCCCGTGCCGAATCCCAATCGCCTGCTAATGCTGCAACCACGCTTCTAACTTGCTCGTAGCCCGTCGCGAGTAAAAAAGTAGGTGCACGACCGTAGCTTTTCGCCCCGACGATATAAAATTGCGGCTCCGGCTGACTGAGCTCTGCTTCTCCGTGCGGGCGAACGGTACCGCAGCTATGAAGGTTAGGATCAATGAGATCTGCCAGCTTCGGTACGCACTCAATGGAGGAATCGGCTGCATATCGAAGCTCTCTGATGAAGGAGAAATTTGGTCTTGCTCCCGTTGCAGCAATAATCTCGTCCACACCGTTGATCGAATCGTCTGTCCCAATGAGGTTTAATCTCTCGCCCTCTTGTTTAAGACCCTCGATATGAAATGGCGTATGGACGTTTATTACTCCTTCTTTGACAAGCGCAGCAGCACGTGAACCAAGCTTTCCTCTAGCAGGCAGACCGTCAAGCTCGCCGCCACCAAAAGCATCGCCAATCGATTGTTTTCTTAAAACCCAATGAATCGTCGTTTCAGCATTTTCCAATTTCAGCTCATGCAGCAAGAGTAGGGCATGGATTGCCGAGTGTCCGCTCCCAACGACTGCCACCGTTTTACCTGAGTATCGACTTGCTTGAGATCCTTTAATATCAGGAATGCCATAATGAATGTGCGAGCTATATTCGGTCTCTTTCGCAGCGTAATCACCGCTGGCTCCAATCGGGTTTGGTGTTCTCCATGTGCCTGTAGCGTCAATGACTGCAGAAGCCTCGAACCGATAGACAACGTTAAGGCTCTCGTATACAACTTCGAATGGCATCTTTTCTCTGCCCGCTGTTTTCATTTTATCCAGGCCTTTGCGATGAATGGCTGTTACCCTTGCCTCGGTCCTAATGTATGGCTTTAATTGATCCAGTTCTGAGAGTGGAAACAAGTATTGATCAAATAGTTGTTTGCCGGTTGGCAGTTCCTCTTTTGGCGGAGCAGTCCATCCTGTCTCGGCAAGAAGCTCCGCTGCTGCAGAATCAATGTTAAACTCCCACGGAGAAAACATTTGGATATGGCTCCATTCCAGTACCGACGCCCCAACCGAAGCTCCCTGTTCCAATAGTACAAATGGCATTTCTCTTTTTGCTAACTGGGCGGCTGCTGCCAAAGCAACTGGGCCTCCACCAATAATAGCTACAGGCAATGGATTTTCCATCGTAATTCCTCCTCGATTTTCATGCATTTGTTATTTAAACGTAAGTCTCACTAAGATTTATGAATTTCTTCTTGTTGCCCTTTTTAGTTGCTTCACTACATATTTAGCATCAGAACCTACGCCACGTATGGTTGCTGATGCAAAGGTACGTTGACCGGATAAGCCTAGATAAAATAATCCCGGCACCGTGCTGCTTACACCTCCCTTCTGAACCGCATAACCTCGATCATCCACTGCACCTTCAACGCCATGAAGATACGGGATAATAGGCTTAAAGCCAGTGGCAAAAATAATGCTGTCGATTCTCTCTTTTGTTCCATCAGGCCAAATGACCCCTTCGGCATCCATTTTTTTGAACATGCGTTTCTGTTCAAGCTGGCCATTTTGCAGCTTGTTTTTGAAACCGCCGATATCAATAGCTCCGCTGGGACTGCCTACAGTCTTACCAAAGCGCCAAAAAGGAAATTTATCATACCCTATCATCTTCATCCAAAAATGAATGTCTCTCCCGAGTAATCGTTGCGGTAATAGTTGAACAGGTTGGAGCACTGCAAGAGTAGTGACAGAAGCGTGCTCACTAATCTCAACCCCTATCTGCACAGCTGAATTGCCTCTGCCAACTACGATAACTCGCTGGTTGCGGAAGGAGTCGGCATTCCGGTACTCGGAAGAATGAATAAGGCTCCCTTTAAAATCTTCCCTTCCTTCCAGCACCGGACTGAAAGGCTGATTAAATGAACCAGATGCGCATACGATGTTTTTGGATCTATATACCTCGCCGCCGGCTGTGTGGATGTAGAAAAGGCCGTTTCTTTCCACTCGCTCCACCCGAACATTAAAATGGATCGGAAAGCGATGATGCTCGGCATACTGCTTAAGATAAGAAATGACCTCATCTCTATTCGGATATGAATCAGCTTTCAACGGAAATGGCATCCCTGGCAGAGAGGAATAGCTCGCTGGCGAAAATAATCTCAGGCTATCGTAGTATTGCGGCCATGATCCAGTCGGTTCGGAATTCGCTTCTAAAATGACATAATGGCGTTCATTTTTGTTAAGATGATATCCGGCAGCAAGACCTGCTTGCCCGGCTCCGATCACAATTACATCGTATATTTCGCTCATAATATCTCCATTCTCCAATTAAAATATTGCATTTTGCAAGTATTTACTTAAAAAATATGGAGTAATCAACATTACCCCATAGGTGTACAGCACATTTTTGATTTTTGCATGCTTGTAATCAGCAGCCGTAGCGAACGGAGGACAGTCTCCTTCTCGAACTCATTCATAAATGAAAAAACTTCGTCTAAGTAATCGTTCATCATTTTTTCAATCGAACCCGCTACAAACTTCCCTTCTGTCGTCAGTGAAAGCAGAAACACTCTGCCATCTTCAGGAGATGCTGTTTTTTTCACTAGCTTACTCTTGATTAAGGATTGAATTTGCCGACTAAAGGTCGTAATATCCACGCCGAGCGTCTCAGCGACCTTATGCATGGAAGGCATGCTCTGGCGCCCAATTTCGTAAAGGATATGGCTGTGAATGAGCGATAAATCCAGACCGCTAATTTGACAGCAGTTCTTGTTCAACAAACCAAACTGCCTTGCAAGGACTTGCAGCAATTCTCTTGGGTTATCCATTTTTCATTCCCCCTGTACTATTTATAAATGTTTTACTTGTAATTTGCAAGTTATATTTTCACAAAATCTTTATATGCGTTTTCACTTATATAATGCTTTACTTATATAATCAGCTGTGTATAATAAACATTGAAAGATGCCCTTAGCAAGTGAATTTAAGGAGTGATTGCATGATTCAACCGATTGACTCTCTTTCCGATACCTTAAAGCTGTTGTCTGATAAGACTCGCCTTACCATTCTCGCCATGCTGAAAGAAAAAGAATTGTGCGTTTGCGATATCGTGACTATTCTCGCAACCACACAGCCAAATGTTAGTCAGCATTTAAAGAAATTAAAAGTTGGCGGGCTGGTAAATGAAACGAGGCAGGCACAATGGATTTACTATTCATTAAATCTTGAGGATAAGCCTTACCTTCATGGCATTCTAGATGTGCTCCCGTCCATGAGAGAGGAAATAAAAAAGCTCAGCACTGACTGCTGCAATTAGCGGCCATGCAAGGTTCCAGCGCTAATAGTATGAACAACGAGATGGTATGACAACGATTTTTAGGAGGAACTATGTTAGTTATCGCATCTATTATTTTTCTCATTACTTTGATTTTCGTTATTTGGCAGCCTAAAGGCTTAAATATCGGCTATTCGGCTGTTGGAGGAGCAATACTCGCCCTGCTCTTTGGCGTTGTTGATTTGAATGACGTGTGGGACGTAACCGGCATTGTCTGGAACGCAACCTTAGCTTTTGTCGCGGTCATCCTGATCTCGCTCATTCTAGATGAGATTGGATTTTTCGAATGGTCGGCACTGCATATGGCACGCTTTGCAAAAGGCAACGGGTACCTCATGTTCTCCTTCGTCGTATTGCTCGGGGCTGCTGTCGCCGCTTTTTTCGCAAACGATGGCGCCGCACTGATTCTTACTCCAATTGTTCTCGCCATGGTCAGAGCGCTCAAGTTTGATGATCGTATGATCCTTCCATTTATTATGGCTAGCGGATTTATTTCCGATACGGCTTCCTTGCCGCTTGTGGTCAGCAACCTGGTCAACATCGTTTCATCCGATTTCTTTGGTATTGGATTCGCCGAGTATGCCAGCCGAATGATTATTCCAAACTTCTTTGCCGTTGGCGCAAGCTTGCTCGTACTATTCCTATTCTTCAGGAGAAGCATTCCTAGGAGCTATGATCTCAACCAGCTCAAACAGCCTCGTGATGCGATAAAAGATATGCGTATGTTTAAGCTGTCTTGGATTGTTTTAACTGTATTATTGATCGCTTATCTCGTAAGCGAGTTCATCCACATTCCGGTATCGATCGTTGCTGGCATAGCCGCTATCGTCTTTATTTTCGCAGCACGCAGAAGTCCAGCCATTCATACGGGTGCTGTCATCAAAGGGGCACCATGGTCGGTTGTCGTCTTCTCCATCGGCATGTATGTTGTCGTTTACGGCCTTCGTAATGTCGGTCTCACGGATCAGCTCGGCGAGGTGTTCCAATGGACAGCGGATCAAGGTTTATTTATGGCAACGATCGGTACGGGCTTCATTGCTGCGATTCTCTCATCGATTATGAACAATATGCCTACCGTTATGATCGATGCTTTGGCTATACAAGGTACGAATACAAACGGTGTGTTACGAGAGGCTCTCATTTATGCAAATGTTATAGGTTCCGATTTAGGTCCTAAAATTACGCCAATCGGCTCCTTAGCTACTTTATTGTGGCTGCATGTGCTGTCCAAAAAAGGCGTGAAAATTACATGGGGCTATTACTTTAAAATCGGAATCGTACTTACGCTTCCTGTTCTGTTTATTACGCTAGTCGGCCTTTACTTATGGCTTAGCATCATCCACTAAACGAATTTCAAAGGAGATAGGAACAATGGAAAAGAAACTGGTTTATTTCTTGTGTACGGGCAACTCTTGCCGGAGTCAAATGGCGGATGGCTTTCTTAGTGCCCTCGGCAGCGAACAGTACGAAGTGAAAAGCGCAGGTCTTGAAGCGCACGGTTTGAACCCAAGAGCCGTTCAAGTGATGAAAGAAGCAGGCGTAGATATTAGCCAAAACACCTCTAATGTGATTGATCCAGAGATTTTGAATCGCGCTGTCTATGTCATTACTCTTTGCGGCCATGCCGATGAGCATTGCCCTGTCATCTCCAATCCGAATGTGGTGAAATGGCATTGGGGCTTTGATGATCCGGCTAAAGCAGTCGGCACAGAGGATGAAATTATGGATCAATTCCGAAACGTTCGCGATGCCATTAAGGCGCGTGTCGAGAAGTTTGTGAGAGAGGGACAATAAGATGTCCGCTATCAAAAGAATGCATGTTGCGGTCAACTGTACGGACTTGGAGAAATCGCTGACTTTCTACCGATCATTTTTCGGAACAGAGCCAACTAAGGTCAAAGACAATTATGCAAAATTTGAATTGGATAACCCTTCTCTTCACTTTTCATTAAACGTGCGCTCCTTTGAAAAGAATGGTGTGCTTAACCACCTTGGCTTCCAGGTAGATAATACCGAGGATGTACTCGAGATAGGTGAACGTTTGAGACTGGCAGATCTATTGCTAATCGATGAAATGAATACCACCTGCTGCTATGCTGTTCAGGACAAAGTATGGGTGTACGATCCGGACGGCAACGCATGGGAGATTTTTTATACGAAAGAAGATTCGGAGTTTGAATCGGCTGGCGATCAACGTGATCTTTCGTTATGCTGCGCTCCTCCTTTCGCACCCGTTCCAGTGGCGTTTCCATCATTCAAAAAACAATTATTTTAAAAAGCAAGGAGAGCTTAAGCATGAATAAAACGTACCACGAATTAATACCAGGTCGTATATATATGGGCGGCGCCGATGACGTACAAGCCATGGTCGATCATGATGGCGTTGAAGTCGTCGTGGATTTAAGAGAAGAGTCTCAGCAATGCGCGGCTGCAGGTGAAGGATTGAAATGGATCAAGATGCCATTAAGCGATGAAGCGAATGAACCGCAACAAAAAATGCTTCATACCGCGATTAAAGCTGTTGTAGAGAGCTACAAAGAAGGCAAAAAGGTCGCATTTCATTGCGGAGGCGGCAAAGGCCGTACGGGGACCGTTGCATACGGGACACTGCTTGAATTAGGCCTAGCCGATACCATTGAAGATGCAGAGCAGCAAGCCCAGAGCATTCGCTCGATATTGAATATAAAGCAAGCGCAGCGCGAAGCATTAGAAGCCATTTATTCTTAATAAACAGAGGAACGTTTGCATGGCAAGCTGCCGGTAAACGTTCTTTTTTTGTGGAAAACAGATCTTCAAGCATTGATAGATCAAGCCGGCGGCTCGGCCTATGTTTGGGGACTATCATCCGGGGCGGTACTTGCCCTTCAGGCAGCAGCTAGAAGGTAAATATTAAAGGGACTCGGCCATACGAACAAACTCGATTCAAAAAAAATATCATCGGAGCTTACAGCATTTTTTATGGATAATCACTAAGTTTTTTACTTAGTACCTTTATTCTCATCTATAAGCAGCTTTAGCAAAAATGATTTTAAATCGACAATTCGCAAATATTCCGGTCTTTGATCCGTTCCGCATATGATTAGTGGAATCAGTGATTCATCTTTTCTAATCGATCCGTGACCTCCTCCGCCCTTATGCAAAGGCGAGCTTCTATCAGCGAGTTGATAGCCCGGTTTTGCAGTGACTACCAAGAACTTTCCTTTGTGAGAAAACAAAGCTCCTGACAATCGTTGTAAAACATCAGGATATTGGCCGTATTCCAGCCTATGATTTGTTTTCATTTTTAAATCCAACACCTCAGTATCTTGCTCAATTGTCCATGTTTGTTTATAAGGGTCGATTACGCTGCCTTTAGCTTTGTACTTAAGCTCTTTTGCTGTTTTTCCTTGGACGGCATAAATCCAACCGTTTTCCTTCCAGGAAACAAAATCAATGCGCGGATCAGCTTTTACCAGATTTGCAACGTCTCTTAACGATTGGCCCGCTTGAAGTGTATATACGTAAGCCATCGTTTCATTTACGGCTAGAACGATTTCCGTTTCTTGCTTAGCAGCTTCTCCCTGCCGCAGAACCTGATAGTCTACGAAAATAGAGGGCAGGTCGATAACCGGATTTTTTTCGGCAGGCAAAATTTGAGTCATTCCGCTATCCCCTGCGATGACAAAAATCGCTTTGCTTAAGGCTTTTTCAGAAGAACCGAATGTTTTTAATAAGGAGTTAAGCTGCCGATCCAGTTCCTTGACTCCTTTGATATCGAAAGGACCTGTCTTATGCAGCTTCTGATCCAAATCAGGCAGATAGACATATGAAAAATCCGGCAATTTATTTTCATTGATCAAGTACTGAATCATTTCAATGGAAAATGAATTATTTAGGCCCAAACGACTGGTCAAACCGTCAGACAGACTTTTAATGCCTTGAAGCGGATCGGATAAGGAACCTAAGGCAAAATAATCCGGTCCTTTTACTTTCACTTCGCTTGGCAAAGAGGTTGTGCCTTCTACCCACGGAGGAATCGAAAGCGTATGATCACTTATCCCCCGATAGATCAAACCGTTAATAGAACCGGATTTCAGCCCATGCTGCGCCAGCTCTTCATAGATGGTAGGCACATGCGGATTCAGATGCTTCCCGTTTAAGTTGATTAATGCATCAACCAAGACCGGATCAACGCCATGCTTTATTACTTCCATCGGTCCGGTTCCGTAATTGATAACCTTCTTTTCGTCCGTAGAATACCAGGTCAGTCCCGGCACATGATGGCGATTTGGATATTGACCAGTAACTAGTGAGCTGTCAATGGTTACAGACATTGTGGGAAACGAGCTCACCATGTCCTTAAAATATTGGCCGTGTTCGATGAGGAATTGAAAAGTGGGAAGCTCATTTTGCCGAATGCCTTCATCAATCGCTCCAGACATTAAAGAATCAATATCCAGAAGGATGATTTTTTTCGACTGATCTCCTTGGATTGATTTTACGTGCATTAAATCTTGTTCCTTCGGTTTTGATTCCTGACTTTGGCATCCAAATGTAATGGCTAAAATAAAGATGATCAGCCCTAGCCGGCTCATTTTTTGTCTCAAGTTAACTCCACATCCTCGAAATGGTTTAGACGTCTTTTTATTTTTATATAGCTGAGTTGAATTGGTTTATTTTACCCATTTGCTCACTTCGTATCCTCCCAAAGTAAAACATCCAATCTGACTTGCTTATATTGAACAAAAAAAAGACCATAAATTAATGGTCTTTGCTGCTGTTTATTGAGCGTGCTAATGGCTAATCTTCCTGCTTATCGATCGTTATCGCTAGTGAAACCTCAATAACTGACCCATCATCATTATTAAAATCGATATACCACTCGCCTGCTTGTTCCAAACCAACCCACATTTCGCCGGCATATATAGTGCCAGGTGCAACTGAAGTTTCATATTTGTTGCCTAAGTCGGATTTGAGCCGGACTTTCAGCTTCTTTTTGCCTGTATTATTAACGTACAATTGCAGTAACTCCTTCTTGCCATCAGGGCGTGCTTAACCATTCGTCAGTCATATCCGCAGCATCAGACATTGCAGTCTGTTTCAGTTGCGCACTGTATAAGCCACAGTTCCTTCCTTGTAGAAATGTAAATTATTGTTGATATGCGATATTCGCATATGCTATAATTAATCAAATTAAAAGGCAATGAAACCTAGGGTTCAACCTCGTTCAAGAATGAGGTTGGGCCCTTTTTTTCATGCCTTTTATCTATTTTAAAGGAGCGATCAAACCATGCAATTAGACGTCATGTATCACAGAATGAAACAAAACTGGTCCTATGCTTACGATGAGAAAACGCTTCATATTCGCCTGCGCACAAAAAGGGATGATGTTGATACTGTCGTCCTACATTGTGGGGATAAGTATGGCTGGGATCATACGAATTCCTCCGTTCCCATGGCGATATTTGCGTCAGATGAACGATTCGATTACTGGGAAGCAGCTATTCAGCCGCGATACCGCAGAACCGTCTATTATTTTGAAATTCGCAACCAAGAGCAAGTCGTGTATATGCTCGAAAAAGGATTTTTTGATGAGGCCCCTGATGTTATTTATGAAGGATTGTTCGATTTCCCTTTCTTGAATCCTATCGATATTATTTCTCCTCCTGCATGGGTTAAAGATGCGGTATTTTATCAAATCTTCCCTGAGCGCTTCGCTAATGGGGACAAAAGCAATGACCCAGAGGGTGTGTTGCCTTGGGGCGGAACTCCAACTCCTACTAACTATTTTGGCGGCGATTTGCAAGGCGTACTTGATCATTTGGATTACTTATCCAAGCTTGGCGTTAATGCCATCTATTTCAACCCATTATTCCAAGCCACTACGAATCATAAATACGACACGCAGGACTATTTCAAGGTTGATGCACATTTCGGTACAAATGAGAAGCTCAAAGAGCTGGTTGAAGCCTGTCACCAAAGAGGCATTCGCGTCGTGCTCGATGCGGTATTCAATCATTGCGGCAATACGTTCCCTGCGTTTGTTGATGTTGTCAAAAATGGACCTAAATCAAAATATGCCGATTGGTTCTTCATTCGCGAATGGCCGCTGGATGTAATGGACGGCATCCCGACCTACGATACGTTTGGCTTTGAACCGATTATGCCGAAGCTGAATACTGAGAACCCAGAAGTACGGGATTATTTGCTTAGTATTGCTCGGTACTGGATCGAAGAAATTGGAATTGACGGCTGGCGGCTTGACGTGGCTAATGAAGTCGATCATCATTTCTGGCGTGAGTTCCGCAAAGCGGTTAAGGAGATCAATCCTGAGGCTTATATTTTGGGCGAAATTATGCATGATTCCATGGCGTGGCTGCAAGGCGATCAGTTTGATGCCGTTATGAACTATCCTTTCACAAACGCACTTTTAAATTTCTTTGCTCATTCTCGGATTGATGCAAAAGGCTTTGCTGATGCCATTCAGCGGCAGATTGCCAGCTACCCGCGCCAAGTCAATGAAACCTCCTTCAATTTACTCGGCAGCCACGACACGACTAGGCTGTTGACGTTGTGCCAAGGCAATAAAGATCGGTTTAAGCTTGCGTATTTGTTTGAATTAACGTTTGTTGGCGCTCCTTGTATCTACTACGGTGACGAGATCGGTATGGATGGCGAGCATGATCCTCATAACCGCAAATGTATGGAGTGGGATGTCAACAAGCAAGATCAGAACTTGCTTACTTTCTTCCAAAACATTATCCATCTTCGTCTGAAGCATGAAGTGCTTCGTACAGGCAGCATCCGATTCTTGGCTCAAAGCAACAAGCAATTGCTTACCTACGAAAGAGAGAATGCCGATGAACGCTTCCTTATCGCGATTAATAATTCGAATGCTGTAGCAGCTTACTCACTTAGTGAGAGCAACGAATATGAATGGATCGATGCGCTTTCCGGTGAGTCTATCAAATCCGGTTCCAAGCAATTAAGATTGCCAGCTTTCGGATACTCGATTCTTAAAGCTAAGGTTAAAGTTAAAGCTAGCGTGTAATGATGGGATCGGCTTAAAATGAACAAGAAAAAGGTCGAGATCAGGGTGATAACCCTGGCTCGACCTTTTTTTCTCAACACGAAAACTAACCTACTATCCTACTCAACAAGTAAAAATAATTGCCTGATACGGCTGAAGCTTCACCTTATTCGCTGATAGAGCGGCAGATGATAGCTGTCCCTGCCTGAAATGGCTATCGATTCCCACCTTCCACGCCGCATCAACATGCCGGAAAGGCGCCAATGACAGCTCCACAGCCTGATCTCCACTCAGATTAAAGCAGCAAATCAGACGTTCCTCTTCGTTCATATATCCATACACAACAACATGTTCTGGAGATTCGGCGACAAAAAACTTTTCTGCATTCATCAGATTTCGCTTAAGGCTTTTGAATTCATGAAGCTCAGATAACAACGGAATCATCGATTCCGACTTTGACCAATCAATTTGCATCCGGTTGAAGAACGCCCGCGGAATGTCAGCTCCATCTGTATTATCGCCTAATCCGCAATTCAGCGGCAGCTCTTCGTTCATTTCAAATCCAGTCGTAATATATGGAATAGCATTCGGCAAAAACCCATTAAACACAGCGATCATTCGTGCCAGCGCTACACCTCCCCTGCTCGTAATACGCGGGGTATCCGCCGTCTCTGCGCAGGCAAATACATGAATGGCAAGCTGCGGAAGCTCCTTCAAGTATGCGGTTAAGTTGTCTTTGGTAATGTCAGTCATAATGTTCCAGCCACTGCCGAGCATAATGTTATAACCCACTGCAGCCGCTTTCTGGTGATTGCGATTAAATAGATCCTCGCTAATGAGCAGCGCTTCCGGCTTGATTGATTTTACCACATCAAACATCTCATCAAGCAGCGGAACCGGCAGCACATGCCCAATATCGATGCGGAAGCCGTCAATGCCGTACGTGTTTAAATTGAAGCGCAGCCCTTCAATGAGCAAATCCCATAATTCACGATTCGGCTTCTTTGCCGGGTAATAGTTGCATTTGATCGTATCAAATAATACATAAGGTGCTTGATCCGGTTTAATTAAATGCTCCACAAGCGGATTGTTATCCGCATACAAGCGCAGGAACGTAATGTCCGTCCATATCGGCTGAACATCATTGATCCAGTCCGAATGAGCAGGGGCCGTCGTAATCCCCATCTCCTCTTCAATTAATTGAAGCAACTCCTCGCCTGTCTCTTGGGAACGATGCTTCAACTGCAACCAAAGCTCCTCATTCAGATCATTAGGCGGCAACGAAAATTTCGCTAAAAAAGCTGCCGTTTCTTCACTTCGATACACCGTCTCAAGCTTGTCCGGTTTGCATTCCTCGAAGAAATCAAGCTCAGGAATTGGCGGCGGCGCGAAGCCCTCCAAAGCTTCGTTGTGAATCCAATACACCCACTCAGGATGGTTGCGAATCAAATCACTGTTTCTTGCAGTGACTCTAGGAATAAAGTCCACCGTCACTTTAATATCAAGGAGATGGCATGCTGCTACAAGCGCAGACATTTCATCAATAAGCGTTATTGAAGTCATATCATCCAACAATGGATCATGAAGATTTGGATCGAGTTCGAACATCGATTGTACGGCGTACGGTGATCCGATATCGCCTTTTAAGTTAATTGTGCTGTACCGTGTCACCGGGAGCATGTACAAAATGTTGACGCCCATTTGCTTGAGCAGCGGAAGCAGCAGAATCATTTTTAGAAAAGTTCCAGACTCAATGTTTCCGTCATGATCAGTGTCCCAAGCAGTAGAATAACGAACAAGCGAGGAGTAGATTACACTTTCATCCAGATTGGTTGCTTCCTCCAAGCGGTAACGATGTGTGTCTCTGCCCAGCTGCTCCAAATGAGCATCCAGAAACGGATATGCTGCAACCAATATTTCACCTTGCTTCACCTCCAAAATATCCGCATAGCCACAAGTGTTCCAGACAGCTGGCAGCCATACTAGCGTTGTGTTATCACTAATGCGTGAGCGTATAAATGAAGAAATACGAGCCAGCGGGGACATGTCCTCTAGAACCATTGCTTCGGATGGATGATTATGCAGTTTCGTGTTCATTTCCACCTTCACCTTCCCCATCGTAAAAGATAATTTCGGAAAACTCTGTGTGATGATCAGTTGGCTCCCACGTTTTCGAAAATAAACCAACACTGATGACCGGCTCGCTTATTTTAAATGAACAAACTAGCTCCCAGTCCGCTTCACATTCATGCTTGACACGGAAATACAGCTCGTCACCACTTGCTTCGATGCACAATCGATGTTTTTCTTGCACATCCGGTCTAGCAAACAACTCGTAGTTGTCCGTTCTCTCCGGATAAAATACACCAAGCAGCTTGCGCCGGGCATTGCCAAACATAATTTTGCTATGATCCTTGAACTTGACGATTAGACCGCTATGATAGCATGGGCCGTATTTGTTGCGATTTACTACAGTTGCTTCCATGCGGAATTGCTCCTTCGTCGGTGTTGCGAGTAGCTGAGGTGCTTCATCCTTCACGATCCACGTATCGTCGATTCGGGCTGTCGTATGAATCATGGTGAGGCTGTCCCCTTGCCTTACTCCGTTTTGTGCATTCAAATTGAATTCCGCAAAATTACCGATTCCCGCAGAAGCTTCCTCGTTTAAGAACCGTTCATGCAAATTAGCTCCTGCCAGCAATTGCCGAAGTGTATGGAAAAACATCGTCTCCATCTGGGCTATCCGCGTTGCTTCTATTTTAAGGTCTTTCACCTCATACCTGCGATCAGCTACCCGATCAAATAGTGCCAGCCGGAATTGTTCCCATTCCTCGCCGATGGCAATGCTGAGCAAGCGCAATTCATCAATACCCGACTGTTCCACCTGCAAAGATTCCATGAAAGAAAATAATTGATCATAATAGACTGACTTATAGTTAGTCAATGGTATAAGCTTTGTAAGTCTGGATGTATCCCTGCGAAACTCGATTTCCTTCAGCATCTCTTCTTCTAAATAAAGAATAAGTGAGCTGTCCTGCGTCCAACGCTCCAGCAGCTCCAAATGCTCACATAATAATGAGCGCTTATCCATTGCTTCTTGCACGTCAGCCCGTTCTTCCAGCGATAACAAATACGGAATCGAACCTTCTGGGCACCAATGCTGTGCATAAAAGCGGCTCATGCTGACTAATTGCTCCGTCTGAATGACGAAGTCCTTATAAACCGGCAGCGCCCCTCCTTCAATATGCATATTGTCCAGCACATAAACAAGGTCACGCTTCGCGTCGTAGCCTTTTATAACAAAATAATGCGTATGCGGCTCGCCTAAATAATGATTGGAATAATAGAGCCCATACAAATCCCCGGGAACTAACATCCGCTGCCCGTTCCTCAGCCCTTCCTGCAATAATGCTCTTAGCTCATTAGCATCGTTGAAGGTGACTTTACTTATATCCAATTGAAAAGCTTCTTTCAGCTTTTTCTCATATAAATCCACAAAATCCGCATTCGGCTCCGCCTCACGTTCAAACGGACTTTCTTTCCACTTATCTGCAAAAAAGGTCATATAAAAATTGTAGCGGAACAGGAACAGCTCAAAATATCCGCGTTGAAACGACTCAAACAATATCGCCATCGGTTTCGTAAAGCAGTTAACCTGCTCCCAGCGATAGGCGTCACGATTCGTTGTTATCGCGCCATTAATGGTAATGGCGGAAACGACCTCTTTGTTCACCGAAGTGTCTTGCCATGGCTCGAACACAAAAGCTCCATGCCGCTTTCGCAGCCGTTCCGCAAGTCCGCTCGCGGTTGGCTCGGCGTACATATCCGATGCTTGTACCGGAATTCCGCGATCCTTCATAACAGAAATAACTTTTAATACATGAAGTGAATGCCCGCCTACTTCAAAGAAGCTGTCGGAATGACTAATATCATGTCCAGCCAAGATGGACAGCCAGCAATTCACAATCGTTCGCTCGAGCGAATGTTCGACAGCTGCTGCTCTCTCTTCCGTTTCTCCAGCTTCCGGCAGCGATACAGTCGCATGCGACGTTGTTACACGCTTAGCAGCTACTACGGACATTGCCGCTTCTAACTTCACTACTTGGGTTTTTGATGTTTGCGATTCAGCCATTAAAGCTGCTTGAGCTTGCGATACTCCTGTCGTTTGCGGGTCTGGCAACGCTTTGCGATCCACTTTGCCATTTGGAGTAAGCGGCAATTGCTCCAATTGAATATATCGGGAAGGAAGCATATATCCCGGCAATTGTACCGCCAATTGACTTCTTAGCTCAGAAGACTCAAGCGGCCGATTCACCTTCACATAAGCAATCAACTCTTGAATGCCACTTGGGCTGATCCATACAACGACAGCGGCCATATGAACCGCTTCAAGCATCATCAGACAGCTTTCAATCTCACCAAGCTCAATCCGATATCCACGAATTTTGACCTGCTGATCCATCCGGCCCAAATGCTGCAATTGCCCGTTTGGCAGCCATTTCGCCAGATCGCCTGTACGGTACAGTTTTTGCCCAGACTCGAACGGATGCGGCACAAACTTCTCATCCGTCAGCTCCGGCCGATTCCAATATCCCCTTGCTAAGCCATAACCCGAAATACAGAGCTCACCAGCCATGCCGATCGGCAGCAGCTCCTGATGTTCACCTAAAATATAAACGGAGGTATTGGCGATCGGTCGCCCAATCGTAATAGCTTCTTCGCTTGTTAGCTCCTGCATCGTAGACCAAACGGTCGTTTCTGTTGGTCCGTACATATTAAATAATCTTGCTTTTGTAATCTGCGTAAGCTGCTCACGCAGCACAGCCGGAAATGGTTCTCCGCCGAGCAACATATAGTTCAAACGGCCAAGTGCCTCTGCAGCTCCCTCATCCGCAAGCAATAACAGCATTCGGGATGGGGTCGTTTGCAGCCATTGTATCCGCTCGTTAACGATTAGCTTATTAAGCAAAGCGCCATCCACTTGCTCAGCCTCGTCTGCAATTACAATTTTCATGCCAAAAGCAAGGGGGGCTAACGTTTCCAATACAAAAATATCAAACGATATCGTCGTCACGCACAGCATGATTGCCCCTTCTTCAAACGGCAACTGTTCCTTCATCGCCGCTATGAAATTAATGAGGGAATGATGCTGAATCATTACGCCTTTTGGCTTTCCGGTAGATCCTGACGTATAGATCATATAGGCCAAATGGTCTGGCGTATTAACAAATGACAACTGGTCATTATAGCGATCACCAACGTCTATCGATTCATCCAACGGCTCATCAATAGATACCTCTAGACATTTCATCCCTAGCTCTGCCATTGCCTTTTGCTGGCGAAGCCCTCGCTGAACAAGCATCGTCTGTGCGCCGCTATCCTCCAGCAAATAAGCAATTCGATCACGTGGATATGCAGGATCAATCGGCAAATAAGCGCCGCCCGATATTAAGACGCCATAAATAGCGACGATCATCTCTATTGAACGATTCGCCATTATAGCAACGATACGATTAGGACCTACACCAGACTCACGCAATTTCCAAGCGATTTGATCCGCTCTTTGATTCAGCTCCGAGTAGGTCATTTCTTGATCCTTAATTGCAAGAGCAATGGCGTCTGGCCTTTGCGCAGCCCCTTCCTTCAACCATTCCACAATTGACTGGTAACGCGGCAGCTCAAGCTTTGTCTCATTGAATGCATAGAGCTGCTGCCGCCTTTCATCCTCAAGAACAACAGATAAGGAACTTATTCGTTGCTCAGAGTTATTAAGCAATTGCCCTAATAGATGACGCAGCACAGCAATCGTTTTCCCAATTGACTCATCTGTAAACAGACTAGTCTTATATTGGATATCGATGGTATAGTCATTCTCGCCATTCCAATCATTGATGACAAATTGCAGCGCATTGCCCTGATTACCGCTATATATTTCGCGATGTTTTACAGCCATGCCATCCAGCTCTGTCAACAAAGTTGTATTAAACACGTTAACGGAAACTTGAAATACTTGCTCCAGACCAATCCTGCGCAGCTCAAGCTGCTGAACAAGCAGATCATAAGGATACTTCTGATGAGAGTGACTCCGCCGAATGATACGATTAAGTCTCTCAAAAAACGGAGATACCTGCTCAGTTGAATCCATCTGTACTCGCAATGGCATCGTACTGGTGAATACACCAAATATTTTCTTCTCCAATTTCCCTATGCGATTAAATACTGGCGTCCCGATGACGAGATCATCCCGCATAAGCGTTCGTTGCAAATAAAGCAGGACAAGCCCCGTCAGCATCGTATTTTCCGTACAGCCAAGCTTCTGCGCCAGCTTTCTGAGCGCCCCCGTATCTTCTTCCCCTAATCGGAATGATTGCCTCGCGCCTGCAATGTAGCTGCTGCTGTCCTCTGGGAACATCGGCTCTGGCAAATGCTGAAGACTTTCTTGCCAAAATAATCGATCACGCTCGGCGCGGCTGGAAGCCAAATACGTTTGTTCCTGATGTCGCCAGCTCAAATATCCGACAGCCTCTTCATCAAGAACATTCTCATCCTGCAGCAATAGCTGCTCATACCTCTTGCCAATACCATCAATAAATAATTGCAGAGACCAGCCATCCCCGATCATATGATGAAACAACGTCAAGAAACCGCAATGCTGCTCACTAATACGGAATATCGTAATCCGAAATAAGCAGCCGTCCATGAGGGGAATAGGCGTATTCTCCTCACGGTTTAACCATTGCTGCATGGCTTGCCCGGGATCATCTTCTACCGAGAAATCCATAAATGCTGTAACGTCTTCTGCAAGTCCACTCTGTACGAATTGCTTCAGCTCGCCGTCCTCCTGTACGAATCGAAGCCGAAACGCTTCATGCTGATGGAGAACCAAACGAATCGCATGCTCCAGCAGCTTAAAATCCACTTCGCCCTCGATCCGGCTTAAACAACCAACGACATGAATAGGGCTTGCCTCATACCGTTGCTCCACGTAACTAATCCGCTTCTGAGGATGTGTTAAAGGAACTAGCTGCACCTCATTTAACACAGATTCCACATTTAATCCCTCCTTTGCGCATCATGTTGGCGACATCTATGCAGATATGCTTTCCTCACTAGTCGTTAAATTCCGTACCCACTTACCTGAGCGGAGCCGCTGCCAGCCAATGACGAACCGAACTAATTCTTCTAATGAGAGGAAAAAATATACCCAGAAAATCGGCTGCTTCCATACAACGGACAGCAGCAAGCCAAGCGGTACACCGACCAGCCACGTAGCGGTCGATTCCATTGCAAAGACGAATTTGCTGTCGCCTCCACTTTGCAACACGCCTCCAGCCATAATCATATTGGCAACCTTCACCCAAATAAATGCTGCGAACACCCACAAAATATAAACGGAAAGCTGATCTGCTTCTGCGGATACCTGGAACAATTTCGTGTAAAGCGGCGCAATTAGAGCAATCACCACACCTAATACAAATGCGGCAGCAATACCAAACCGAATGAGCCGCTTAGCATATTGTTGCGCAATTACAGGTTCACCAGCTCCGAGCTTATTGCCAACCATAACAGCAGCAGCCCCGCTAATACCGGTCAATAAGCCAATCATTAATCCTTGTAACGGGAACGTAATCGTCATCGCTGTCATTTCAACCGTGCCCATGCGGCTGTAAATAATCGCATAAACAGCCTCACTTAAAACCCATACTAATTCAGTCAGTACAAGCGGATACATCGTAATGAGAAACTTGTTTGCGAGCGGCCTTGAAATGCTAAACAGCTCTTTAAGTGACGTGCCGCCAGGCAGACGATATTTGTAGACGGACCCAATAATAAGCATGCTTTCAACTACACGTGAGATTAAGGTGGCATAAGCCGACCCTGCCAGCCCTAATTTCGGTAAGCCAAAATGACCAAAGATGAGCAAATAATTCAACACAATATTCAAAATGACCGTAAATAAACTAATATACATAGGAAACTTCACATGTCCTGTACTCCGCAGCATTGCAGAGTACAACATCGTCAGCATAGCTGGAACGAAGCTAATTGCAATAATTTGCAAATAAATACGCCCATTGCTAAGAATGCTGCTATCCTTCGTAAACAAGGACAATAACAAGTCTGGTTTGGCAATGATTATTGCTGCGAACACTAGCGATAATGCGAGACCAATAGCGAGTCCAAGGCCAAGCAGCTGCGAGATGCTTTTCCGATCCTTGCTGCCCCAATATTGCGCCACATAAATCGAAAGCGCACCAGCAAGTCCAGCTAATACAACCGATACAACGCTGTTAATTTTGCTCGCAATACCTACCGTTGCAATAGCGGTATCGCCAAGCTGTCCGACCATCACCTGATCCGTCATAAACAGCAATGACATCACTAAGCTTTGAAGCGTAATCGGAACAGCCAGCTGGAGAAGTGTTTTATAAAAACTATTACTTTCGGCTTTACCCATGTTCGTGCCTCATTCCTAAGAAGTTAACTTATCAGCTTATCCATTCATTCGCTGCTTCTGATCTTACATAACGCATTAACGTATAATTTCTTTTTATTTGAATATCTGCTACTTCAAATTTTTTCGTATACGACAAATCATTGTAGCCTTGGCCGTCTACGAGCGAAATGTTTGAGGCACCGCCGATAATGATTGGAAGCTGCATCAAAATAATTTCATCAACTAAATCAAGATCAAACACATGCCAGTTCAGCATGCCTCCCCCTTCTACCATCAAATGACGGAATCCATAATTCTTTTCTAGTAAAGGGAATAATTTACCGAAATCGACAAGCTCTTGACCGCATACGATCACCTCTTTGCCCCGGCTCCGAATCCATTCCTTCTTCTCTTCGTCTGCTCCTTGCTCTGTCGTAATCATAATGGTACGTTCATCGTCCATAAAAATATTGCTGTCGAGCGGCAAATCCATCGTTCTTGTCGGCACGAGACGAACCGGATTTTTTCCCGTTTCATAACGATTCGTTAGAAAGGGATTGTCTGTGCAAATCGTATTTTTGCCGACCATTATCCCGTCCACTTGCCCACGAAAGCGATGAATGAACTCCATATCCTCCTGCGTAAACAATTGAAACAATTCCTTGCTTGAATACCCGCTTCCGAACGTTAATTTGCCATCAATGGACACTTGGCTGAACACGGTTACTTTCATTCATTTCATCCTCCCCATTTTTTTCATGCAAAAACTGCTCGATCTGCGCCACAACTTCCTCCGACACATCCACCATCTTGCGACAAGCGCCCTCAGCATTCCCCTGCTCTAGCTCCGCTAGACCTGCCTCCAAACCTACCCAAGCTGCAATCATGAACGGGCTGACCGGAATCGGTCTACTCGCGTTCGCCATCACCATTAAGTTTTGTCTGTTCGGGTCTGCTGTCGCTTGCAGCTTCTCCATCGCTCCCGTCCGTACAGGAATTCGCTGTGCCCGCTCTGCCCAAGCAAGCTGGCTCTCATCCTCCAGCAGGAACGCAGCAAACTTGCGAATATCGTCGCCAAGACTGGAGTTAATGGAATCGTTGGGGAAAATAAGTCCAATTGAAGAGGACATCGAAAAGGAAGCTTTGCCAGCAATCGCAGGCAAATGTGCAACTCCCAGCTCATCGCCCATCTCGCGCTGCAAGTAGTTGTAAATCCACTCGCCCGTAATAATTGCACTGATTTGTCCAGCTACAAACTGCTCCAGCAGCTCGGTCGCACCGTCAAAGCTCTTTAATACGCCTTTTTCTCGTTGACTTTGAACGTAGGCGATAGCCGCCTCCATCTCAGGGGTACCTAGACTCGGTTTATTGTTCTGCATCGGCCAGCCGCCAAACGCTGTCAGCAACGGGATGAAGCTGTACGACTGCTTGATATCTATTCCAACAGGTGTAATTCCTTTGTCATTCAGCTCCGCAGAACGCTCGCTCCACTCCTGCCAATCCAGTGGCGGATTCGTATACAACCCGCGATTATAATACAAAGCTAGATGGTTGCCTGTCAGAATAGGCAATCCTGCTTGATAGCCGTCCACCAGCATCGATTGCAAAACATGCTCGCCAATAATCCCCTCATACCAAGCAAGCGGAACCGCAGACAACAAAGCACTTTCCTTGTATGACGCCATGTCTGAAGGGACGATTGCCATATGAGGCCCTTCTCCTGTCCGATAAATATGCTTTATTCGCTCCCCCAGCTCCGTAATGCTCATCGACTCCAGCCTAATGTGTACGCCATGCTGCTCCTCGAATTTTTCACATAGCTGCTCAAGCACTTCAATAGACGTATCTCCTTGCCCATCAAATTCATGCCAAATAACAAGCTCCGTCAATTCATCATCCCCTTGTCTTTAATCCATTTGTATCTCAAGGAATAAATACGGTTTTCATCGTTTCCTTCACTTGCCCGCTCTCTTGTGCTTTGCTTACGTTCAGCAGCTCCGCAATTGCTATTTCATGCTCATCAAGTCGGTACCTCTTCGTAACCATGCCGTCTAGCTCATTCAATTCCGAAGCAAGCTTTAGCGCGTCTTGAAACGTATTCAGATATTCACCTGCTCCAATCACCTTAATCCCTTGCTGCAAATAGCTCGTCGGTTTGAACGTATGCTGGAAGCCTGCGTGAATGCCAAACGGTACAATTCGGCCACCCCTGTCAACAAAACGTTCTGCGGAATGAAATTGATTGCCGACAGCATCAATAACAACGTCGAATTTACGCTCACCTAACCATTTGCTGACAATCGCTTCATTCAACAGCTCCGGGTGAATCGCAACGTCTGCGACAGAAGCTGCTTGCTGAAGACGGTGGGGATTCACCTCCGTAGCTGCTACGAAGCCAGCCCTTCTTTTGCCTACAATTTGACACAGCAGTCCCATTGGACCAGAGCCAAGCACGAGTACAGCATCGTCATTACGCACTTGCGCCTCATTGTAATTGTGCAGAACGCATGCCAAAGGCTCAATGAATACCGCTTGTTCCCAGGTCATATGATCCGGTATAAGATGTACAAACTGCTCATCCGTTACGAAAAAACGCGCAAACGTTCCTGACTCTGTGATGCCGGATACAGCCATTCCATCTCCATTTACCCCAGAGCATAAATGTGGTTTGTCCCTTCTGCAAAATCGGCATTGTCCGCAGCTTTTGTTCGGGTCAATGACTACCCGGTCGCCTACGCGCATGCTAGTAACCTCACTCCCGACTTCAACGACAACACCTGCCGCTTCATGCCCTCTAATGACGTCATAATCTCCCCTCTCCTTGCCTGCAGCCACAGCGAGATCTGTTCCGCATATTCCAGTCATCGCAATTTCAACCTTTACTTGCCAAGGTGATCCGATCTGAGGCTCCAGAGCGGTGATAAGCTCCAGCCTATTGCTCCGTGACCACACAATTGCTTCCATTCGATTACGCTCCTTTTCCAGTGTTGTGCACTGCGTTATGGGTCGTGTGACGTCGGAGCAGCCGATAACCAAATGCAGGCAGTTCCATCGCTAGCATCCCCGCTTTCGCAATCAGCACCTCGCCTGACCACACATCCACCCAATGCTCATCAGCATTCGTATCCTTTACCGAAACGGACAAAGCTGCGGCTTGCTCGGATACATTCATCGCTACGATAAAATGCTCGCTGTCATCCCATCGCTCATAAGCGATTTTGTGATCTCCCGCTTCCGCATGCAAAAACCGATATCCACCATAACGAAGTGCTGAATATTGCTTGCGCATAACGATCATTTGTTGATAGAACTCAAATAATTGGCTGTCTTGACGATCCTCATCCCAAATCATGCAGCGCCGATTATCTGGGTCATCTCCCCCGCTCATCCCAATCTCATCACCATAATAAATACACGGCGCACCGTAATACGTGAATTGAAACAATACGGCCTGCTTTAGCTGTTCCGTATTGCCTTGACACAGAGTCAGCATTCGCGCTGTATCATGACTCCCTAGCAACTGGAAGGACGCCTCCACTACTTGCAGCGGATAAGCAACCATTTGGGCGCTTACGGTATCAGCAAATTCCTTGCCATCGATTCGACGAGCAGCAAAAAACTGAATAGCGCTATAACGAACAGGGTAATCCATCACCGCATCCAGCTGGTCCCCTTGCAGCCAAGCCATCGCATCATGCATCATTTCACCAACCAAATACACATCCGGCTTAATCGCTTTTACCGAATCTCGAAACGTTCTCCAAAACCGATGATCAATTTCGTTCGCAACATCGAGCCTGAATCCGTCAATATCACATGTTTTTAGCCAAAACACTGCTATATTAACTAAATATTCAATCAATTCTGAATTTGACGTGTTGAACTTTGGTAAGTTAGCTTCGTAACCGAACGTTTCATACGCCGGTGCGTCGCTCTGCTTATTCCATTCATCCCTCCATATAAACCAGTCCGCATAAGGCGATAGCCGCTTATTTTTCATCACATCGACAAATGGCGGAAACGTATGTCCACTGTGATTGAACACAATATCAAGCAGCACTCGAATGCCTCGTTGATGGCACTCATCCACCAGCTTTTTTAACAATTCATTATCGCCAAACTGACGATCTACGTTATAATAATCTGCTGTATCATACTTATGATTCGTCTCCGCCTGGAACAATGGAGTAAAGTAAATACATGTAATGCCAAGCTTCGTCAAGTAATCCAACCGATCTAGAACACCTTGCAAATCACCGCCGAAAAAATTAAGTTTCGTAGATGTCTCTTCCCATTGCTCGGTCTGCACTGGATCGTTAGCATGATCACCATTAGCAAATCGATCAGGGAAAATTTGATACAATACAGCATCCTTCACCCAATCCGGTGGAGTGATCCTGTCCCTCTCATGTGCATAGGGGTATTCAAAATTACCAAAATCATATTCTGCCGCATATTCCTTGCACCAACGCTCCGCATAATACAGCGATTGATCTCCTGCATGCAGCAGAAACCGGTAGCTAAGCCTGCCGAATATGGGCTGTACTTGTACTTCCCAATAATCATAAAGTGCATCAGACAGCAGCTTGTACATATCAGCCTTTTGTTCTGTCTTGTACCAGTTATACTTGTCCCCATAACAGACCTGAACACTTTCGACATCATTTTTCATCGTCCGCAGCCTTAAATAAACGACATTTTGTTTATAAATAAACGCCCAATTTTGCTTGTGTCTATGGTACAGCGCCTCTACGTTCAATCCGTTCACCTCTTTCTTGAAACAAAAAAAAAGCACAACCTCGACTTAGCCGAGGTTGTACTTTTCAGTAGCATTGCCTGCATTTGAGATTGAGTATAGCATCAAAAAATTGTAAATTCAATATGTTATTTACTAAAAAAAAAATCCACACAGGCTATTGACAATCAACGCATTTCACTCATAAAATATTAGGCATAACACGAAGGTTTCCAAAATAAGGGCTATGCCTTTTTGAACCGTTATGCGGTTTAAGAACAACCCCGGATCTCTTTTTTAAGAGAACGCTCCGGGGTTGTTTTTGTTTTGGGAACAAAGTCAAATATGGGGGGGAATAATAACGGCTTCAAGCAACATCCAACAAATTGTAAGCGAATACAAAAAAAGAAAGGTGTGTTCTTAGTGGCTCAAAAAATTTCGAGACCCGTCATTTATCTGCTATTTGCTCTATTGCTATCACTTGCCCTGCTTACGCCTATCGGCAGTAAATCTATTGTTGAGTCAGCACCAGCTACATCTGTTCAAAACAAACAAAACTTCTCTACGGATGTCATTTATCAGATCGTAACCGACCGTTTCTCTGACGGCAACGCAGCTAACAATCCGACAGGAAACGCTTTCTCTGCAGGATGTGCCAACATGCGCGTCTATTGCGGCGGAGACTGGGCTGGTATCGTAAACAAAATTAACGACAACTATTTTACCGATATGGGTATTACAGCACTTTGGATTTCACAGCCGGTTGAAAATATTTTTTCTGTTATCACAAACTCTGGTGTTCACAATACTCCCTATCATGGATATTGGGCACGCGATTTTAAAAAGACGAATCCTGCTTTTGGCAGCATGACGGATTTTCAAAATCTGATCAATGCAGCGCATGCCAAAAACATCAAAATCGTCATCGATTTTGCACCAAATCATACCTCGCCTGCATCAGAAGATGATCCTTCGTTTGCCGATAACGGCAGGCTTTACAATAATGGAACATTAGTTGCAGGCTACACAGGCGATACTAACGGCATCTTCCATCACAATTTAGGAACAAACTTCTCGTCCACAGAAGACGGCATTTACCGCAATTTGTACGATCTTGCCGATATTAGCCATAACAGCAACACAATCGATACTTACTTTAAAGATTCCATTAAGCTTTGGCTGGATATGGGCATTGACGGCATTCGTGTTGATGCAGTAAAACATATGCCTTTCGGCTGGCAGAAGAGCTGGATGTCTTATATTCATAATTACAAGCCTGTATTTACTTTCGGGGAATGGTTCCTTGGAACTAACGAAATTAGCCAAGAGAATTACAGCTTCGCTAATCATTCTGGCATGAGCTTGCTGGACTTTGAGTTCGGTCAGAAGGTACGCCAAGTGTTCCGCGACAATACAGCAAATATGTATAATTTGGACACTATGATCTCTGGCACTGCGTCTGGTTATACGCAAGTAGCCGATCAAGTTACTTTTATCGACAATCATGATTTAGACCGCTTCCAAGTAACAGGTGCATCCGGCCGCAAGCTGGAACAAGCGCTTGCATTCACTCTAACTTCACGCGGCGTTCCTGGTATTTACTACGGTACAGAACAATATTTGACAGGCAATGGCGATCCTAACAATCGCGGCATGATGAATTCCTTCAGCAAAACAACAACGGCATACAATGTCATTAGTAAGCTGGCACCGCTTCGCAAATCGAACCCCGCAATGGCTTATGGTTCGACGCAGCAGCGCTGGATCAACAACGATGTATATGTTTATGAGCGCAAATTCGGCAACAATGTTGCTGTAGTTGCTATTAACCGTGGCGGCTCAAGTGCTTCCATCAACGGATTGCTTACTTCTTTGGCAGCAGGCACGTATGCCGATGTTCTTGGCGGAACGCTGAACGGCAACAGCATAACAGCTGCAAGCGGTGGTGCAGTTAATACCTTCTCGCTTGCTGCAGGCGCAGTTGGCGTATGGCAATACACAGCAGCATCTCCTGCTCAAATCGGAAACTTCGGTCCAGAAATGGGCAAAGCAGGAAACACTGTAACAATCGACGGAACAGGCTTTGGCGCAACAAAAGGAACCGTATTTTTCGGAACAACTGCTGTAACTGGCGCTAATATCACTTCATGGGAAGATACACAAATTAATGTTATCGTTCCAAGCGTAGCAGCGGGCAAATACAATGTGATGATCCGTACAGCAGCGTCTGTAGACAGCAATGCTGTTGCTAGCTACAACGTGCTTACAGGCACTCAGGTAACCGTTCGTTTCGTAGTAAACAACGCTACAACTGTCCCTGGCGAAGCCATTTATCTTGCTGGAAATGTAGCAGAACTTGGCGGATGGGATACGAATAATGCGATTGGCCCAATGTACAATCAAGTCATCTATTCTTACCCAACTTGGTACTTTGATGTGAGTGTACCAGCAAATACGACTTTAGAATACAAGTACTTCAAGAAAAATGGTTCGACAGTCACTTTCCAAGGCGGAGCGAATAAGACATTCGTTACTCCAGCAAGCGGAGTTGCTACAGTTACAATTGGATGGTAATCGCTTAACATCCTAATCAACTAGAGCCGCAACAAAAATCCCGCAGGACTCATCTATTCGAGATGATGTTCCTTGCGGGATTATTTTTTAAAGGGATTGACAGACCCTCTAACATGTTCTCCTCTTATGAATCAATAGCTTCAAGCTGTCCAGATTGGCGCAAATCGTTCCAGCGATAATAGTAAACACTCCTATTATCGACAACCAGGTAATGGTCTCCCCGTATAATAGAACCCCAAGTATGAGGGCAATTGTCGGTGAAATATAGAGCCAAGTAGCCGGAAAGATGGGATTTGTTTTGGCAATCAGCCAATAGAAAAGACTGTGTCCTACCATTGAACCGATAACAATCAAGTAGAGTAATGACCCGATTGCTTTTGTCGTTAACATGCTCTGGACGTCCACTTGTTCTGTTACCGATGACAGAATAAGAAGCAGCAGTCCTCCCCAAATCATCTGAACCGCGTTTAGGGCAATAGGCGATGCTTGCGGGAAACGTTGAATGACTTGTTTGGAATATAGGGTGCCTGATGCATAAAAGAGTTGTCCGAATAAAATAGCGATGCAGCCGTTAATCCACCATATATCATGTCCCAAGGTCAGGCGAGGAAGCAGCAATATGACGATTCCTGCGAATCCAACCATACATCCGAATACGGAGCGTGCTGACGCCTTCTGCCGCATGACAAGAACTTGCAGCACGAGAATGATCATAGGTGCCGTAGCTGATAAAACGGCAGCGATACCGGATGAGACATATTGCTCGGCCCAGTACAGAGTCGCGAATGTACCGAACGTCAGACCTATTCCAGTCAGTAACATTTCTTTGCGAATGAACAGAGATAAGCTTGCTTTTTTCTTCCATACCAGCCAAAGAAACAGTAGCAGACCCGCAGCAAAGAACCTTATTCCCGCTGAGAAGAACGGCGGCGTGGAAGCGTCAACCCCTATCTTTATGGCCAAAAAAGTCGTGCCAAAAATGAAACATATGAGCAAGTAATTGATAAAAATCATGGATGCTCCCCCCTCTTGCTACGTATCATACAACGCAATGAATAGAACAGATGTATAATAGCAGAACAGATGGCCGAAGCATGATATATAATAAACGCTAAGGGGGAGGAGAAATAATGAAGAAGGTACAATCATCCACGCATGTTACCAAGCTGCTTTTCAGAGAAGCATACGATTATATAATGACCAAGATAGAGCGTGGAGAGTTGAAAGCTCATGACAAGCTCCCTTCAATCAGGCTGCTCGCCCAAGATCTCAAGATACATCGGCTAACGGTATTTCGAGCCTATCAGTTATTGAAACAAAACGAGAAGGTCTATGTTAAGGAGAAATCAGGTTATTATGTAAGTCCAGACAATCCGAAAGAGGCTATATCCGAACCTATGGACATTAGCCCTCAAGCCTCTTCCAGCTTGCTCAAAAATTCCTTGTCAGAAATTCAACAGATACCTGTTACTTATCAATTCTCCCAATCGCTCATTGATCCGAATTTGCTGCCGAATCTATATCTATCCGAATATGTGAAAAAAGTTTTTGATATTTATCCAAAATTAATGGGAACGTACTCTAGTGTACAAGGGGATGAAGAGCTTCGTGAGTTCCTTTCCCGCTACTTGATGCGAAATCACAGTCTTCAACTGACAGAAAGCGATTTGCTCATTACGACTGGCGGACAACAAGCGATTGACTTAATAGCCAGAGTCTACATTAAACCCATGGATTACATCTTGGTAGAGAGACCTACTTATAGCGCTGCGCTCGATATTTTCCGCCAGCAAGGGGCACGGTTTCTCCCTGTCGACATTTACCCGAGCGGCTATGATTTGGAGAAAGTTGAAATGCTCATGAAACAATATCGCCCCCGTATTTTTTATATGAATCCTACCTTTCATAACCCGACAGGATATACGGTTCCTGCTGCCCAGCGTAAGCTGCTTGTTGAACTGGCTGAACGTTACCGCTGTTTGCTGATAGAAGATGATGCGATTCACGAAATGTATTTTGATCAGCCGCCTCCTCAGCCCTTTTTCTCATACGATACAGATGGGTGGGTTGTGTATCTCCGCAGCTTCAGTAAATATATATCGCCTGGTCTGCGCATTTGTGCCGTCATCGGTCGTCAGTCTGTCATAAAGCCGCTAATTATCGCAAAATCTTTGGCTGACAACGGCACTCCGCTGGTCAATCAGAAAATATTTTTGCATTATTTCGAGTCAGAACGGATGACACAACACTTAGATAAGCTGCGCATCGCTCTCCAAATCAGAAAAGAAATTGTTGAGGAGGAACTGTCTGTTACCGGATGGAGCTGGGCCAGTCCAAAAGGTGGCTTTAATTTGTGGCTGAAGCTTCCCGAAGCGCTTCCTGTGGAAGAGCTTTTGAACGAAAGCATCCGGCAGTCAATCTCTTTTATTCCCGGTATTATCTGTGATCCGCTCAGAGAAATGCGATCATGGATACGTTTCAGCTATTCGTTTGTCAATGAGGGGCAATTGCGAGATGGAGCAAGGCGTCTTGCAGATATCGCTCGGAGATACTAGGGTATTGAAGGGAAGATGGCGGTACAGGAATAGCCCCTGCACCGCCATCATTTCACTTTTTTATTCAATCCGAACTACTTCTCTAGCGAGTTTAGTCCTTTTGAGACACTTCCCTCGCTTCCTAGCCTTTTACTCTAAAATCCTCCGCGCAGCCAGCGCCAAATCGTCAATATTGATCATACCGTCGTTTGTTAAATCGGCATGCTTTACTTGCTCCCAGTCCGGACTGCTTGTGTCTTTGCCGTAATTTGCGGCTACAATGGCGAGATCGCCAATCGACACTTTGCCATCATTGTTCACGTCACCAGGAATGCCTGCAGGTACCGACGTTACTTGAATACGGAAGGTTGAAGGTGCCGCTTCCGTCTCCGTTCCCAGGTCATTGCCCATCATCATTTTAGATACCTTTATGCTGCTTTCAGTCGTCTGAGTCACTGTCTTTGCTTTAAACGTCAGCTCTAATAGCTGTACATTGCTAGTAATCGCTTTCGTTGGTCCTTCGCTGACCATTAGAAGCCTGATTTGACCCGAAGTATGCTTCGCCGCTTGCAGCAGCGTCACTCCTTCTTTCAGCGACTTCGAGGACACCCATTCAAGCGTACTCGCGTCATAATCCAGCGTAACGTCAAGCGCATAGACGCTTTCCGTCACGCTCTTTAAGCCAAGCTTCAAGCCGAATGACTGGCCTCCTGCGACAGACGCGTCACCCGTTAACTCCGAATACGCCCCTTCGGGAACCACAACTCCGCCATCCCTCTTCACAGGTATCATTTCATGAATCTTCGGCTTTACTGCTCCGTCCCAAGCAAGCTTAACCTCCAGCACATTCGCGTATTTGGACGTGTCAATAACGTTGTACGACTGTGATAACACCCCCGCTTGATGCCAACCCTTCAGGTCTCTTATCGAAACCTCCGCATTCGAAATGCCAAGCGGGCTTTGCATAATAATGACTTTGCTTAGCTCTGTTTCATTCGAGATCTTGTAATTCAGAATTCCCGATTCCGACTGCGCCACTGGTGTATAGAAGGTTGACAGCCTATGGTCGATGGCATAATCCGCTTCATTTCCGAGCGGACCCTGCGGGCTTGCTTGAATAGAAGGGTTATCCTTTGTTGTGTTTGGCAAGCCTTCATTGACAAGGATTTCATTTAGAGCAAGCCAAGTAGCGTCGTTTACGGTAGAGATCAGCCTGATGTACCGAGCTGGCTTGTTATCCACCTGAACTCTCTTAAATCGGAATGGAACCTCATGCTCAGGGAAATTCAGACTCCGATCATTCGGATTGTTAAAGCTATGAATCGTTTCCCAGTTTTGACCATCTAAGGACAGCTGAAGATCGCCTTTCCGAAAATAATCCCCTTCACCGTCTCCGATAACAACAGCTGCGTTTTGTACATTAATAATGCCGCCCAGGTCGACTTGAACATATTTGCCAAGCCTTTGCTCACCGCCAAACCAAACCTTGCTCTCCAGCTTCCCGTTAAAAATATCCTGAAGCGCTCCTTGATAGACGCTCTCGTAATTATGAGTGACGACAGGCTCGGAATACGTATTCATCCTCATCGTTAATCGGCTCAAATCAAATGGAATAGGATCATTCCCTTTGTTTATTAATCGGATATATGCGGCTTTGCTATACGGTCCTCCATCGGTTACCGCTTGCCATTCAACGCCATTTTCCGAGGATTCAAGCACAGCTTGTTGCGCTGTGCTTTCGAGAGAAATATCGGATATTTTCACAATAGACGGCAGTTTAATCCCTACGTATTGGGAAGGCTCCAGCGTCATTTGGCCTATGCCATTTAGCTCAGCGGATGCATTAGCAGCCATGACAGCGGTTTGCTTCAGCTCCTCCACATTCGTATAGATCGCTGCTTTTCCTTTATCCGCATTAACCGTAAATTCTCTGATCGCTGTCCACAAGTCGGGCTTTCCGCCGGGAGTTCCCGCATGCGTCAAACGGTATCTGACGTATCTCGCTTCCAAATCGAGTCCGCCAGCAACGATTTTAAAGCCTGATCTTTCCTCTCCGATTGCCGTCCAGGATTGCTTGTCATTGGAATATTCAAGAATACCCCTCTGGAAAATATCATGATCCGTGTCGGTTCTGCCTTGCGTGATCGCAACATCGTAAACCTTAATCGTTTTGCCAAAATCGATCCCGTACCAGTCGCCGTTTTTTTGCAGCGTTTGGAAATAAATAGACGTGCTGATGTCTCCATCAATCATTCGATTCAGTCCCGCTGGCGAGCCGTACGAGCTCATCGGAAGCGGAATAACAAATTCAGGGTCAATCGATGTATAAATTTGCGCATCCAGCTTGCTAATTAATTGTTCGGCAAAAGGAACGAGCCGTTTCGCACCCGCCTCTACTGTAACATCGGGAGAGTTTAACTTTTTGATCTTAATCTTCTTCGACTCAGACAGCGCATTTGTCGCTTTAGCGAGTCCTTCCCATGCGGAGCCAACCTCTCCCTGTTGAAGCGCAATTGCTGATTGAGCCGCGTATTTGCTTGACTCCACAACATAGCGCAGGCTGCTCAGCCATGGGTCAATCTCCTCCAGCATACCCGGATTTTGACTTTTTTCTTTAAACTTTGCGATGGCCTTCAGCACATGATCAAATTCGGCAATCAAGGTCTGCCCGACCGCTTCAACGGATTGCTCATTCGCAAACCGGCTAAGAAACTGCTCAAGCTCGGCCTTTACATTTTCCGACTCCCCCACCTGCAATCCATGCCCGCTTGGCGACGGATCGCTCATATGGTAGGCAACCGCATTCAGCTCGGAAGCAGCCTCCGGTGCAACGTAATCGAAGGAATTCCGCCAGCTCTCATCGCTGTTGAAATCATCCACGTTCCATGTATAATCGGCAATGGCGAATAACGCAATTTTGGATAGCTCCGCATGCCCCATTGGATTGGATACAACACCTGAAATATTATGAGCACCGGGGGTTAGCACTTCCCCCTTGCCCAGCATAAGTCTCGAATCCTTATAATCATTCACCGGCCAGTTCAACCACACATATGGATCTCTGCCATGGGCATCCTTTGGGGCGCCAGTAGGCACGCTCGGCAAGCTGGTGCTTAGAACGCTGTTGCCGTCAATGAACAATTCCACGCTGTCCTTCACATAATGGAGCTTAAACGTATATTGCTTGCCTGCTTCAAAGGCTGGACTCGAAGAAGCAATATTGCCGTAGGTTTCTACGCCGCCCTTCACGGAATCCCAGCCCCAGCTGCTCGTATCGTATTGGATGACATTGTAATTGCTGCTGTCCACATAACGATAGACTAAACCAAACCTTGTCGGCGCCTCGTTAAACTTCAGCTTGACTTCATATTCGCCGGCTAAGTCCGGTAACTTTCTTGAAAATCCTGCTGAAATGCTCAGGGTTGACGTACCCTACTTTTTCCGCGACATCATATATTTTCAAGCCGTTTTCTAGACCTTCCTTCGCTTTCTCAATTCTCAAATTCGTCAAATAAGAAATGAAGTTAACACCGGTCTCTTTTGCGAACTGCTTGCTTAAATAGCTCTCGCTGACGCCGACCATCTCGCTAATATTGGAAAGATGAATATCCTCGTCAAAATGATTCTCAAGAATCGACTTCGCTCTCGCGACAACCGGGCTAAGCCAGCCAGCTGTGGATGGTGATTTGGGATGCAATTTCTCATGCAGCTTCTCCAAAAACAGCTCAACCCAATGAATGGTCTCTTCCCAAGTTTCCAAATTCCGAACATGCTCCATCGGATGCGGAAACTGCTCATGGAACTTTTCCCAGGATACGCCATTTTGGTGCATGAGCGATCCCAGCTCCCATATTAGGTCACTCAGCGCTGACTTGATATCATCGGGCGAAGAGGGAAACCGCTCGACCAGCCGCTCTAAGCCTTGCTGCAGCCGCTGCTTCCAAAGCGAAGGTTCTGCTTCCTTTAAAGCTTGCAGCAGCTCCGGCTTAAATGACGCCCACTCCTCCTTCCAATCGTCCTCCTCTATTCGATACGGCAGCTCCGCCTCTGGATATAATAAACGATCATAACCATGATAGTAGCTAAGAATAGACAGCCGTTCAGCTTGTCTGAACAACCGGTTCCATTGCATGACGCCGCTTGCGACATCGCTGATTCCAATCGATAGATTAAGATTCAAAAACTGGCGCAGCCTTATTTTCACATCGGTTAATACGCTTTGGGTCAGCCTTCGTATTGCTAGTGTGCTGCACTGCTCGGGAAACGTAAAAAATAAAGTGTAATGGCGATCATCTTGGCGGCATACGCGGCATACCCCTTCATTCCGGTCTCTATTGGTCACCGTTCGTATCGTCTGCAGCACCATGCGGTGAACATGCTCGAAGGGTACAACCTCCGATAATCGGATAAGCGCTACCTCTTGATTTTTCTCTCCCAAATGATTTCTGACAAATTCCAATCCTTGCCTAAGCTCCTCATCATGCTCGTATGAAGGTAGATTTGAAGCATGCGATAAGGAAAGCCGGTGAAGGATTGCGCACACCGTTTCCTCTTCATCCTGAGCGGGGGATGCTGCAGCTGCAGTGCTTTGCCGCCGGTTTAATTCCGCTATCGTCTTGTGCAGCACAGGCGCGATATACGCTTCGTCCAATTTCGCTTTAAGCATATAATCGAAGGCGCCAAGAACAAACGAATCCCTCACATAACCGTAATCGCCGTACGCGCTGAGCATAATGACCAGCGGCTCGCGGGATAATGAAGCATCACGGAGCGCTTTCAGCAGCTCCACTCCGTTCATCCTCGGCATTTGTATATCGGCTAAAATGATGTCGATATCCTGACGTTCCCGCAGCAGCGTTAACGCCTCTTCCCCATCACCGGCTTCCCCGGCAATTTCGATGTCCGTTGAAGCTAATGAAATATACTCCCGTAGTGCCAATCTAGCTAAAGGTTCGTCGTCAATAATGAAAGCTTGGTATTTCGCCATCATATTTCCCCCTTTTTGATATCACCTGTCAAAATATAATGGAAAATGGATATTGTTGCTCTCGACGTATTCAACCGCCTTACTCCAATTTTCATTCAATTTACTGAGAATATCAGCTACGGAAGCGCCTGCAAAAATTTGCTGCGCCATCTTCTTCTCGTCATATTGCGCTGCGTTTTTCAGCTTCACAAATTTCTCATCCGACCCTTGATACATAAACGGATTGAAGGGATGCCGGTTGTTCACCTCATTAAAGAAGGGCAGATGAGCTGTCACATCATTCAAGGTGGAAGAGTTCTGAGAATAGTTAATATATTGTTGATAAACATCTCGGCTGAACATCCATTCCAGAAATGCTATCGTCTCTTCCGTGTTTTTGGAATTTTTGTTGATCGCCAAATATTGATCGGGCATGGTGACAGCTTGCAGCGACTCATTAGTCGTTGCTCTCCAAGGCAAGGCGAAGGCATCGATATCCGCATCTTCCGAATTCACCTTCGACATATGATCGGTATAATACCATTGCCCTAGAGCAATCATCGCTGCTTTGCCCGTTTGAAACAATTGCGTCGCTTGGTCGAACCCGATCGCTAGCGCATCTTCTCCTGCAAGCTTGTTTTCTGATATGATCCTCAGCATATTCGCTGCTTTCTCGAAGCCCGAGCCCGCTCCGAACGGCCTTTTAATTTTCGCAAGATTAGCCAAATATTGCTCATCCTCCGTCAATATAGGAGGGCCGAATTCGATAAAGGGATAAAAGGTCCAGTCGTCCTTCCCCCCGATCGCAATCGGTATATATTGGCCATGTGATTTGATTTTCTTCAATACAGCCATAAACTCGTCATAGGTTTGCGGCACCTCTACGCCAGCCTCTTTAAAAATACTAGGGTGATAATAGACGTATTCCGAGAAGGACACAAGCGGCAAACCGAGTATATGCCCATCCAGCCTGGCCGGGTACCGATTTCTGCCCGTCGCATTCAATTTATCCAGCGATAGGAGTGAATCTTTATAGGTCGTGAGATGGCCTGGTTTCAAATAGAACAAGTCGGGCAAATCATTTGCCGCCAATCGCACCTTTAAATATTGACCGCTGTTATCCGGAATCGTTTCTACTTCGACCGTTACATTCGGTTTAACAACCGAATATTCCTTTACCTTTTCCGTCCAGAAGGCAATATCCGTCTTGGATTCCCATATTCCTAATTTTATTTTGACCGGCTGATTATGATTGGATGCCTTTTTTGATCGTGTATCATGTGAGCCAAATGAATTAACCTTATTATTGATTTCGATTTTGTTATAGCCGATGTAACCGGCAAGCAGGCTTATAAAAATAAGGCTGATGACTAAGGCGGAACCTACTCCTTTTCTCAATCTCATTCATTTATCTCCCTATGATGCTTAAATATGATTAGACTTGTTGGCGCTTTCAGCGCTCTATTTGCCATCTTACACGGTAAATAGACAAAGCGATATGACCTTTTTGGTTCATACATGATCTTTTATGCATCATTTTCCACTCATCCACCAGCCCAACTCTTGCTTACTTCCTAAAAGGAATGTCCGCCATTTCCTCCTCATCCGGTTCAATAATTAAAGGCAGCCGTATTCTCACCTTCGTGCCATGCGGATAATTGGGCTCATATTGCAAACCGTAACGATCGCCATAATGCAGTTGAATGCGACGATGCACATTTCGATTCCCCATCCCGCTAAAAGCATAGCTAGGCGATTTTTCCTGTTCTTGAGCAATCAGCTCATCTGGCATGCCCGCCCCGTTGTCTGCGATCGTAATGATCAAATCGTCATCTGCCGCATGAATGGCAACATCGATTTTTCCTGGATAATCGATTTCTTTCAGTCCATGGATAATACTGTTCTCCAAAATAGGCTGCAGCAGCAGCTTGAGCAAATAATGGCGGGAAATGTTGCTGTCGATATCCCAATCCGTCTGAATCGACCTTCCGAATCGAATCTCCATAATATATAAATAATGCTTCAGGTGGTCGACTTCTTCCTCTATCGTTGTGAGCAGACCGCCGCGATTAAACGAAGAGGCGAGCAAACGGGTTAAGGCATGCGTCATATTGCGGATATTGTCTGCTTTGCTGATTAAAGCCATGTACTTGATCGAATTTAACGTATTGATCAGAAAATGAGGGTTGATTTGGGACTGAAGAGCGGCAAATTCGGCTTTGCGCTTCTCGATCTCCTGCTGCTCATGCTGATCAATCAGCTCCTTAACCTGTTCCGTCATTAAATTAAAGGAATGGCCAAGCCGCACCATTTCCAAGCTTCCCGAACCGGTATATCTTGCATTTAAGTCACCGCCGGTAACGCGGACCATTTGACGGAGCAGCGCGCTGATCGGCTCCGTGACATTGGATACGAGATAGAAGGAAACGAGCACAAACGACAAAATGATCAAAATCGCAAGAAACCATACAAACGAATTAACGCTTCTGTAATTTTCGAGCAAATCCTTATAAGGAAGCATTTGCACAATATACCAATTCGAATTATCCACTCTAGCATACGTTATTAATTTGCGCTTGCCCTCTGTATCATCGACGAAAGAGCCCTTCTCCTCATGACCGATCTTCGTTTTCCAATTGCCAGGAATCAAGCTGCCTCTATCCACAATCGTATTGGATGCGATAATTTCACCTTTCTCGCTTACGATGTGCAGAACCGATTCGGAATTATCACGGGATTGCAAAATACGATCGAAAGCGCCGCTCTCAAACGTAAACAAAATCATCTCTAGTTTAGAAAAAGGGTTAGGGTCGCTCGGGGACAACGCAGCGGCCATAAAATACGGATTATAATTGCCATACAGCATATTCGGGAGCATGCCTAAGAAACGGACGATGTTAGGCGTGCTCGTCGTATCGTGATACCATTTCTGCTGACGGATGTTCGACTCTTCGATCATCATATTTTTTAAATAGGAGTACGATTTGCCGTTATCAAAAAAGAAGTTGACCGATAAGACTCGGCCAGAGACTGACGCCGTATACTTCTCGATCAATATTTTCAGCTTATTGCTGGCTAATTGCTTCTCAATGCCCACCTTGTGATGGACGTCAAACACCGATAATATGACATCCTGATCCACCCCGATTGAAGCAAATAGACCCGCCATCCGGTTAATTTCCTGACTAACGGAATAGGCTACCGCTTGCGAGGTCTGAAGCGACCGTCCCGTATTTTGTTGAAGGATATCCCGCTCATAGATGTTCAAAATGACCGCGCAAATTAATATGACCGGTACGATGACGACTAAAATGAAGAAAAGTCTAAGTATCGTGGACATGCGTAAATTTTTTTGCATAAGGACCCCTTCAGCTAAATTTTCAGAGCCTGTCTAGCAATTACAGCATTTGGAAGCCTCTCGTTTCAATTCGACAATCTGCGATAAAACCCTCTCGCGATGTCTTCGTTAGCTTTATCATAAACGAGCAAGCCCTTTTTTTATTTAGCCATAAACGAGAATAGTTGGACAATTCCGTTATGAATAACCGAAACTCCTCCTAGAACCCCGTTTCGAATAAAATAGGACAGGTTAAGTTCTAAATAGCTATCCACTTTATATAGTTTAATGTATTCAGCAAAAAATGCGGATTTATTTGCGCTTGCAGCGCGCGGAAGCCTTATCCTCTTTGCCATCCAGCCATGATGCTAAACAGAAAAAAACCGCCATATGCGCATGGCGGTTTAAGCTTGCTATATCCCGATTCACACCTACAATTAAAGTGATGTGCGATCAGTCTTCTGAGACTCTGACATTCGATATTCGGTTGGTGTTTCCTGACATGATTTTCGGAACACCTGCGTGAAATGACGCATATCATTAAAGCCAACCTGCACCGCAATATCCGATACTTTAAGATTTGTATCTCGCAGCAATGCCTTGGCTTTTTCCATTCTTAGCTGAGTAATGTATTCCTTATAACCAGCACCGACTTTTTGTTTGAACAGCAGGCTGAAATAAGTTGGATTTAAAAAAACGGCCGCAGCGATTTTATCGAGCGACACATTTTCATGAAAATGCTCATGAATATATTGAATGGCTGTGTCGATCATTCCTGTTGATGCTTTGTCGCTATCCTTTAACAGTTGGGTTGACTTTGTTGCCTTTTCTTCGAGCTCCAACAACTCTTTTGCAGATAATCTTTCTTGCTCCTTAATCATTTCGGCCTGCAATCTTGTAATAAGCGCTATCAATTTTTGCTTCCCGATCGGTTTAAGCATATAGTCGGAGGCTCCTTGCCTGAGCGCTTCCTGTGCATAGTAGAAATCGGCATGGGCTGAAATGATGATCCACTTAATACGTTGATCCAATTCCCTGCCTGCTGCCAGAAGCATTAATCCGTTCATCTTCGGCATCTTGATGTCCATAATGACGATATCAACCGGTGATTTGGAGAGTAGATCCAGCGCTTCCTTCCCGTTTCCTGCGACTAAAATCGAAGCATCCGGAAAGGAGGAGAGAATGGTCCGTTTCACACCGTCACATATCGGTTTCTCGTCATCCACGATCAAAATATTCATGAATGCTCCTCCTCCAAAATAGCGGGAACGACAATGGATACTCGCGTTCCCTCTCCAAATGTGCTGCGGATTTGCACGCCATAAGCTGGTCCATACCAAAGCAAAAGTCGTCGGTGTACGTTAGACAGCCCAATCCCCGTATCGGATTCCCGCTGCAAGTCAATGGAGATTAAATCTTCTGCTTGCCCTTCAGGGATTTCCTCGAGCCCGTTCGCCGTCTTCCTCTCAAACGTGCGCTCCTTCTCAGACTTGATATGGAGTAAGGATAATAGTGACCGAAGCTTGTCCTGCTCCATGCCAACACCATTATCCTCAATATGAATATAGAGATTCCCAGCATCAAAATTGGATGTAATAAGGACAACTCCAGCTTCATCCGAGTCCTTCTCGTCCAGACCGTGAACGATAGCGTTCTCAACAATCGGCTGTAAAATCATCTTCGGGAGCTTTATTTCATGCCAAATGAGATCGATCTCTATTTTAATTTCTAATCGATGACTCATTCGTGTTTGGCAAATGAGTGCGTAGTTTTTAATTTGTTCGAGTTCTTCGTGGAGCTTTACACTTGATGAATGCTCCCAGTTGCTGCTATATCTAAATATTTCAGAAAGGGAAAGGACAACCTCGCTAAGCGTTTCTTCTTCCTTCTCCTCCAGCATCCAGTAAATCATATCCAACGTGTTATACAAAAAATGAGGATTCACTTGTGCTTGCAGAACTTGAAGCTGTACATTCTTCTCACTCGCGGATATCGCTCGAATACGATCTATCAAACCATTGATCCGATCAACCATTCGGTTAAATCTTTGAGCCATTTCCCTAATTTCCTCGAATGACTTTACTTCCATCATACCATTAAAATCCCCACGCTCAACCTGCTTCATTTGACGAATCATTTGGCTTATCGGCAAGGAAACCGATCTCGATACAAACAATGCCAATAAGATTGACAAGAAAATCAGCAGCATAAAAATCATGAGAAGAAATTGCTTCGTCTGATTGAGCTCAAAAGCGAGATCCGATCTGGGCGTTATGCTCAAGAGCTGCAGTCCCTTGCTGTTCAGCATGCCATTAACGATTAAATAACGATCATTGTCAATGATCTGAACAGGCTTGCTGTCATGTTTATCCGCAATATCACGCGCAATAGAAGTTGCAATGTGATCTGGCTTATTATGAGCCAGTAACGCCTTATCGCTGTTCAAGAGAAATGATTCGCTATTATTGGACAACTCCAAATTTTTCATGATGTCATTAAGAGCCTTTGGCTCCATCTCGACAAGTATGATGCCCATCGACTTCTGATTGGTGTAGTCCACCAATTGGCTTCCGAATGCGAATACAGATCTTTGTTCAATTTGATCAATAATTGATTTTTCCTTTACGCCAAGCCAAATAGGCTCCCCTTTGGATTGCTTAATCTGATAGTACCAGAGGGAATCCTTATAGCCAACGTCAATCACCTGTGCATTTCGGCTTCCGTAGCTGTACACTTTTCCTGTATCCGTTATCACGTAGATGCCAATAATGTCATCCCACGAATAATAAATCGAGCCTAAGGCGTTTGTTATCGTACGCTCTCTAATAGCCTGTAGTGAAGGAATGTCTTTTTGATCACGTGCCGCATAGGTTTGGATCTCCGGACTGCTGACAATCGATTTCGCCAATATCGAATAACCCTTCAGAAGCAGCTCGGCATGACCGCTAGCTTGCGACATGCTCTTTAATGCCACGTCTCCTACTTTGTCATTGACTTGGATTGCCGATCTTTGGTAATACAGCATGGTTAACATAAGCATGAGGATAAAGGAGCTCCCGACAAACAATAGAAATAAACGAACACCTAATCGATTAAACCGTTGTTTGCCCCGCCTCATGCTTTTATCTCCCTTGAATCCATTTTAAGGCAGATCTCAATGGATCATCCTTTTACCGCGCCTGCAACCATGCCTTGCGTAATTTTGTCAGCAAGGAGGAAGTAAACGATCAGTACAGGAATAACGCCTAAGATCAAGTATGCACCAATTGCACCGTAATTCGTCGTATATTTTCCGACAAAGCTATAAATACCGAAAGGCAATGTTTTGAGATGAGAGCTAGAAATAAAAGTAGCCGCCATAATGTATTCGTTCCAAATGGTGATGAACGTTACGATCGATACAGTCATCAAAGGCGGAACTGTAATTGGGAAAATAATGCTTGTAAAAATCCGATAAATGGATGCCCCATCAATTGCTGCCGATTCTTCGAGCTCATGAGGAATTCCTTTATAAAATTCGGACAAAATAAAGACAGCCATTGGCACAGAGAATGCGATATAAGGCAAAATAAGCGATAGATGCGTGTCCATAATATGCAGCTTATTAAACAATACAACAAGCGGAATCAGCGTCGCTTGTGTCGGTATCATAATACCGACCAAGAAAACAAGCATGACGATTTTGGATGCTTTCCATTTGAAACGGGCAATTGCATAGGAAACCATGGCGCCGAGTATCAATGTGATAATCATCGATACCCCTGTCACAATAACGCTATTCCACAAATATTGCAAGTAGTGGCCGTTAACGAATGCATTCGTGTAATTTTCCCATTTCATAACTTGTGGAAGGGCAAAGAAGGTGCTTGATAATATTTCCTCGTTAGTCTTAAAGGAGTACAACACAAGCCATAGCAATGGATATACTTGTGTTATTATTAGAAGGGCCAAAAAAGCCCGGACAATCGTTTTTTTGATTTTCACTTGTATCATCCTCCTGTTCCGCACTATTAAGATGCGGCATTCTCTGAGCGTTTGAAGGCAAAATTAAGCAATATTGTAGCGACCAAGCCTTCTGCGACTAAAAATACGGACATTGCGCTGCCGTAGCCGTACTGGAAGGACATGAACGTTTTGTTATACATGAGGGTAGAAATAACTTCGGTTGAATTTCCTGGTCCTCCGCCTGTCATTACCATAACAATATCGAATGCATTAAGTGAACCGATAACCGCTAGTATAAGCGATATTTTAAGTACGGGTGCCATTAACGGAATGGTAATGTAACGATCAGCTTTAAAGCCTTCTGCTCCGTCGATACGTGATGCTTCATATATTTCCTTGGAAATATTCTGCAATCCTGTAAATTGGATTAATACATGGTAGCCTAGATACTGCCACAAGGCGACGAAAAAGATTGCATAGATCGCGATTTTAGGTTCTGCCAGCCAAGTATGTGTCCAGCTCTCCAGCCCTACCGATACAAGCAGCTTGTTCAGCATGCCTCCAAATTCGGCTGGGTTATAGATCGAACGCCATAGCTGACCGATTACGACAACAGACAAAATAACGGGCAAAAAGTAAATCGAAACCAAAGTGTTCGGTTTGCGAAGGTACCTTGTAAGTAGAATACCTATAAACAATGCAAACGGAATTTCACATGCCGATATTAGCGCGAAGAGCAAACCCCGATTTACCGCTGGCCAAAATAACGGGTCTTTCGTAAGCATGGAAACAAAGTTGTGAAGTCCTACAAATTTCGCCGTGCTCATGCCGTCCCATTGGTAGAAAGAATAGAACATGGATACAATAATTGGAACAAACACCATCAGCACATACAAGATAAGACACGGCAGTATGAAGATCGCTAGTGCTGTTTTTGAAACTTTCAAAATATTCATTGTAATCCCTCCGTGTTGCCATAGGCTTCATTGGCCTGCTTATTGAATAAAGGAAGGGAACCGTGAAGGCTCCCTTAGTTAATGTTTTAGGTTTGTAGATTAAGGATTGTTGATGTCAAAATTACTTTTGTGCTCAGCAGCAATATCTTCAGGTTTAACCTTCTGAATGAACATGCCTTGAAGCGAATTCAAGTGATATTGAGTCGTGCTTGGATCAATCAAGTTGTCGAACGCGATCGAGCCGCCTTTTACTGACTTGAAAATATCAAGAACATCAATTGCTGTTTGCGAGTAACCCGCGCCAGCGAAATCACCGTCTACGATTTGTGCAAGACCAACTGCACCTTTCATGTCAAACATCTTTTTCGGATAGTTAGTCATGTAGTAAAGCAAGAACGCTTTGGATTCTTCCATATGCTTCGTACCCGCGGAAATAACATAACCTGAACCAGGTCCAAGCATAAATTCATTTGGATCGCCTTTGCCATCTACTGTAGGGAATGGTTTCGCGACTACTTTATCCTGAACTTCAGATCCTTCGATAGAAGCAGTTACCCATGAACCCATGTAGTACATTGCAGCTTTGCCAGTCAAGAACAAATTCTCGCCTTGCTCATAGTCGAATGATGTTGCACCTTCTTGGAATGCACCTGCTTGAATGAGATCTTGCATTTTTTCAACGGACTTCACAAATGCTGGGTCGTCGAAAGATTTTTTCTTTTCAATTACGTCTTGCAAGAAGCTAGCACCGCCAAGACGGATTACGATGTTTGTGAACAAGAACGATCCTGTCCAAGGCTCTTTCTCACCAATTGCCATCGGAATGATTCCTTTAGCTTTAAGCACTTTGGAAGCCTCTACAATTTCTTCGAAAGTAGTCGGGATCTCGAGACCCGCTTGTGCGAACAGATCTTTATTGTAATACATTAGACCAATGTCATTTGCTTCCGACAATCCATAAGTCTTGCCATCAAATGTGTAGTAGTCAAGTATTCCTTGTTGGTAGGAATCACGCAAGCCGTCTTTGTCCAAAATGTCGTCAAGCGGAGCAAGCTTGCCGCCATCAACATAAGGTTTCATTTGAGCCCCTGGATTCACCACAGTAATATCCGGCATGTCATTGGAAGCTGCTTGCGTTTTCAACTTCAATTTCTGTTGGTCGCTGTTTAACGCGTCCACTTCGATTTTGATGTTAGGATTTGCCTCAGTGTAATCCTTTACAATTTGACGAAGCGCTTTCAATTGAACCGAAGATTCATCTGCTGTATGAATTTGAAAATTAAGCGTAACCTCTTTTTTCTCCGTGCTTGTGTTGCCAGTAGTCGGATTACTGCTTTCTTCCGTTGGTGCGTTGTTGCCTCCGCATGCAGCCAAGCTGATAGCGAATAATGACATTACCATGATCAGAATCAATTTCTTCATCTTTTTCTCCCCCGATTCTAAAATTTGATAGTGCGCCTTGCCTATTTACAATTATCACGTAATATAGCCTATTGACGTGATACGTTTTTTTTTGGTTTAATGTTTAATTTTTTTAGGATAATCCACATTCCTGACACAAACCTCACATGAATCCGATTGCGACAATTCCAGTAATTTGGATATGCCCATCTACTCTAATCCAAGTATGTAAGAATTAAAAAAACCAGCGCAACAGCGGATTCCATTTAGAAATCGCAATTGCGCTGGTTTTTGTTGATTGGCCAAGCAGATCATTCTGAATGAGCCAAAGCCTTTGCTTTAACTAGATCGCCCAATTGCCATTGCGGAAAATAGGCTCGCGGGTTCCATCCTGCATCACGCCGTCAATATTCATATCGGGCGAGCCGATCATAAAATCTTCATGCGTAAGGCTTCTGTTTGCACCGTGAGCGAGCAGCTCCTCAGGGGACATTTTGGTACCGCCAGTGAGGTTAACTGGATACGCCTGACCTAGTGCAAGGTGGCAAGAGGCGTTCTCATCATATAAGGTATTGATAAAAATCACATTAGAGTTTGATATTGTCGAGTCATGAGGAACAAGCGCGATTTCGCCCAAATGTCTAGCCCCTTCATCCGTACCCAGCAAATTAGTCAGCGCCTCATAGCCTTGCTCAGCCGAGTAATCGATCACTTTGCCGTCCTTGAAGGTCAAGGTGAAGCCGTTAATAACCTGGCCATTATAATTTAAAGGCTTCGTGCTTCGAACGACACCATTTACACCATCTCTATGGGGCATCGTAAATACTTCTTCCGTCGGCATATTCGGGTTAAAAAACACCCCTTTGGCGTTCGCTTTGGCTCCGCCCAGCCAAATATGACCTTCCGGCAGCTCAACGGTCAAGCTAGTGCCTGGCGCCTCATATTGCAGCTGCTTGTAGCGCTTGCCATTAAGCACCTCAACCATTTGGAGCAGCTTCGCATTATGTTCTCTCCATGCTTGAATCGGATCTTCTAGTCCGATGCGCGTAGCATCGACAATCCGCTCCCACAGCTTCTGAACCGCTTCTTCCTGCGATACATCCGGAAATACTTTCGACGCCCATTCCGGCGTTGCATAGGAGATAAGCGTCCATGCGTTGGTATGGCTCATCAAGGCGCCGCGGTAGCTGCTCATCGCAGTAGAGGCCGTCTTAGTCGCTGTCGCAACCCGGGCCGGATCCACGTCGTTCAGAAGATCCGGGTTCGGCGAATAAATGGTAATAAACGCCGCACCTTTATCTGCATAATCCTCCCATGCCTTGGCACGCCACATCGGGTACTCCAAGAAGGCTTCCTCCGGCGCCTGCTTGTACTTAATGCGGGTTAGCTCCTCATCGTTATATTCGACATGCACGTTTTTCGCTCCGGCTTCATAAGCTTTGGAGGCAATAAGCCGTACCAATGGAGCGGCGGTAATCGGAGCCATAACGACAACCGTCTGCCCTTGCTGAACGTTGACGCCAACCTGTACGGCCAGCGCAGCGTAATTTTCCAAATGCTGATATGTAGGATATGTCATTGTCAGTTCTCCTCCAATATTAGTATAAATTTACTTGGCAATTGCTTGCTTCTATTATAGTACTCCCTTACAAAATGCTCAAATGAAGCTAGGGATCTATGCGTTTAATGAAGCATGGAAGGCATATTCGGAATTAAAAAATCTCCCTTATGCAAGAAAAGGCAATTCCCCGCTTTACGCGGTAAGAATCGCCTTTTATTATTTGAAGCACCTTATTCATTCGATTAGGAAATATCTTTGCCGAGGAAACGCCAGAAGTTCCGATTCAACATATCATCCAAATCTCTTTTGATTTCCTCCTCAGTCACTTCCCAGCCGCTATGATGCAGCTTCTCGTATTTATCTGCCAGCACGTTCCCGATAATTGACCTCGAATGCTCCCATTTATAGATCAGCTGCTCGAAGACACGACAATCCGAATGCTGCGGAATGACCGAAGTGCCTAGAAGCTCTATGCGGATCCTAGTCATTTCCTCAACCATGGACTCGATATGGAGAAACCACCAGCAGCCAAAGATCATCAAATTACGGAACTTGCGGGCAAGCACCGTTAATTCATGCTGATTCTCTCTTGCAAGCATAGTGATAAGAAACTTTTGCTCCGGATAACGTCGGCATAACGCTTCAACGGCAGACACGTCTGAGCGCATGCTCATATCACCAGCAAGTCCCAGCGACGGGTTCACTTTTCTGCGAACACCAATCATAAGCGCAAACGGAATTTGCTGCTCCTGGCATACGGGAATCATAACTTCATCTATCATCTTGCTTCTATGATCATCGGCTGGGTATTTAAAATCGCCCGGCATCGACACCGCAAGATAGAGAGCATCCATCCGAATAATCCATTCAGACAGAAAACGACGGGTCTCCTCTTTTGTCCGCTCCGTCCACTCTGCTTGCACGTCATACCCGAGCTTTTGCAGCTCGTTTACGGCGTGAGGCCAATCATTAAGCAGTGCGTCAACCCGAAGCGCCGCAAAAAAACGGGGATCCGACTTCCCATTGCCTGACAACCAGACCGGCCGTTCTACAGCATCAAATGGGTCGTTTGTCATGACGATTTTTTCAATTCCCGCAATCTGCATCACCGTATCGACTTGCTCATGCACCGTTCGCTTCGCCAAGGCTTGACGGTAATCGTCCAGGTTGCGCGAGGATACGTCGAATCCTAGTCGCTTCAAGATGGTGATGAATCCGGTAGCCGCCTCGCTTACCGGAGAATGGTCAATGAATAGCTGCTTCCATATCCAATCCGCTTGCTCGCGCTTGGTCATTGACCAGAAGCGGCTGTATTCATCCTCTGACCATCTAAACGATTCCGAAATCAAATAATGATAAGTCAGCAGATCATCGATACCCCACAAAAGCAGATCCCCGAATTCGGGAGCGTATAAATGCGTATGCATATCTGTGACAGGCATGCTGTGAGCCCATTTTTGTACCGTTTGCCGAAGATCAGCCAAGCTTATAACGGATTGGGTATTCATTATTTTTTCCCCCTTGAATTAGTTTCATTGATCATGTTAAAAGGCCAGCTTTGTCGATAGTACGGAAAGCACATGTGCAGCATTTGGCAGGATATAGGCAACGTTATACCAACGTTGTTATTTTTGGCCGAAATTACGTTATCCCCTCTACTCCCAGTCTCCTATTCTTTCAACTGTCTGTAGACTTCGCGATATACGGTTTCTAGAGGTATCCCTAATGTTCGGGCAGCATGAGCCGCATCCTCAAATTCCGGTGATTGGCGAATGATCCGCTCTCCGTCAATCGCCTGCTTTACTCTTACTGTGCCGTATGGCGTTTCAACTTGAATCCATCGGCGCTCCAGCGCCCTGCGCTGCCACTCGCTTCGGCGCACACCGAAGGTTGACGTTTCTGCAAGCAGCGTTTCCTCGCATCGGTCGCTATCAGTTGGTCGGCATAACACGCTGACGAGGACACCCGGACGGTTTTTTTTCATATAGACCGGCGTATGGTACACATCGAGCGCCCCGGCTTCGAATAGCTTTTCCATCGCATAACCAAGCATTTCCCCCGTTGAATCGTCCACTTGAGCTTCGAGTACGACAATCGTCTCTTTGTTTTCTTTCTGCTCCTGTTGATACAAAATAGCGCGCAAAACGTTCGGATGCTCAAAATCCTTTGTACCTGCGCCGTAGCCGATTCGATCAATCGTACCTGCGGGCAAAGTGCCGAAGCCTGCTGCCAGCGCTTTGACGATCCCGGCGCCGGTCGGCGTCGTCAATTCACCCTTAGCCGTGAACGGCGATAACGGTACGCCTCGAAGCAGCTCCGCAGTCGCAGGGGCCGGAATCGGATATAATCCATGTGCCATGCGAAGCTTACCGGTTCCTGTAGGCACGGGTGAAACGATTATTTTGCCGACATCGAGGCTCTCCAGCGCTAAACAAACGCCAATGACGTCTAAAATGGAGTCCATAGCTCCGACCTCGTGAAAGTGAACGTCAGCCGGGTTCATGCCATGAATTTTGCCTTCTGCTTCGGCAATCAGACGAAAAATGGAAAGACTCCGCAATTTAACTCGGTCTGGCAGGCTTGAGTGTTCGATCATGCGTAAGATGTCGGAAGCTTTTCTATGCTCATGCGAATGCTCATGCGAATGATCGTGGCTGTGATGATGATTATGATCATGACTATGATCGTGACTATGATCATGGCTGTGACCGTGACTGTGATCATGGCTGTGACCGTGACTGTGATCATGGCTGTGACCGTGACTGTGATCATGACTGAGATCATGACCGTAATCATGACTATGATCGTGATCATGCCCATAACTGTGACTGTGGCTATGAGCGTGTTCATGATCATGGTGATGATGAACATGAGCATCCACATGATCGCTGTTAACAAAGTCTAACTTCAACCATTTCGCTGTGATGCCCCTCCGGTCCACCTCTATAAATTCCATGGTGAACGGATCGATTGGCAGCTTCGATAAATGGCTAATCATATAAGTCGGGTCTGCTCCAAGGTCCACCAGCGCGGACAGAGCCATATCTCCTGCGATGCCTGAAATGCAATCCAAATAAAGCGTCCTCATGCTACGTGCCCTCCGCTACCAGTTGTAAAATCATTGCTGCTTGAAATCCTGCCCCAAATCCGTTATCGATGTTCACTACCGTAACGCCTGCTGCACAGGAGGTCATCATGGCAAGAAGCGTCGTTATGCCTTGTAAATTCGCGCCGTATCCTACGGAGGTCGGCACAGCTATTACCGGCCTGCGAACAAGTCCGCCAACAACGCTCACCAAGGCTCCCTCCATGCCCGCGACCCCAATGACAACGGATGCTTCCCTGATCCGTTCCTTTTGGCTTAGCAGCCGATCGATGCCAGCGACTCCGACGTCGTAGATGCGATCAACCTCGCAGCCCATCCACTCCGCAGTCCCAGCCGCTTCCTCCGCTACTGGAATATCCGATGTCCCGCCGGTCACGACGGCTACCTTGCCAGGAAGCACTCGCGTTGACCTTCCTAGCGAGATAAGGCGAGAGGCTTCGTCATAGCGGGCATCAGTAAATTTTGCAACTACTCGTTCGCCCATCTCGGGCGTTGCACGCGTTACAAGCGCCCTGCCATGAATCTCAACAAGCCGGGAAAAAATCGTTTCCACCTGCTCGGTTGTTTTGCCCAGTCCAAAAACGACCTCGGGATGCCCGGTCCGCTCATTGCGCCCCACATCCAGCTTGCAAAAACCAAGATCCTCAAATTCGTTCATATCGCCGCTCCTCCGTGTTCAAGCACTTTATTCATGCTGCCGCTGCGATAACCCGAGAGATCCATGGACACATAGAGGAAGCCCAGCTCCTTCAAGCGGTCCGAGATGATCGATGCAAAGCTAATCAACCGCTCCATCGCTCCTTGCTCCACTTCGATTCTGGCGATATCGCCATGGCTTCTCACCCTGACTTGACCGAAGCCAAGGGAGCGAATATAGCGCTCGGCTTCACCGACGCGTCCCAGCTTCTCAATCGTAATCGTCTCGCCGTAAGCGATCCGAGAGGAAAGACAGGCGAAGGACGGCTTATTCCAAGTGGCAAGCCCGTGCTCGCGGGATAGATCACGGATTTCTTCTTTATAAAGACCCGCTTCCTGCAAAGGGCCGCGCACGCCGCGTTCCTTCGCCGCCTGAACTCCCGGCCTATGCTCATTCATGTCATCCGCAATCAGCCCATAAACGATATGGCGGTAATCACCGTCCTTGATGAACGGTTCAAGATGCTCGAACAGGCTTTTTTTGCAAAAATAACAACGGTTCGCATTATTCTCTTTATAACCAGGTATTTGGAGCTCGGACGTTTCAATTACTTTATGTGTTGCTCCAAGACGCTTCGCCAGCTGGATGGCTTCCTCCAGCTCTTCCGACGGATATGTCTCCGAGTCAGCCGTAACCGCCAAGACACGCTCGCTTCCAAGCGTTTTGATTGCGGTGTCCAAAAGAAAAGTGCTGTCGACGCCTCCAGAGAACGCGACCACAACGGATTCCATGTCCTTTAAAATCGCTTGCAGCTTGCTGTATTTATCATGCATGTTACTGCTCCCTCCTTCTGCTAAGGTCATCCAACCGACGTATTTTGAAGCAATGAAATTTCCCTCATCGGCTCTTTCAACCGATCGTATAAGCTTAAATATAGCGGCAATAGTCTTTGGTATAGTTGATGATTCATCAAATCAGGTACATAGAGGCTGCCCTCATCCATCTTCCACCTGAGCAGCGGGCCTTCGCAACCTCCCATGGCGTATAATCCCAGCTGAGCGGCTCCGAGTCCCGAGCTTTCGACGGATACGGGCACGCTTACCGGTACCCCCAGCATATCGGCCAGCATCTGGCACCATAAAGCTGAGCGCGCAAAACCTCCGGATGCCCGAACCTCCTTAGGCTTTTCCCCAGCTTGCTTCATTAAAGCAACGATAGCCGTAATTTGGAACATGACCCCTTCCATTGCAGCGCGAAGCATATCCGTTTCATTGTGCGAGAGCGTCAGTCCGAACATAACCCCCTTCGCCTGCGCATCCCAGAAAGGAGCCCGTTCACCCGATAAAAGCGGCAGAAAGAGCAGTCCATTAGCTCCCGCAGGGACAGCTGCAGCAAGCGGAAGAATCTCTTCAATCGCTTTGCCCGGGTATAGCCGATCCGCAATCCATTTCGCTACGATAGCGCCATTGTTGGAAGGCCCGCCAACAATCCAATGGTTACTCGTCAAAGCGTAGCAAAACAGCCGCCCAGCCGGATCGAAGGCGGGCTGACTTACGGCGGATCGTACCGCCCCGCTTGTGCCAATCGTTACGGCGAGCACGCCTTCCTCCACAGCTCCGATACCGAGATTGGCAAGCACACCGTCCTGCGCGCCGACGATAAATGCGGTATTTGCGGAAAGTCCCATTCGCTCGGCAGCTTCAGGCTTCAACCCATTCAATCGTTCCGTAGTTGGAACTAGTCTTGGCAACTGCTCCTCGCGGATCCCTGCCAGAAGCAGCGCTTCCTTGTCCCATGCCAACGTCTCCAAGTTAAACAATCCAGTTGCGCTCGCCAGAGAATGATCCATAACCATAACACCGAACAGCTTATTTAAAATATATTCCTTAATGCCAACGAAATGGCTTGCAGAATAAAAAAGTTCTGGACGCTCTTCCCTCATCCAGATCAGCTTGACGAGCGGCGACATCGGGTGGATCGGCGTTCCCGTCCGCGAATATATCGGCAAGCCGGTGCCGTCTGCGAGCAATCGCTCAGCCTGAACGGCGGCGCGCAGGTCTGCCCATGTAATGCTTGGAGTAAGCGGAAGCCCGCTGGCATCCAGCAGAATCAAGCTGTGATTGGCGGAGCTGAACGCAGCGCAAACTACATTTTCAGCCGAATAATCGCCTTTCCTCATAATGCTCTCTACACCTTCCAGTACAGCCTCATAGATCACATCCGGGTCCTGTTCGGCATAACCTGGACTTGGCGTATGCAGCGGATATTCGATCGACTCGCTGCCTTGAATGTTTCCTGCAAGATCGACGGCCAGCGTCTTCGTGCTTGTCGTACCGATATCAATTGCGATAACAATTTTGGGATCCGCATTCATTTCGGCAAATATCCTTCCTCGTCGAACGTCCACTCGTAAGGTCCTTCCAATATTTCAATGCGCGGATTGATCTTTGCTTCCTCAAGCAGCGCTGCCGAAATTTCAATCGTTCCAAGGTGGAGCGTATCGCGGATGCGGACAAGCTTGCACGCGGTATAATCCAAAATGTTGCAGGTTTTGATAGCCGCCTTAATGGCATCACGGTCATTCGCAAGCGTAGTCGCCTGCTTCGTTGGCGCACAGACCGTTGATGTAAGCCCATTTGCATAGGTGCTCGGCCAATCCGTCTTGCCAACCAGCCTGCTCGTCGTGAAATCGGCCGTGCCTACGCCGTTGGCATTCCCTTGGGATTCCGGCGTAAGATCAAGAACAACCATCTTATTGACCTCCGGGCCTCCATGCGCATACGGTGTAGGGTATCTTCCCGTAATATTCGGATCGGCTCCATCGCCGCTGATGTTCTTGCCGATATAATCGATCACGAGCACGTCAAGCTCCGTAAAAAGAATTTGGGGAAGGCGGCTTTTCGCTTCGATGAGCAGCTCCTTTTCCCTTTCTTCCATAATATCCGTACCAAGAACCTCGATCCGGCAAATCTGGTCATAAGCATTCTCGACGACCGCCACGCCGAACTTAATCGGGAGCTTCTCGATCATAACCTTCGCCATTGCAGGTACATTCTCAGCCATATACTTAAACCCAAGCTGATGGCACGCTTCCGCTCCCTTTTGCTTGCCTAGCCCGATCGAAATCATTTTGAACATCCCGCTTTCAATCGCCCCGCGAAAAGCGGTATGCGGCTTAATGCGGTTGATGACGACGATTGCGTCCGCCTCCGTCGCAGCGATTTTGTCACAATAAACCGGCAAGTCGTTCGGCAGACGCTCTAGCAGAACGACTTCCATCGATGAGCGCACGGGACAGCCCATTCTCTGCTCGTCAATGCCCAGATGGGCAAGCACCTCCGTCTGCCCTTCCGCTGTCGCTCCTCCATGGCTTCCCATGCATGGCACGATGAATGGCTCTGCGCCGATTCTCTTCAGCTCGTCGATCACCGTCTTCGTCAATTCATCGATTCGGGAAATGCCCCGGCTTCCGACGGCGACCGCAACCTTATGACCGGTTGCAATGCCAGCCATCGATTCGGATGCTTGCAGCCGTGCGGAGAGATGTTCAAGCGGATCTTCTAGAATCGTGTCGTCAAATGATTGGCGAATCTTCACAAGCTTGGGAAGCGGTATGTTTTCAACTAACTGTGTTAAAATATCGCTCATATCGTCATCGCTCCAAATCCGCCGTCTACCCGCAGAAAAGCACCGGTTACAAACGATGATGCGCGCGGTGAGGCTAAGTATACAACCGCTCCCTTGAGCTCTTCGGGAGCTCCGAAACGATCCATCGGGGTATGCCGCATAATCGATTCAATTCGATCCGGAGATAAAATCTTTTTATTTTGCTCAGCAGGGAAAAAGCCTGGAATAATGGCATTGACTCTTATATTGTGCGGGGCCAATTCGCGTGCCAAAAATTGTGTGACGCTGTTGACTCCCGCTTTGGATGCCGAATAAGTGAACACCCGAGAAAGCGCCGGAGCGGACGATACCGATGAAATATTAATGATGGAGCCGCCGCTCCCCTGTTCAACCATTCTTTTTCCGAATACTTGGCTTGCCAGCACGACGCTCTTTAAGTTAACGTCCATAATCCGGTCCCATTCATCCATCTCTAGTTCAAAAAAAGGCGTCGTGCTGTTCGTTCCCGAGGCGTTGACTAGCGTATCCACGCGTCCTCCCCATTGCAGCACTTGCTCGAGTACCGATTCCAGCTCGTTTTTCTTAGTCGCATCCGCTTGGAAGGATCTAGCTGAACCGCCGCTTCGTTCTATTTGCTCGCACACCAATGCGGCCTTCGCCATATCCCGGCCAACGACAGCAACCTTTGATCCCGCTTCGGCGAGTGCAGATGCCATGGCACTTCCCAGTACGCCATTGCCACCGATCACAACTGACACCGTTTCCTGTAAATTAAACATAAGCAAACCACTCCCACCCCAAATTAACAACGTTGTTATTTTCATCATATCCGAATATTCCTTACCTGTCTATACGAAATGTTTACCGCTTTCATTTGCAAAATAGACATTCTGTGATAAAGTGAACGACATAATTGAGTGCGTGCATATGTGCCTTCCGGAGGGAATTCATGGTAACGATTAAAGATATTGCAGACCGGGCCGGCGTTAGCTTCTCCACTGTCTCGAAGGCGCTGCGAGATAGCCCGCTCGTCCAGAACAAAACAAAGCAGCATATTCTTGCCATCGCAAAGGAAATGGGCTATCAACCCAACATCGCAGCCCGAAGTCTCGTCTCTCGTAGAAGCGGGGCGATCGGCGTCGTATGGCCATCCATCGAACGCGCCGCGCTTTCCTCCCTCATTACCAAAATTAATGAACAGCTTGAGAACTTTGGCTACATCACCTTGCTATCGATCAGCAATTTGGAATCGGCGGTTGAAATTTTTCGCCGCTACCAAGTAGACGCCATTCTCGTCTTCGGAGACCAGGATCGCATTTCCAGCTTCAACCATTTAAATCCGCTGCAAATCCCGATTCTTACTTACGGCGCTGCCGGATATACGCCTTACTCCGCGGTTGACGTAAACCGGGGTCAAGCGGTTCGCCTTGCCGTTCGTCACTTGGCGGGGCTCGGTCACAAGCAGATCGCGTATATCGGGGAACCGCAGTCGCATGATCCTTTGCAGACGGTCAAGATCGAAGCTTTCCGGGAGGAAATAGACTCTCTAGGGCTGCCAGCCTCGGATGACGCAGTGCTTCAGATGAACGGCTTGGAGTTTCACGACGGTTACATTGCCGCGCGAACGATGCTTGAGCGTACGCCTCGACCAACAGCTGTAATTAGCGGCGGCATCGATTTGACTCGCGGCATCCTTCGGGCGATAGGCGAGCATGGGCTTCGCGTCCCGCAGGATATTTCCGTTGTCAGCTACGACAACCTGCCCCAAATGGAAGACATCGGCGTTCCTATGACCGTGGTAGGCGTAGCCATCGCGACGATCACATCGGTTATCGCAGCTACCATTCTTGAACTTATAGATAAACCGGAATCGCTCAAAATCGTCTACTTGGAACCGGAGCTTGTCGTTCGTGCTTCTACTTGCAAGCTGCAAGGCGGCCAAGTTGAATGAAATATGAGCGCGCACAAGCGAATAAATAGGTATAAATAAAGGAAAAAGGCCCTACTGTCATCTGCACAGAAGAGCCTTTGCTCGTTTTTTAAGCTCCGTCCCGATCACTTTGTCCGAAATATTTTCCGATATTCACGAGGCGCGAGGTTAAACCTTCGTTTAAAGGACCGCTCGAAATTCGGTATCGTATTAAAGCCCGAGGCATAACAGATTTCCGTGATCGGCAGCAGCGTGCTGCAGAGCAGCGCCCTAGCGAACTGCAGCCTTTTCTCTTGCAGATGCACTTGGAAAGATGTCCCCGTCTGCTTCCGAAAGCACTCGCTAAAATAATTCGCAGACAGACCAACATGCTCAGGCTGAAATAGCCGGAACCGAAGGCGTCGTCATGACGAACAGCTTGAAGAGCAGCTCGCTTCAAATCCACAAGCATCCTTCCGGAGTGTCGGCCCCTGCTGTATCCATCCCAGAAAGCCCTGCATTCAAAAGTCCATATGCTCTTGAGCTCGAGCATTTTATCCGCTGTATTCGTGATGGATCAGAAGCAATCGTAACCGCGAGCGATGCGTATAAAGCGCTTGAATTGGCGCATGCTGCGCTTGAGAGCGCACGTACCGGCAAACCTGTTCAACTCTAATAGCGAGGAGGAAAAAAATGAAGAAGCTTAAAGTGGGTATGATCAGCTTTGCGCATGGCCATGCATATTCCTATTTCGAAGCATTAAGGAGATTGCCCGAAGTTGAGCTCGCAGGCATTGCCGATCCGGTAGAAAGCAGAGTCAGCGCTCTCGTAGCCGAGCATCATCTTCCTTATTACAGCGATTATCATCAGTTGCTTGATCAAGAGATAGATGCCGTCGTCATTTGCTCAGAAAATGTTCATCATGCCGAGATTACTATCGAGGCTGCCAATAGAGGAAAGCATGTGCTATGCAAAAAGCCGCTGGGCATTCAAACAGATGAAATGCATGCGATGATTAAAGCTTGCCGCGACAATCAGGTACAGTTGATGACCGCCTTCCCCTGTCGATATTTAGCTGCGGTTGTACAAGCGAAGAAAGCGATTGAACGAGGAGAAATCGGCAGCATCGTCGCAATTAAAGGAACGAATCGGGGGACTGCGCCAGGCGGCTGGTTCGTTGATCCCAAGCTCTCCGGAGGCGGCGCTTTGCTGGATCATACTGTCCAAGTCAATGAGGTGTACAGCCGGCAAGCCGGCAAAGGACAATGGAACTATTGGGGAGACAACATGGATTTCCATATGATTCAAGCATTTGTCCAAGCTATCCATAGCGGTCAACCCGTCCCGATTACAGGCGAAGACGGCTTGCGTTCAACGAATGTTGCCCTTGCAGGGTATCGATCGATAGAACTAAAGCAGCCGGTTGCACTATAAAATTTTACGGTAAGAGGGTTCGATAAACAACCAGCCTTGATATTGTACTCCAACACGTTCATACCATTTCCCCTCCCCTCCCGTTCACTAGTCTAACAAACTATAAGATATGTTATCGTAACAAACATACAAACATAGTTCTACCAGCAAACATAACTTATAGAGAGCTCAACTTAATAGGAGGTGGATTGAACGATGTTCACTCAAACGAGTACAATTCTAGTGCTTTTTATTTTATTAATAATTCTCGCTTGTAACTGCGGCTTAATTAGCCGTAATGATCGACATGATGACAAAAAAGATGACAAAAAAGATGAGAAAAAAGACGACAAAAAAGACGATAAGCTCCATTTCGGCTTCTATGGCAGATGCTGCTGAACATTTATAGTTAGCTTCCTAAGAGACCCATCGATGGGTCTCTTTGCTGTTTAAAGAGCTGCCATCATTTTAAATATTCATAGGCAAATCACATAGATTAAAAGTCTCCGTAACAAGTATCCAGTCATTGAACGACATCCATGCATATTTTACAGTGTAGTCAAAAAGTATTATTCAAGATTATGGAGAAAGGAAAGTGATTTGAAGTGAAAAGAATAAAAAAAGCCCGTACAAGCGCAATTTTACCTGCTGCAACTGAGCCTTTAAATGACATTAACACAGGAGAAGATTCTCTAACAGCGCCTATATCAATAGGTGAAAGATCGATGTTTGCCCGAGTCGGCGGTTTTGACGGAATCATGTCTATGATGGGGAAGGTTCAACAATTTTTCGGCATGTTCCAGCAGATGCGGCCGGCGATCAAGATGGTCGGTTCATTTTTGGGACCAAAAGCTTTTTTAAGCAACGTACCTAGTAGAAAACCAAGCATGAAAAGAAAAAATGTCGAACTACGATCAAGAGCAGCAGCTTCACGCAATAGCACGAAACGAAAACGGAGCACGCGTCGATAATAAAAATGAATGAAAAGTAGATAACAAGGATGCAATCTCAGAGCAAACATCCTGTTCCCTGAGCATCTATTTTAAATCATGCATCCTTATTTGCTTTCTCGTAATTCCCTAATAGGATACCTTAAACAGGCCCTCTGGCAGCTTCGCTTCCCATTCAACAGGCGAAGCAAGTCCGAGCGCGCGTATTACGACTTGAACACTCTTAAAATGCCGAGCATTGTTCCAAACACCGTTCCTATCTCGCGAATGGGTGCCGGATGTGACAGCGGCGCAAGATTCATAGCAAAGAGAAACAACAGGTATGATCCAGACGACAGTACCGTTCCCCATAAAATCGCTTGTAATACATAAACCGACCATTGTCTTCGTAAACATATTCCAAATGGCATGGGTCAAGCCTGAGCATAAAACAAGTATGATACCTAAGGAAATAACTTACCCCTCCTCCGATTGATTCGTATTTTTCATTTTTTATCTTACTTATCGACCTTTACAATATCAATATAAAAACAATAAAAAACAACTAAAACCACATTATAAAGTCGATAAGAAAAAACAAGCTAATGCCTCTTTACGAGGATTAGCTTGTTTCAATCAGAGAACACATTGGTTCAAGTTTGTTTAATAATGATGCTTTGGACCACCTAATAGGTTGCTCATAAGCGTTCGATGCCAATTAAATCACTTAAAGTCGATCCTGATAAGCCTCCATAATCCTGTTAAGCGCATATGTGTTCTTACAGCTCACCAAAACACATGATTCATTAGCTTTAAGAACAAATGTGTTCTTACAGCTGTCTTTTTACGTTTCTAATACGTCTATTTGCTGCTGTTAAGCGCATATGTGCGCTTAAAGCTCATCAAAACACATGATTATTAGCTTTAAGAGCAAATATGTTCTTACAGCTTGCCTGTTGAATCTGGTTTCATCTATCCCATTTAATATGGATAATATGAAAGCTAAGCCTCCAACTCCACCATCACGGTGAGTTTGGAGGCTTTTTTAAAAAGCTAGGCATGCTATGGCACCTATTTAATTAAGACTGCTTTATGCCAAAAGATATTCGGAAGCCTTATACTTCTCATAGCATTCTTGCACCACTTGCTTCACGATTTCACAGCCCTCTTCAAGCTCTTCCAACGAGATCGTTAGCGGCGGCATCAGCTTGATCACTTTATCGTCGCGACCCACCCTCTCGAGGATAAGACCAAGCTCGTAGCAGCGAGTAGCAATTTCCTTTGAAAGGTCATGCTTGCTCGCAGATACGTCAATTCCCCATATAAGACCCATCCCTCGAATTGAGATGGACTGGTCGATCGGCACAATCTCTTTGGTCAAAAACTGACGGACAAACTCCCCTTTTCGGTACACATCCGCTTCGAGATTAATAGAGTCGCCATATTCGAGCGCGGCTGTTGCCCCGACAAAAGCAAGCTGGTTGCCGCGGAATGTGCCGGTATGCTCCCCCGGATTCCAAATGTCCAGCTCCGGCTTCATGAGCACGATGGACATCGGAAGGCCGTACCCGCTGATTGATTTTGAAAGCACGACGATATCTGGAACGATGTCCGCTCTCTCGAACGAGAAAAACGGGCCCGTCCGACTGCATCCAACTTGAACCTCATCGCAAATGAGCAGGATGTCATGACGGTTGCAAAGCTCCCGCAGCTGCTTCATCCACTCTATCGGAGCTTCGTTGATTCCGCCTTCCGCCTGCAGCGTCTCGAAAATAATCGCAGCCGGCTTCTCGATACCCGAATGCCCATCCGTAAGAACCTCTTCTAGATATTGAATCGTATCAAATGAATTCATAAACCCTTGCGGAAACGGCATAAAATGGACGCGATCCAAATCCGTACCTGCAGCGCCGCGATGATATAGATTGCTGGTAGCGGCTAAGCTTCCAAGCGACATACCGTGAAATGCTCCCATGAACGAGAATATGCCGGTTCTTCCTTTTACCCTGCGTGCCAGCTTCAATGCCGCTTCAACCGCGTTGGTGCCGGTCGGTCCGCAAAATTGCACTTTGTAGGATAAATTTCTAGGCTTCAAAATAAGGTCCGAAAACCGGTTCAGAAAGATTTCCTTCGCCGAGGTGTGCATATCCAAGCCGTGGGACATGCCGTCCGATTCCAAATACGCAACGATTTTCTGTTTAATAAAGTCATTATTATGGCCATAATTCAAGGCTCCCGCTCCTGCAAAAAAATCTAGGAACGATTTTCCAGATTCGGCGTATATTCTAGAGCCCTTTGCTTTTACGAATACATCCGGGAAAGACCTGCAATAAGACCGTACATTCGATTCCATTGTCTCAAAAACGTTCATTATCCCACTCTCCTATTATGTTTTCAATAAAATACCATACAATATTTAACATACTGTCATCATTTGATTAAATAATTATGAATTAACATCTCCTTATTCATGTTAATAAAATGTTAATTTTTTTCATTAAAATAAAAACTTGTAACTCTATCAATGCGAGTATACAATATGGATGGGCTTCTGCAATAAAAGCAAGAAGACCGAAAAAGCATGTCCCTATTAAGGAGGTTTGAAATGAAAATCTTTGAAGTTTTGGTTTTATTCATTTGCATTTTTCTGATCATACGAACTCGCTTCGGCAAAAGCATAACCCGATCGACGGTTATCTCGATGACTTTACTTACAATCGTTTCCGTTGTTCTTCACCTGACGGTAAACGGGTACCGCTGGCAAATGATTCCCGCTTACGCTTTGACACTCTTTGGCATCTTCCGCATGCTGCGGCATGGAAGACATGCAGGACTATCGTTGGCACGCACGAAACTGCTGTCGGTAAAGCGGGCTATCTCTTCAACCTTGCTTGCCGTATTTATCATTATTGCCATCGCACTCCCAACGCTGCTCCCGGTATTTGGCTTCGATTCGCCAACCGGACCATATGCTGTCGGAACGGTAGAATATGCAATGGTTGATCCGAATCGACAGGAAACCAATACGGAAGATCCTAACGATCATAGGGAAGTGCTGGTTCAGATTTGGTATCCCGCCGATATCGATAAGCCTCTTCAGGGCAAAGCTCCTTATGTCAAAAATGTTCCGGTCATCGCAGCAGAAGTAAAAACCAAGCTTCAAATCCCTAAATTTTTGTTTCAATACCTTGAACTCGTCAAGACGAACTCTTATCCGAATGCTTCTGTTGCAAGCAAACAGCAGTCATACCCGCTCATCCTGTTTTCGCACGGACTGCCCGGAGCGCGGTTCTCGAATACGTTCCAATTTGAAGAGCTAGCCAGTCAAGGGTTTATCGTAGCCAGTATCGAGCATACCTACAACGCCCTTGCAACCGTTCTGCCTGACGGAAAATTCGTAACGATTGCCAACCTCCCGGGAATGACTGACATTAACGCATGGGATAGCCTTATTTCGGACATTTGGGTTAAGGATTCAACCTTCGTGCTTGATGAGCTGGAGAAGCTAAGCAATAAAGACTCGAATCATCTGTTCAGCGGCAAAATCGACTTGAACCACGTTGGGATGTTCGGTCATTCCTTCGGCGGCGCGAATGCTGCTCAAGTATTGTACTCGGACCCAAGAGTTAAGGCCGCAATCAATATGGACGGCACCTTGTTTGGCAACACGCATAAAGCCGAAGGTACGGGCAAGCCGTTTATGCTGATGGACACCAAGCCTTTTGAAATGGAGACCAACCCTGTAGCTCCAACCGAATCGCAATTGCAAGAACTGAGCATGACGCGCAAGCAATTCGATCGAATGTCCATTGAGCTCCCAATGCGAATGAAGCAAGCATTAGGCTCAGGAGCCTATGAATTATCGTTGCAGCGTACCCGTCACATGAGCTTCAGCGATTACTATTTTTGGTCTCCGGCTCTTCCCATTATGGAGAAAATGCCGCTTTCGCCAAGACGTGCGCATAAGGTTATCAATGCTTATACGGTCGCTTTTTTCCAAAAGCATTTGCTAGGTCTGGACACTCCTCTTCTTGATGCGGAGCAATCCACAGATTATCCGGAGGCAGCATTGAAGCGATACTAAGGTCACGGGAGTCAGAACGTATCTTGTTCTGGCTCCCTTTCCCTTTCATTGTTCACAAAATTACACAGCTGCATATTCCCTTTCATTGTCGAACTGATGCTTGTATAAACTCGCGTACAAGCCCCGTTGATGAATAAGCTCCTCATGGCTCCCCTTCTCGAACACCTCCCCCTGCTCCAATACGTAAATGACGCTTGCCTCTTGGATCGTTGACAATCGGTGAGCAATGACAAGCACCGTACGGTTTTTCATTAGCTGCTCCAGAGCCTGCTGCACCCAATATTCGGATTCGTTGTCGAGAGCGGAGGTCGCTTCATCGAGCAGCAGAATCGGAGAATCCTTCAGCAGCGCTCTTGCAATCGCTATTCGCTGGCGCTGCCCGCCTGAGAGCTTGGCGCCTCTCTCGCCAACCATCGTTGCATAACCGTCAGGCTGTTCCTCGATAAACTCATGCGCATAAGCAGCCTTAGCGGCGGCAACCATTTGCTCGCGTGAAGCGTCCGGCTTGCCGAGCATAATATTTTCTTCGATCGTACCTTCAAATAAATAGGCATCCTGAGGAACATACGCGATCATCCCGCGAATTTCTGCTAATGTATACGCTGAGAACGGCTTGCCGGCAATGCCGATTGCGCCGCCATCAATCGAGTAAAACCCGAGCAGCAGTTTAAATAATGTGCTTTTTCCGCTGCCGCTTGCGCCTACGATCGCTGCAACTTGCCCTTGCTGGACATTCAAATGGAATCCTGACAGCACCTGAGCACCAGTTTCATAGGAGAAGCTGACATCCTTAAACTCCAGCATCGTATCCTTGCTCAGCGTGGATTCCTCTGCGCGTTTCGGAAACCGTTCTTGCTCCGGCTCATGGTCGATCACTTCAAATACGCGCGCTGCTCCTGCAAGCGAGCTCTGCATCATGGAAACAACGCTGCCAACCTGCAGGAAAATCATCGTGACTCCCATCTCGAGCTGCACGATTGCAGCCATCGTCCCAAGCTCCAGCGCACCTTTTGCGAACATAAATATACCGACAACCAAGATGCCGCCGAAGCTTATGAAATTGATCAAGTAGTTAACAGCCTCAAGCAAACCATTGCGGTGTCCCTGCTCCAAGGAAGAAGCTTTTACCCGTTCGCTCTCTTCATTGTATTTTCCGGTAATGATGGTCTGAAGCCTGAACATCTTCACCATGTGAAGGCCGGCAAGCAAATCCGTTAAGCGTTCCGTCAATTTGCCCAGCCGCTGCTGCAGCCGGTTGCCTGTGCCGCGGAGCGGACCCGCGAAGGCCAAATTAACGGCGATGCCGGCAGCTCCAAATGCCGTTAAGGCGAGGGCAAACCGCCAATCCAGTATAAACATGGAAATAATGGAACCAAGCAGCGTAAAAGCGTCGGTTAAAATCGACTTCAGATGCTCGACGTAAATATTTTCCATCGTTTGAACGTCACTCGTTGAGCGGGAGATAAGATCTCCCGAATGCCTGGTTTCGAAATAGCTTGGAGGCAGCTCCCCGAGATGATCGTATAACCGTCTCCGCGTGTTCACCATCGTTTGCTTGACGATCTTCATATACAGATAAGAGAAAATCGGCGATAGCAGAGCAATGCCTAGAAATGCGGCGCTTACGAAAGCGATCGAATTGTAAAAAAGCTGCCGGTCGCCCTGTACCGAGAAGTCGAGTAAATTTTTGAATACGAACGCCATCATTATGGTAATGCTGCCATTAACCATGCTATCGCCAATCAAGCCGGCAAAATACAGCCTGCGACCGGAGCCAAGCAATCCGATCATTCTTGCAAGCTCAGCCTTGCTTTTCTTCAGCAGCGACTTTTCTCCAATCATCTCCGCGCTCCCTCCCCTGACGCTTGCTGCATCGCATCGCGGCTTTCAAGAGCGGCGAATTGCTTGTAGTACAGCTTCATGTAAAGGCCTCGTTGCTCCAGCAAGGACGCATGCGTTCCCCGTTCAACGATTCGACCTTGATCAAGCACCAGAACGAGATCCGCTTCTCTAATCGTGGATAGCCGATGTGCGACCACCAGCACGGTTCTATCCTTCATGACGCGCTCCAGCGCCTCCTGAACGATGGACTCCGACTGCGTATCCAAAGCGGAAGTCGCTTCATCAAGCAGCAATATCGGCGCATCCTTCAGCATTGCGCGTGCAATCGCTAGGCGCTGGCGTTCTCCGCCAGACAGCCTCGCTCCCCGCTCCCCAAGTATGGTCTCGTAGCCTTCCGGAAGCGCCTCGATAAAGGCATGAGCGCCTGCTGCTTTTGCTGCATGGATGATATCCTCACGGCTTGCTCCTGGCCTGCCGTAGCCGATATTTTCTGCAACGCTGACCGGAAACAAATAGGTATCCTGCGAGACGAGCGCGAGCTGATCGCGCAGATCAACTGGGTTCCATTCATGCAGTGGCCGCCCAAACACTCGAATGGCGCCGGACAACCGAACGCCGCTTACATCCGCATCCCCATCCGCCTCGTTCTCCAAGCCGTAAAAACCGCAAATCAGCTTTAAAATCGTACTTTTGCCGCTGCCGCTTGGGCCAACTAACGCCACGGTCTGCTTCGGATTCGCCTTGAAAGTGATGCCAGCAAGCACATCTGGCTTACTTTCATAAGCGAATGAAATGCCGTCAACCTCGATTGGTACGGCTGCCTCATCAACGGTTTGCGCCCCTCGCTCAGAGGGCTCGAGCGGCAGATCCAGTACTTCGAACAACCGCTTCGCAGCTCCCTTCACCTCTTGGATCTGGGCGGAGAGCACCGGTGCCATCGATAGCGGCTGCATCAGGAAGTTAAGCATATAGAGAAACAGCACCATGCTTCCTGCAGTCAGTTCTCCCTCTCCGATCAAATAACCGCCGTATGACACGCTGAAAATAATCGGACTCGACATAAGGAGCAGGCTGATAGGCGCAATGAATGCCCGTCTTTTCTCAACCTGCAGGCCCTTCTTAAGAACGAGCTCCATTGCAGCCTTGTACTTCACCGACATTGCCCTGAACATATTGAACGCCTTCAGCATCGGAATGCCGCCGATTGTATCCTGCGCGATCGCATTGGCCGAGCCCAAATACTGTTGAAGCTGCTCGGACATTTTGTTCATCGGAAAAATAAGGACGCTCGTAACTACGATCGCAACGGGAAGAAACAAGAGACTAAATAAAACCAGCTTCCAGCTCGTCATGAGCAGCACCGTCAGTGCACCGATAAAGACGACCGGCATGTAGAACAGATTTGCAAAATGCAGCATAAAAAATTGCTGGAGCACCGCCGTGTCATTCGTCAATCGCGATACCAAATCTCCAGAGTGCCTGCTTTCCAGCGCAGCCACCGTCGATCGCTCCAAGTGACTAACGATATCGCGGCGTATATCGCGCAAGGCGCACGCACTGAATCGGGTCAGCGCGTACTTGATCAAATAGCTCGCTGCGGCACCAATAACCGTTAATGCCGCTAGCAGCTTGAGGGTTGAGCCAAAGCTGTGTGCAAAGCTTCCCGACGCGTCCTCTACAAGCCTTTCGATGAAGAGTCCCAGCCATATATCGATGGCTGCAACCGTCAATGATGCTGCAATGCTGAGTACAATCCAAAAGCTGTAGGGCTTCATATACTTGAACAGCTTAACCAAGGGTGAGCTCCTTTCCCGATCAGCCAAGCAGCTGTCGGATCAATTCCGCATTAGCCGTAATATGTGCAGGCTCGAGCATATCCTCATGCGTGCCGGCGCCTTTATATTTAAGATGCCTGCCGGTCGTATGCTTGCTCCAGTTAAGCTGGCGTTGAAGCAGGCTCAGCTCCTTGCCTTCGGACTCGATGAAATGGATGTCGGCTGCGAGCTTGCCCTTGTTGTCAAGCTTATTCAGAAAGGACATATAGGCGACGATGTGCCGGTAAATCGCATCGCGGATCATATTATTTTGCAGGTACGCTCCATATTGCGAGCCTTCTGCTTCCTGCTCGATAATTTTCCCGACCTCCTCTTCCGTCTGCTCAGCCGACTGCTTGATCGCCTTCTTCTTAGGCTCGGCATCGAGCATGATGAGATCAGATACGCTGCTCCCCTCGGCTTCAAGCATTTGGGCTACATTGAAAGCCAGGTTGCCGCCTGCTGAGTAACCGAGAAGAAGATATGGACCTTCCGGCTGTACGCTGCGAATGTATGCAACATACTGCTCGATTCGATCATCCTCATGAATGAAATCGAAGCCGTAAACAGCTATGCCTGCCTCTTCCAGCAATGCGCCCAGCTCTTGATAAACGAAGCCGTAGCCGGCAATCGGCGGGAAGCAGAACAAATGCCTGTCTGCTGAACGATTGAGCAGTGTAATCGGCTGATCCGCGCTTCGCTGAATGCGGCGGCTTGTTATGTAGCTAGCAAGCTCCGCAATCGTCGGCTGCTGGAAGACGGCAAGGAATGGAAGCTCCACCCGCAGTTGTTCATACACGTTAGCCGTAAGCATGGTGGCCTTCAACGAATTTCCGCCTACCTCGAAGAAGTTGTCGTGAATGCCCACCTCAGTGACGCCGAGCAGCTCCTCCCAAATTTGTGCAAGCTTTTGCTCCTCTTCATTTCTTGGCGCCATATAAGGCTTGCGCAATGCATGAACGTCTGGCTGCGGCAATGCCTTCATATCGATCTTGCCGTTAGGCGTTAACGGAAGCCGCTCTAGTCGAATGAAATGAGCAGGCACCATATATGCTGGAAGCTCTTTGACAATGGCAGCTTTGGCTGCCAGCACCGCCTCTTCGTTATCTGCGACTAGATAGGCGCATAAATATTTTTGTCCGCTCGCATCGTCGAGCGCTTGAACAGAGGCAACGCGAATGTCAGGCTGCTTTAGCAGCACCGCATCAATCTCAGCAAGCTCAATGCGATAGCCGCGTACCTTCACCTGCTGATCGATGCGTCCGGCAAATTCAATCATCCCATTTGGCAGCCAGCGCGCCGAATCGCCTGTTCGGTACATGCGCTCGCCCGGCTCGAATGGACAAGGGATGAATTTCTCCTCCGTCAGCTCCTGCTGATTCCAGTAACCGCGCGCAAGACCGATGCCTGCAATGCAAAGCTCTCCTCTGACACCGATCGGCTGAAGCTGCATCCGATCGTTTACAATATAAATTTTTGTGTTGGCAATCGGCTTGCCAATTGTAATGGTCTGATTTGGCTCAAGCCCGCGCATATAGGTGGACATTACGCTGCTCTCGGTCGGCCCGTATTCGTTCACCAGCTCTGCCTTTGCGTTTTTTAGCTTCGTTTGCGCAACCAGGCCGCTGCTGACAGGCTCACCGCCAAGCATAATCTGACGAATGGATCCAGCCTCTTCCGGCTCAAGCAAATGAATGATTGAACCGAATAAGCTCGGCACCCCGTTTAGATTCGTGATTTTAAAGGCTGACACCATTTTCTTCAATGCTACCGGGTCCTTTGCTTCTTCATTCGGCACGAGATAGCTGACCGAACCTGAAGCAAGCGGCGTAAACAAGCTGATGACGGACGCATCGAAGGAGAACGACATCATTTGCAGCGCCTTGTTCTCTGGTCCGAATCCGAATTCGGCACGCCTCCACTTTACCGTATTGGCAATGCTTTGATGCTCGATCATGACTCCCTTCGGTTTGCCGGTTGTCCCAGAGGTGTAGATCACATAAGCTAGATCCTCAGGCAAAACGGTCCATTCCGGATTCGAGTGGGACGCATCGTAGCTGTCTTCAGAATTCAGATTAAGCAGACTGCCGCTGAATTCGATTTCCAATGCCTCTATCATGCTTGCTTTTGCCAGCAGCAGCGGCGTTCTGCTATCCTCAAGCAAATAACGGATGCGGTCAGCAGGATAATCGGGATCGATCGGCAAGTACGCTGCGCCTGCTTTCATAATGGCTATCATGCCTACGACCATTTCAATCGATCGATCTGCCGCTATCGCGACAATATCGCCTCGCTGTATGCCGCGGCCTCGAATGACGCGGGCTAATTGATTGGCCCTCGCATTCAGCTGCGCGTACGACAGAGATGACTCCCCTTGTACGATAGCCGGCTGTGACGGATGCAGGCTTGCCTGCTCCTCGAACAGACCGTGCAGCAGACTAGCGCCTGTATACTCGCGCTCAGTCGCATTCATTTCGGACAGCCACTGCTTTTCCCCGTTAGACATCAGATCTATTTGTCCAATAACGGAATCAGGCGAATACGCAGCTGCCTCAAGAATGCGCAGGAAATGACCAGTCATGCGGTGAATGGTCTCCTCCTGGAACAGATCCGTGCAATATTCAAAGCTTAGTCGTAAAGTCCCCTCGCCTGGCGCTGCTATCAAGGACAGATCGAATTTAGAAATGCTATGCTCTTGACCGAATGGTACGATACGAAGCTCGTTTTGCGAATGTGAGACATCGGATGTTTCGCTTCGTTCAGCGTCCGCATTTTGCCAAACCACCACGGTATCGAACAGCGGATTGCGGCTTAGATCACGCGGAAGCTGCAGCTTCTCGACCAGCATTTCAAACGGATAATCCTGATGCTCGAATGCATTCAGCGCATTTTGCTTCACGTCTGACAGAAACTCCCGGAAGGAACGATCCGCGTTAAGCGAGCTGCGAATGGCCAATGAATTTACGAACATGCCAAGCATGCCTGACGTATCGACATGCGAGCGTCCCGCGATCGGAGCACCGACCACGATATCCGGGTGGCCCGAATAACGAGCAAGCAAAATTTTATATGCTGCAAGCAATACCATGTACAAGGTCGCTCCGGAATGCTGCGCCAGCCTCTCAAGCCTGTCCGTCAAATCGGAGTTTGCTTCAAACGCGGCTACAGCGCCGGAGAAGCTCTTAACGGCTGGACGGGCATAGTCGGTCGGAAGCTCTAGAAGCGGTAAGTCTCCCCCTGCAAATTGATTCAGCCAGTATTGCTCCTGCTCAGCGAAAGCCTCGCTCTCCAACCATTCGTTCTGCCATAAGGCAAAGTCCTTATAATGCAGTACAAGCTCCGGCAGGTCCTCACCTTCATACAGCTTAATGAGCTCCTGCAAGAAGATCGAGCCTGATACGCCATCCGAAACGATGTGATGCATGTCATATGCAAATACATGCTTATGCTCTGAGATTTGGATGAGAGCCGCGCGCAGCAGAGGCGCAGCTGCCAAATCAAATGGTCGGAACCATTCTTCGAGCAATTGCCCTGCCGCTTCCTCGGAGCTTGCTTGATAGCGCTCCAGCTGCATATCAACCGTGTCGTGAATACGCTGAAACGGTTCACCGTCCACTAAATAGAAGGAAGTGCGCAGCGGCTCATGCCTTGCAACGAGCTTTTGCAGCGCCTGTTCAAATCGTTCTGCATCGATAATCCCTTCCAAACCAACGACAGCCGGCATGTTATAGGCAAGGCTTGTCCCTTTTCCTTCAAACAGGTCGAGAATGTACATGCGCTTCTGTGCCGAAGACACTGCATATAATTCCTTCTTAGGCGCGGGTCTGATCGGGCTATAGGATTTCTTGGCATGCCCGTCGATATAGCGTGCAGCCGCTTCGATTGTAGGCGATTCGAATAGATAGCGAAGCGGAACCTCGACTCCGCATGCCTTATGCATCTGCGCGAGCAGCGCCATCGCTTTGAGCGAGTGGCCTCCGAGAGCGAAGAAGCTGTCCAGCACGCCAATGCTTTCAACGGCAAGGGCCTCTCGCCATAGGCTGACAAGCAGCTCCTCGGTTGGCGTTCGAGGTGCGACATACGCTGCGCCTGTTGCCAGTTGCCCTTCAGGCTCAGGCAAGGCTTTCCTGTTTATTTTGCCATTGGAGGATAACGGCAAGCGCTCCAGCTGAACGAAATGCGAAGGAATCATATACGCAGGGAGTCCGTTCCCTAGATGCTCGCGCAGCTCGCTTACGTTCAGCTCGCGGTCAGCCGTAAAATAAGCGCACAGGAAGCTGAGCTTCTCCTTATCCTGCAAGGCGACAACGACCGTATCGCGGACAGCCTCATGCCTTTGCAGCGCGGTTTCGATGTCGCCTAGCTCGATGCGGTAACCGCGAATTTTGACCTGAAAATCAAGCCGCCCCAAATATTCCACATTCCCATCTGGCAGCCAGCGCGCCAAGTCGCCTGTTCGGTACATTTTTGTGCCGGGAGCAAACGGATTGTCTACAAACTTCTCTGCTGTCAGCGCAGGGTTGTTCACATAACCTCTAGCCAAACCAATTCCGGCTATACATAGCTCACCTGGAATGCCAATCGGCTGAAGATGGAAATCCCCGTTCACCACATACAGCTGAATGTTACCAATCGGCTTACCTATAGGAACGATACCCGCTGCATCATTTGTCGAGCAGTCAAAGTACGAGACGTCAATGGCAGCCTCGGTCGGGCCGTATAAGTTAATCAGCTTAGTGCCATGCCTGCTGTAAAGCTCCTTGTTGAATCGCCTCACTTGATCGAGCTGGAGCGCTTCACCGCTTGCGAATAACAGGCGCAGGCTAGGCAGCCGCTCCGCGTGCGAACCACTGGCAATATATTCGAGGAACAAACCGAGCATAGATGGAACAAAATGCAGCGTCGTTACACGGCTTCGCTCGATCGCCTGAACGATTTCCTCCGGGTCCTTCTCCCCTCCCGGCTTCAGGAAGCAAACCTTTGCTCCGGTAATGCCCCACCAGAACATTTCCCAGACGGAAACGTCGAACGTATACGGTGTTTTTTGCAAAATAACGTCGTTCTCGTTTATCGGATACGCCTTTTGCATCCAGTGAATACGGTTAATCGCAGCTCTATGCTCGATCATGACGCCTTTTGGCTTGCCAGTAGAGCCAGAGGTATAAATCACATATGCGAGATGGCACGGCCCTGCGATCGGCTTTAAATTACGATCTTCCCCGTCCGCATAAGACGCTGGATCATTAAGATCAATCACTTCGCCAACCTGCAGTGAACGCGCTTTTGCCACAAACTTCGTTTGCGTCAGCAGCCATTTTGCTCCGGAATCCTCCAGCATGTACTGAATTCTCTCTTCCGGAAAATCAGGATCGATAGGCAGATAAGCTCCTCCCGCTTTCTGAATAGCGAGAATGCCGACGATCATCTCAGCGGCGCGTTCCAGCATAAGCGGCACGATGCGGTCTGGACCGACGCCGCTCGCACGCAGCTTATATGCCAACCGATTAGCTTTGGCGTTCAGCTCACGATACGTTAGCGTTCGGCTGTCATCCACTACAGCGACGGCGTCTGGCGTTTTGTCCGTTTGAGCTTCAAACCATTCGTATAGCGTCGTCTCAGCTGGAAATTCTGCTTCCGTATCATTAAACTGCTCCATCAATTTCGCTTTTTCTTCACCGGTCATCATATCGATATCTGCAAGCAGCACCTCGGGATTACCGGCAACCTCTTTTAAAATACGAACAAAATGATCACCCATCCGTTCAATCGTCTCGCGCTTGAAGAGGGAAGTTCCATACTCGAAGCTTATGATAAGATCGTCTTCCGTCTCCGTAGCTTCAAGCGATAAATCGAACTTGGCGGCGCCGCCCTCAAAATGGAACGGCTCAATTCGGAGCCCAGTCAGCTCCCGCGTGCCCATATCGATATTTTGCAGGCTGAACATCGTGTCAAAGAGCGGATTCCTGCTCAAATCGCGCGGCAGATTCAGCTTTTCTACCAGCGTATTGAACGGATAATGCTGATTATCCAGCGCCGCTAGCGTAGATTGCTTCACTTCCTCCAGCAGCTGTCCGAAATTTTTGGACGCCTCGGGGTTGCTGCGCAGGGCAAGCGTATTAACAAACATGCCGATTACCGACTCTACATCCGCATGCGGACGTCCCGCCACCGGTGTACCGACGACGATATCGGTCTGGCCGCTGTATTTGTGGAGCAGCACTTTGTACGCTGCAAGAAGGACCATATATAAGGTCGTTCCTGTCCGGGCTGCCGCAACATTCAGCGCGTCTTTCAGCGCACTGCCGGCTTGAATTGCATGATTTGCGCCTTTGAAGCTTTGCACGGCGGGACGCGGATAATCGGTCGGCAAAGCCAGAAGCGGCACTTCCTCCGCGAATGCCTCCAGCCAGTATTGCTCTTGCCGCTTCAAGGCGGACTTCCCTTCACCGCTGCTTAGCCATACGGCAAAATCCTTGTAGCTAATGCGCAGCGGAGGCAGCTCCTCGCCTTCATAGAGCTCGGCGAATTCCTTCATGAAGAGGCTCATCGACACGCCATCGGCAATAATATGGTGCATATCGCATAGCAGAATGTGCTTTTCCTCCGAGAGCTGGATCAGCTCTACCCGAAGAAGCGGTGCCTGCTCCAAATCGAACGGCCGAATAAAGGCTTCGATAAGCTCGGATAAATCCGATTCCTCTGCTAGACGCAAGCTAATGCCGAACGAAATATCATCGTCTGAAGCAATAAGCTGAACGGGTTCGCCGTCTACCAGACTAAATGAGGTGCGAAGCGCTTCGTGACGGGAGACCAGCTTGCGGAATACAAGCTGCACATGCTCCCATTCAAGCGGCCCATCTATCATCATGACACGCGGAAGATTGTAGCTGATGCCAGCTCCCTCGAACCGGCTTAACACAAACAATCGTTCCTGGGCTGGCGACAGCGGATAATACGGCTGCTCAGGCGCTCTGCCTATTGCGGTCTGTACCTCTTTATCCGCCTGATCCATATAGATGGCCAATGCTTCCACTGTCGCCGCTTCAAACAGCTTTCGCAGCGGAACGTCAACACCAAAATGCCGTTTCATTCGGGCGATTAGCGTCATTGCTTTCAAAGAATGACCGCCCAGAGCGAAGAAATCATCGGTCACACCAACAGGCTGCGTGCCGAGCACTTCTTCCCATAACGCAGCTAGCTGCGTTTCCGTATCGGTGCGAGGCGGCACATAACCCGCGCTTTGAGCTGCGGCTGCCGTGAAATCAGGCTTCGGCAGTGCGCGGCGATCGATTTTGCCATTAGCAGTTAGCGGGAACCGTTCCAGCTGCATGAAGCATAGCGGAATCATATAGGCTGGAAGCTGCTGTGCCAGCGCCGCACGAAGCTCCGAAGCAACTAGCTCAGCTTCACTGACATAATAAGCGCATAGAGCCTTTTGTCCGTTCTGGTCCTCACTCGCAACTACGCATGCTTCCTTCATTCCCTGCAGCTTCAACAAAGCGGAATCGATCTCTGAAAGCTCGATCCGATAGCCGCGAATTTTTACCTGCTGGTCAATCCGGCCCAAATATTCGATCACGCCATCTGCGCGCCATCGCGCGAGATCCCCGGTTTTATACATCCGTTCTCCATGCTCGTACGGGTTTGGAACAAATTTCTCTGCTGACATTTCCGGCAGATTCGCATACCCGCGGCCGACACCGTCGCCTCCAACCACAAGCTCGCCAGGGACGCCAATCGGCTGCAGATGGCCAGCTTCATTCACGATATAGGCTGTCGAGTTGCTGATTGGCATGCCGATCGGAATAGAATCCTCAAAATCAGACTCAATTGGAAACGTCGTCGAGAAAGTCGTATTTTCAGTTGGACCGTAACCGTTAATCAAGGATAGTCCCGGCGTGCTGCGGCGCACGCGGTTAATATGGCGCGGAGATAACACATCTCCCCCGATAATTAATTGACGAACACCAGCAAACATGCTCGGATTCTCTTCCGATAGCTGGTTAAACAGCGGCGCTGTCAACCACATCAACGTAATCCGGTGCTCGCGAATATAGGCAGCCAGCTGTTCTGAATGAAGCAGCACATCCTTGTCCACAATATGCAGCGTCATGCCATTCAACAGAGCTCCAAATATTTCAAACGTAATCGCATCAAAGCCGACAGAGCCCGTCAGCAGCAAACGTCCGTCAGAATCGAAGGAAGCGTATTTCGTTCCTTTCACGAGTCGGACGACACTCCGCTGCTCAACCATAACTCCCTTCGGATTGCCGGTAGAGCCTGACGTATACATGAAGTAGGCAAGGTCGTCTGGCGCAATAGCTGCGTTTAAATCCTCATCCTCGGCTGCCTCACTCGACATCAATTGTGTCAGCTCAAACCAGCCGATATGCAGGCTTGTCAACGGCTTGGTTCCGAATGTCAAGCAAGCCGATGCTGCACTGTCCTCCAGCATGAATCGAATCCGCTCCTCCGGAAATAGCGGATCGAGCGTGACGAAGGCAGCTCCTGCTTTCAAAATGCCTAGAATACCGACGATCATCTCAAGCGATCGGTCAGCATAGATGCCAACGGTATGGCCGCGGCCAATCCCGATATTTTGAAGCGTAAATGCTACTCGATTGGCATAGGCATTAAGCTCTTTGTAGCTCAGTTGTCGTCCGCGATAGGTGACAGCAGCATGCACAGGCGTTTGCTCAGCTTGTTTCTGGAACAGCTCTGCAATGGAGGCATCACGCGGATAAGCAGTGCGGCTGTCATTAAAGACCCGCAGTATAACCTGCTTCTCGCCACCTGTAATGATTTCGATCTCACGGATAGCACCGTTTGGCCGAGCGGCTATGCTCTTCAATATTTCGATAAAATGGCCTAGCATCCGCTTAACGGTCTCCTCACGATATAAAGCAGAGCTGTACTCTGCGCTAAGCAGCAGCCCCTCCTCTGCTTCTCTCGCCTGCAGAGACAAATCAAACTTGGACACATGCGCCTCAGAGGCGAGCGGAATGAAGCTTAGACCAGGCAGACCGGTCGCTTCAAGATCCATATTTTGCAAAATAAACATCGTATCGAACAGCGGATTGCGGCTAATGTCCCGCCTAAGCCCAAGCTTCTCGATCAATGATTCGAACGGATAACCTTGATTATCAAAGGCTTCGAGCGTAGATTCCTTTACTTGCTGCAGGAAAGTCGCAAAGGATTTATCCGCTTCCGGCCTGTTCCGCATAACTAGCGTCCCGACGAACATCCCGATCATCGGTTCTGTATCCGCATGCTGACGGCCTGCGGTTGGCGATCCGATGATGATATCTTCTTTTCCCGAATATTTGGCCAGCAGGACGTTATAAGCAGCGAGCAGTACCATATACAATGTCGTATTCGTTTTCTTCGCAAGTACTTGCAGCTGGTTCAGCAGCGGCCAGTCTGCTAGCTGCGTTACGACGCCGCCATGAAAGCTCTGTACAGGCGGGCGCGGAAAGTCGGTCGGAAGATCTAGCACCGGAAGCTCGCCGGAGAACCGATTCAGCCAGTATTGCTCCTGCGCCTTCAATTGAGCTGAACCTAGCCGCTCCTGCTGCCACACCGCGTAATCCTTATACTGAACGCGCAGCGGCTCTAGGCTTGTGCCTTGATACAGCTCAACAAACTCCTTGACCACTATGCCAGCCGACACGCCATCGGAAATAATGTGATGCATGTCGTACAGCAGCAAATGCTTGTTTTCCTTTAATTTGACCAGCTCCACCCGGAAGAGCGGTGCAGCATTCAGCTCGAACGGACGGATGAACGCTTCCGTCAAGCGTTCGGTTTCGGATTCATCCGCTTCCGAATAAGGAACATGAAGCTGGGCATGCTCCTCTATGATCTGCACCGGCTCCCCATCTACAGCCTCAAAGCGGGTCCGAAGCGTTTCATGACGTTTAACTAATTGGCGAAAAGCCGATTGCAGCAGTGGGACGTTGAGCTCCCCTTCAATAAAGATGAAGCCCGGCAAATTATAGCTTGTCCCTGAACCCTCAAGAGAGCTGACAACATACATCCGTTTCTGTGCCGAAGATACCGGATAATAAGCTCTTGCCGTCACCGCCTCAATCGCTGAATAGGTATGGCCAAGACCTGACTCCTTCTGCCGGATAATATAGTCCGATATCGCTTCAATAACCGGCGATTCGAAAATAACGCGGAGCGGAACCTCTATCCCGAAAGCTTGATTGATTTGCGAGATCATCGTCATCGCTTTAAGGGAATGTCCCCCTCTTTTGAAAAAATGATCCTTCGTTCCGATGACCGGCACCGCAAGCAGCTCCTGCCACATGGCACATAACCGTTCCTCCGTATCATTCGAAGGCGGGGTATATTCCGCAGCATCGCCGGTTATTGCCGATGTGAAGTCGGGCTCCGGAAGCGCTTTTCGATCCAGCTTGCCATTTGGCAGGCGCGGCATGCGATCAAGCTGAACGAAATGCGTCGGCACCATATATGATGGAAGCTCAGCCGCTAGTCTTTCCTTGATGTCTAGGAGTGCAAGCTCGTCATCCGCAGTCAAATAAGCGCATAGCGTCTTTTGCCCATTCGCATCATCACGTGCAACGACGACGGCTTCCTCGACAGTCGGATGACTCAGCACCGCAGCTTCAATCTCCCCAAGCTCAATGCGATAGCCGCGAATTTTGACTTGATGGTCGATCCGGTCTATATATTCGATCCGCCCATCCGGGAGCCAGCGGGCAAGATCGCCGGTACGATACATCCGCTCCCCCTGCTGGTAAGGACAATTCACGAATTTCTCAGCGGTCAGCTCCGGCCTCATCCAATAGCCCCGAGCAAGCCCGGCACCCGCAATACACAGCTCGCCGGGAACACCTATCGGCATAAGCTGCAAATGCTCGTTAACGATATATATAACCGTGTTTGCGATCGGACTGCCGATCGTTACCGCTTCATCTGCCTTTAACTGACGGCAAATCGTAGCGACTACGCTGGTTTCTGTCGGACCATACTCGTTCACAAGCTCCGCTTGCGGCGCTATTTTCCGGCTCCGTTCAAGGAGTGCGTCTGGGATTCGTTCTCCTGCCAAAGTCACAATACGGAGTGAGCTGGCAGCCTCCGGCTTCATGCCGTCTATAATGACCCCATACAAGCTTGGTACACTTATGAAATGCGTCACTCCCGCTTCGGCGATATGCCTTCTGAGAGACAACGGGTCCTTCGCTTCCTCTTCGGAAACGAGCACGACCGTTGCTCCGGAAATGATCGGCGTGAAGAAGCTTGTCACAAAACCGTCGAACGAGAAGGAAAATAGTTGAAGCACGACATCCTGTTCCGTTAAACCGTACTCGGCTGCTCGCCATTGAATCGAGTTTGCAACTCCGCGATGCTCGACCATAACACCCTTTGGCTGTCCGGTTGTACCTGATGTGTAGATGAGATAAGCCATTTGCTCTGGCCCAGCCAGAGCTGTCAAATCGGAATCATCCGCATCATAAGCAGCCTCGTCGCCTAGATCAAGCGTCTGCGCTGCACCGCATTCGGCCATCAGATGGGTTTGTGCAAGTACGAGATTAGCAAGGCTGTCATGGATTAAATAATCTCTACGCTCTTTCGGATAAGCCGGGTCAATCGGAAGATAGGCTGCTCCTGCCTTCATGACAGCTAGAATCGCTACGATCATCTCGTTTGATCTCTCTGCCATTACGGCAACTACTGTATCCGCAGCTGCTCCGCGTGCGCGAAGCGTACGCGCAAGCCGATTGGCGCGCGCATTCAGCTCGCGGTATGTAAGACGCTCCGTGCCGAATTGGACAGCTGTTCTCTCAGGCGATCGAAAGGCCTGCTCCTCGAACAGACCATGCAGCGTTCGTCCTTGGGGTAAATCAAGCGACGTATCATTAAAAGTGTGCAGCAATAGCTGTCTTTCTTCCTCAGAAAGCAGAACAAGCTGCGATAACGGCACGTCCGGTGTTTCAATCCCTTTAAGCGCAAGATTAAGATGAGCGGCTAATGAAACCACATTTTGCTCACTAAATCGTTGTAAGTCGTATTCGATTGCGACCTCCAAGCGATTCTCATCCTTACGGAACACAAAGGCTATGCTTGATCGAATATTAGCCGCATCGTTTCTAGCGTGGACACCCTCCAGCATGACGAGAATTGGCAAATCTGCTATTCCATCCTCCGATAACGCAATCTGCGCATATTCGGCCAAGGTGTGAAACGGAATGTTCTGATGCTCATTCGCCTCCGTCACGGCTTGACGGACATGACCTGCAAAGTCGCGGAAGGTATGCTCGCTCTTATATTCGGTATGAATGACCAGCAGCTTATTGACCGGCTCTTTCAAATCTTTATGCTGCTTAAACACCGGCACCCCAATCCGGGCTTGACCTGCCGATGCATGGTGGTGCACCAAATAGCTGACGCCGGATAACAGCAGCATAAACAGGCCGTATTCCGTGCTTGCCGCTGCTTTCAGCTTGGCTGCAGCTGCCTCATCAACAACATGAAGATAAGTGCCGATACCACTGGCTGCCTTCGCGGATGAGGCAGAGCTGCCTTGGATAATCATCCGCGGAAGCACGCTCATGCCGATGTCATCCTGCAGCTTTTGAGCCCAAAAATGCTGCTCCTTATCGTAACGGCCGCTCGTCAGCAGCATTTGTTGCGCGTATTTATCGATCATTACGAGTCTCCTCCAACCGAATCAGAATTGAAACTGTACGTCTTCCCCCAGCAAATTATCCATTTGCTCGGCTTCAATCAGCTGTATGTCGCCGATACGGATGCTTGAATCGTTCGTTACAGCCTCCAGCACCTTGATATAATGCTGCGCCAGCCGGTCAATCGTGTCCCGTTTGAACAACGCTGCTGCATATTCGAAGGAGAATCTGAAGCCCTCCTCATCCTCAACCGCCGACAGCGTCAAATCGAACTTCGCAATCGAGCTGCCTAGTTCATAAGGCACAAACTGCAAGCCGTCGATTTCCTCTGCCTCACCCGCAATATTTTGCAGGCTGAAGACGGTATCGAATAATGGGTTGCGGCTTAAGTCCCGCTGCAGATCTAGTCTCGCTATTAGCTGCTCCAGCGGAAAGTCCTGATGCTCGAAAGCTTCGAGCGTAAGTGTTTTTACTTGAAGAACAAATTCCGTAAACGATAAATCGGCATCATGAATGTTTCTAAGCGCCAGCGTATTAACGAACATGCCCATCACTTGCCCGAGCTCAGCAAGCGGTCGTCCCGCAGCCGGAACACCAATAACGATGTCAGACTGTCCCGAGTACTTAGAGAGCAAGACGTGATAAGCCGCAAGCAGCACCATGAATACCGTTGAGCCTGTTTCCTCACTCAATAGCAGCAGCTTATCTTTTAGGCCCGGAATTGTGCTAAACGTAATCGCATCGCCTGCAAAATCTCGTTTCTCCGCTCTACTGAAATCAGTCGGAAGCGCTAATTGCGGAACGCCTCCCTCAAATTGCGCTAGCCAAAAAGCTTCCATACGCTCATAGGCAGAGGAGGCAAAAAGCTGGTTCTGCCATGCGGCAAAGTCTTTATACTGCAGGTTTAAAGCTGGAAGCGAACGCCTGGCGTAAAGCTCGGCAAACTCTCGAACCAGAATAGCCATTGATACACCGTCAGAAATAATATGATGCATATCGAACATAAGCAGATGCTTTGACGGCTCAAGCATGACAAGCCCTACACGCAGCAAAGGCGCCTGCTCCAAATCGAATGGCTGAACAAATTCGTTTAATACACTTTCCAGCTCGGCTTCGCCTGCATGCCGATAAGAAATTTCGAACGCAGCCTCATCGTGAACTTTCTGTACCGGCTCTCCTCCAATGGAATGGAACGTTGTCCGGAATGTCTCATGGCGCTGAATGATGCTGCGGAAGGCGTCCTGCAATCGGTCAGGATTCAATTCTCCCTGTATGATCATCGCGCCTGGCATATTGTAGCCCGTTCCTTCGCCATCGAATTGATGCATAATGTACATGCGGCGCTGAGCGGCTGACACTGCATAATGCGGACTGCTCGGCAGCGGTACAATTGCTGCTGTCACTATCCGCTCCTTGCGGTCAATCGCCGATGCTAAAGCTTCGAGTGTCGAGCTCTCAAACAACGAGCTGAGCTCCAGCTTCACGCCAAAGGCTTGCACAACTTTGGATATGAGGTTCATCGCTTTCAGCGAGTGGCCGCCAAGCTTGAAGAAATCGTCCTGCACACCGACTCGCTCGGCGCCAAGCAGCTCGGACCAAATAGCTGCGAGCTTCACTTCCGTCAATGTTCGAGGCGCGATATGCTGCGATCCGGATTCAAGCAGCGATCCAGCGGTTTGCCGCAAAGCAGGACGGTCGATCTTTCCATTCGCTGTGAGCGGCATCCTCTCTAATGGAATGAGGCGTGCCGGAAGCATAAAGCTAGGAAGCTTAGCTTCCAGATGCTCACGCAGCTCGGCCGGCTCAAGCCCGTTTTGAGCCGTATAGAAGGCGCAAAGATAAGCATCGCCTTGCCCGTCAACAAGATCGAGCACGATAGCTTCAACAACGCTGCTCATCTGAACCATCGCCGCTTCAATCTCACCAAGCTCGATTCGGTAGCCGCGAATTTTCACCTGATGATCGATCCGCCCCAAATATTCGATGCTGCCGTCAGGCCGCCAGCGTGCTAAATCTCCGGTTCGGTACATCCGCTCGCCAATCAGGTAAGGACAAGCAACGAACTTCTCCTCGGTCAGCTCCGGCCGGTTTAAATAACCTCTAGCCACGCCTACGCCTCCGATGCATAATTCCCCAGGTACGCCGATCGGCTGCAGCTGGTTGTCCTGGCTGACAATAAATATTTTCGTATTCGCAATAGGCTTGCCGATCGGTATGGACGATGAAGCTTCAAGCGGCTGCTCGTTAATCTCGCAAGCGGTCGCGCATATCGTCGTCTCCGTCGGACCATAGGCATTGACGTAGCTTACATGGTCAACCCACCGGGTGACAAGCTCTCTTGAAGAGGCAGAACCAGCGGTAATGAGACGCCGCAAGTAAGGCAGCCGCTTCGGCTCCAGATGAATGGCAAAAGTAGGAGGAAGCGTAATGACTGTAATTCGCTCCTCGTTCATAAAGGCTTCGAAGCTTGCATAATCATTCATCGCTTCCTTCGGAACGATATGGAGGCTTGCTCCGGTGAACAGCGCCATAAATATTTCCCAAACCGATGCGTCGAACGAGCTGCTTGCGAACTGGGCGATTCGATCCTCCTTGCCAATGCCGTACTGGTTTTGGAAATAAACCTGTAAATTAACAAGCCCCTTATGCTCCAGCATCGTCCCCTTCGGCATGCCGGTTGTTCCGGAGGTATAGATGACGTATGCCAAGCTCCCGGACGAAATAATTGGCTGTTGCTGCTCACCCTGCGCTTGATCGATGCTCGTGAGCGTTTCGGCGGCGGCGGTCAATTCACCAAGCTCCTGACCTTCTGCTCCCAGACCCATAAGCTCCTCGTATATGAGCAAATTGCTTTGCGTATCTACGCTTGCCCGAACCTTGTCATAGTCAAGCTGCCTCGTAACGAGAAGCTTGGCTCCGCTATCCCGGACGATGTACTGAATCCGTTCATCGGGATAATCGATGTCGATCGGCAAATAGGCTCCGCCGGCTTTCATAATAGCCAGCAGCGACACGACCATCTCGGTTGATCGCTCCATCAACACGCCAACAATCGCTTCCGCTCCAATACCGGCATGACGAAATTTATCAGCCATCTTATCGGCCTTGGCATTAAGCTCTGCATAGGAAAGCGTAATGCTGCCTAGGCTCAAAGCAGCGGCATCAGGATTAAAGCTTGCTTGCTGCTCGAACAGTGAATGAACGGTTTCGTCAGCCGGAAGCTCGCTTCGTGTATCGTTGAAATCCTCCAGCAGTCTTCGGCTGTCTTCAGCTGTGAGCATATTGATTTCCGCAAGCGTCAGCTCTGGCCGCCGAACGATAGCTGTCAATATTTCCGTATAGCAGCTCAGAAACAGCTCCATCGTATCCTTGTTGAACAAGGATGTACTGAATTCAACGCCTAGCGTTATTCCTTTGCTAGATGGCTCAGCCATGAGCGTCAAATCGAATTTGGACCATTTATTTTCGAATTCATGGGCACTTACTTTTAACCCGTTCGGATCTTCTGCGCCTTCTGATAGATTCTGTACCATGAACACCGCGTCGAACAAAGGATTTCGGCTCAAATCACGCGGCAAATCCAGCTTCTCCAGCAGCGTTTCATAAGGATAGTCCTGATGCTCGAACGCAGACAATGAAGTCTCCTTCACTTCTTTCAGCAAAGCACGGAACGTCTTTTTCCCTTCCGGCTTCGCACGAAGAGCCAACGTATTCACAAACATCCCGACGATTTGATTCATATCTTCATGCGTTCGTCCAGCTACCGGAGAACCGACGATGATATCCGTATGGCCGGTATATTTGTACAGCAGTCCAAAGTATGCAGCAAGCATCACCATGTACAGGGTAACGCCTTCCTTCGCTGCAAGCTCCTCGAGCGCAGCTGCAAGCCTCGGTTCAAGAAGCATAGACAAATGCTCGCCCTCAAAGCTTCTAATAGCAGGCCGCGCGTAATCGGTTGGAAGGTCAAGCAGCGGCAAATCTCCTGAAAATTGCTCCAGCCAGAACGCTTCCTTCCTGCTGAAAGCCTCCGATCCGACGAGGCTGTTTTGCCAGACGGCAATATCCTTATAGTGGATGCGCAGCTCCGGCAGCTCCTCGCCTCGATACAATGCCGTGAATTCATCAATGATAATGCCTAGCGAAACGCCGTCTGCGATAATATGATGCAGATCAAATAGCAGCAAATGACGGTCAGCAGCCAGCTTAACCAGCTCTACGCGAAATAACGGCGCTGCTAGCAGATCGAAAGGCCGGACAAAACGTTCGATCAGCTTTTCGGGCTCATGCAAGGCTTCCGATTGTTCTGAAACATCGATCCTATTCACATGAAAAGAAATGCTGTCGTGTACGCGCTGCATAGGCTCGCCATCGGTAAGTATGAAGGAGGTTCGCAGCGATTCATGTCGCTCAACCAGCTTTTGCATCGCCGCTTCGAATCGGACGGCATCGATTTCGCCCTCAAGCAGAAATATGCCGGGAATGTTATAGCCCGTATGAGCCGCGCCCAATTGTTGGAGTACAAACATCCGTCTCTGCGCGGACGAGGCAGGGTACATAGGCTGCTTCTTCGCCTGCGGAACGGCCGAAACCGTCGGAACGTGTTCGGAATCAGGCTGATTTGGAGCTGAAAGATATGTAGTCAGTGCTTCAATAGTCGGTCTCTCGAAAAGCATTTTAAGCGGAACGTCGATGCCGCACTGCTTGCTTATGCTGGATACGAGCATCATCGCTTTAAGGGAATGCCCTCCCAGTGCGAAGAAGTTGTCGCAAATGCCGACTTGGGCAACTCCAAGCACCTCTTCCCATATTGCAGCCAGCTTTTGCTGCAGCTCATTCGTCGGAGCGACATAGGCAGTTCCTGTTCCTGCGTCTCCCTCCGGCATCGGAAGCGCTCTTCGATCGGTCTTCCCGTTAGGCGTAATCGGCAGCTTCTCCAGCTGAATGAAAAATGACGGCACCATGTAATCAGGGAGCGCTTCAAGCATATAATCCCTCAGATCAACTGCTGATAACATTTCCGATGCCGCGTAATACGCACATAAATATTTGCTGCTCTGAGCATCTTCGTATGCGAGTGCCGCCGCTTCCGTAATAGCTGGATGATTGAGCAGACGAGACTCAATCTCGCCAAGCTCGATACGATGACCGCGAATTTTCACTTGATGGTCGATGCGGCCCCGCAATTCAATTTCCCCATTCGGAAGCCAGCAGGCGAGGTCTCCAGTGCGATACATGCGCTCAGCGGGACGGTATGGGTTCTGCAAAAATTTCTCTGCGGTTAATTCGGCGTTGCCGATATAGCCGCGCCCGACATTGTCTCCAGCGATATATAGCTCGCCGGGTATGCCAACGGGCTGAAGCTGCAAGCCGCTGTTTAAAATATAAATGCCTGTATTCGAAATCGGCCGTCCGATCGTCGGCAATTCGGCTATCGGCTCTGCTCCCCCGAGCGACAACGTCGTAACAACATGCGTTTCCGATGGGCCGTAATGGTTGTGGAGCGTAACGCCACGTTCTTTCAAATAAGCTCGAAGGCCATCCGAAACGACCAGCTGCTCGCCCGCGGTTATGATGTGCTTAACGCAAGGCGGGAACAGCTCTACGTAGCTTTTTTCATTAAATACAAATTTGAGAAAGGGAACCGGCAAAAACAAGACGGGAATCGATTGCTCGCCGATCCACGATGTTAGTTTTTCAACACTGCGCTTCGTATCGTTATCGATTAAACAAAGCGTGCCTCCTGCCAGCAGCGTCGAAAAGATTTCCTGATAGCAGACGTCGAAGCTGATCGTCGTGTATTGCAGCACCTTCGTATGATAAGGAACGGCTGTTTTCGACCATGCATAGGAAAGTAAATTGACCATGTTTTTATGCTCAAGCATGACCCCTTTGGGCTGCCCGGTCGTGCCGGACGTGTAGATCACATAAAACAAATCGTTCGAAATCGCTGAAGGAGGCAGATTGTCAGACGGCAGCTGCACGTACAGCTCGTCTTGCAGCATTTGCAACTTGATATCCTCACCAACAATAGTTGATGCCTTGTCAGCCATATCCGGCTGGATCAAAAGCGTTTCCGCTCCGCTGTTATTCAGCATATAGGCGGCGCGCTCTGCCGGAAGGTCTGGATCAATCGGCACGAATGCGCCGCCAGCCTTCAATACAGCTATCACTCCCGTCACATATGCGATCGAGCGCTCCGCCATGATGCCGACCGTCTTGCCAGGGCTGACGCCCTGCCGCCGCAAGCTATGCGCCAACCGATTCGCCGCTGCATTCAGCTCGCCATAGCTGATTTGCTCAGCGCCCATCACGATCGCAACCGCTTCTCCCGTACGGGCTGCCTGCTCCTCAAACAAACGGTGAACCGTATGCTCGGATTGATACTCGCATGCATCACCGTTAAATGATTCCAGCAGCTGCTGCTCTTCGCCGGTTACGATTCGCATGCTGCGAACGGGCATGTCCGGGCTTGCAACAGCTTGCTCAGCCAACGTAATCAGATGACCTTCAATAGCCTCAAGCTGCTTCGGATCATAAATGGATGCATTGAAATTAAGCTTTACTGTCAAATCGTCGCTCGGAAGAACCATCACGTTCAGATCATAGCTCGTCTGCTCATACATGCTTACATCGCCTACATCGAAGCCAAGCGTATCCTCCGAGCCGCTCTCTGAAACTTCCTTTTCAATCGGATAGTTTTCAAACACGACAATATGATTAATCAGGCTGTTTTTTAATTCCGTCATATTTTGAATGTCATATAACGGCATATAGTCATAACCTTCCGATTCAATGGCCTTCCTCTGCACGCTTGCAGCCAGCTCCGCGAACGATTCATTCCCCAGCGATCGTATGCGAACCGGAATCGTATTGATAAACAGCCCAACCATCGTTTCAATACCAGGCAACTCCGATGGGCGGCCGGATACGACAGAGCCAAACACGACGTCCTCCAAATGGTTGTACCGCTTAAGCAGCACGCCCCATAACGTCTGGAACAAGCTGTTTAGCGTAATCTGACAGCTGCTTGCCAGCTCCTGCAGCTTGCGGGACAGCTCCAGACCAAAGCTGAATCGCAGCTCGGCTTGCTCATAATGTTCGGCTTGAACAAGTGACTGGGCTTTGCGCCTTGGAAGCGATGCCTCTTGCTCGTAATCGCCAAGCAGCTCCCGCCAGTAAGTTAAAGCTTTCTCCTTGTCTTGCTTCTCCAGCCACTTGATGTAATCGCTGTAAGGCTGAGCCGGCGCGAGCGCAGGCGTTTCCTGCCGTTTCAAGCAGCCATACATGCTGAATAATTCATTGATGATGATCCCAAGGCACCAGCCGTCCATTAGAATATGGTGATGGCTCCAGATCATTTCGTATTCGTCCGCTGCAAGACGGAAAACAATCATACGCGTCGGGATATCGTGAGAGAGGTCGAAGCCTCTCTCACGATCCTTTTGCCTGGCGGACTCAAGACTTGCCTCTTGGGCCTCTTTGGTTAAATCCGACAAATCCTCAACATGGATTTTTAGCGAGCGTTCCTTCAGCACTACCTGCACCGGGCGCTTGACCTTGTCATATAAGAAAGTAGTCCGAAACACATCGTAGCGCGCAACTATACGGTTCATGCTCTCTTCGAACAAAGCGACATTCAGCTCTCCGCGAATACGAACGGTCATTTGCTCAAAATAGGAGGCGTCCTGGCTCATGATGGTATGAAACAGCATGCCTTCCTGCATCGGAGACAAATAATAAATATCCTTCACTTGCTCTTTCTTAAAAGTTGACATTTCGCACCTCTCTGACAAGCATATTCGCTCGCTTTCTCATTTCAGCTTCTCTTCCAGCAGATCGAAAATGTCTTCCAAATCGTCAACCGTCATCCCTTTTGAGCTAATATCGCTTGGCGTCAGCTCAGCATCCTCTTGTGAGGTACAATGAGCGATTACGCTTCCGAGCTGCGCGCGATAAGCATTCATAAAGCGGTTCATCGTCTCCTCCGAAAATTCCAAGCTGTTGTAATGGCATTTCATTGAAAGTCGGCCTTGCTCGACGATGCCTCCGAAGCTCCATGCAAAGCTGTTTTCCGCTTTTGAGCTGACAGGTGACCCATTGTCATAATCCGACATAGTGAAAATTTCGTTTGTTACATCTCCGTCAATTTGCCCTAAGTAGTTGAAGCAAATCTCCGGCTCAAGGTCGAAGCCAAGCGCTGGCTTCAATGGGTCTGGCGTCATATATTTCAATAGATCGTAGCCGATGCCTTTGCCAGGTACAGCTCGAAGCTGTTCCTTCGTCAGCTTAATCTGACGAGATAAATCGTCCTCCGCGCTCATATCCAGCACAACCGGATATTGGGAGGTGAACCAGCCAACCGTGCGCGAAATGTCCAGCGCCTCTGAGATAGGCTCGCGCCCATGTGATTCTAGGTTGATGCCTACCTGATCTATGCCGGACCATTGCTTAACGGCAAGACCTAATGCTGTCATCAGCAAATCGTTGATCTCCGTATTATAAGCACGTCCAGCCCGCTTCAGCAGATGTTCCGTTTCCATCTCATCCAGCTCGAACTGTGCCGTCCGCAATGTCGAGAAATCACCGCGGCCCGCATGTCTATCGCGAGGAAGAGGAATGACGCCTCTCTCCTCCAGCTCTCTCCAATAATCTGCCTCCCTTAGAAGCAGCGGGCTTTCCGCATACAAGCGGAGCTGCTCCGACCAATAGAGGAAGGAATCGGATTTGAGCGGAAGCCGTACCTGTTCTCCGCTCAGCGCTTGGCTATATGCCTGCTCCAGATCCTCGAACAAAATGCGCCAGGATACGCCGTCAATGATGAGATGGTGGGCGATCAGCAGCAAATGATCGCCGCTTGCCGTCCGGTAATGAGCGGTCAGGAACAATGGACCCTCTGACAAATTAATCGAGCCTTGAAGCTGCTCTGCATGCCTCGCAAGCACCGAGCGGTCATCCGACTCGCCGGTTAAATCAATATACTCGTATTTATGCGTCTCCTCTTCCTCCAGCCCCCGATTGAAGGGGATATAGGAGCCTTCTGCATTCGGGCGGAAAACGAAGCGCAGCGCATCATGATGCCGAACGATCGCATCAATGGCAGTTCGGATCGCCTTCTCCTCGAACCGCCCCGGCGTAAACAGCATGACCGATTGATTCCAGTGATGGGCATCGGTAAATTGCTGCTTAAAGAACCAATGCTGAATCGCGGTAAGCCCAGCTTCGCCTGTTACGGCGCCTTGCTCAATGCTCCGGGTGACGGCCTTTAGCCGCGGAGCAAGCTCACCGATTGTCGGATACTGGAATAAATCTTTAATCTCCAGCTTCAAACCATGCGCACCGAGTCTAGCAGCTACTTGTATCGCTTTAATAGAGTCGCCGCCAAGCGCAAAGAAATTTTCAGCCGAACCAATATTTTTTGCGCCAAGCACGCCTTGCCAAATGTCTGCCAGCAGCTGTTCGCGAATGGATTCTGGAGCGATATACACACTGCCGGTAGCGATGCTCAGATCCGGTTCAGGCAGCGCATGCCTGTCAATTTTCCCATTAGAGGTCAGAGGAATTTTGTCCAGTTGGACAAAATAGGCCGGAACCATGTAATCAGGCAGCGATTCTTTCGTAAATTGCCGCAGCTCGGTGACGGTCAGCGCTTCCTCGGCAACGATATAGGCGCACAGCGCTTTGCTGCCGTCCTTCTGGTCACGTGCAATGACGGTTGTTTCCTTAACTTTGCTATGATTAAGAAGTACAGTCTCAATTTCACCCAGCTCGATGCGATGACCGCGGATTTTAACCTGATGGTCGATGCGACCAAGATACTCCATCTCGCCGTTTGCCAATCTGCGTACCAGATCGCCAGTCCTGTACAGTCTCTCGTCAGAATTGTAAGGATTCGGCACAAAGCGTTCCCGCGACAGCTCATCCCGGTTCAAATAACCTCTGGCAACGCCATCTCCGCCAACATACAGCTCGCCATTAACGCCAATGGGAACAAGCCTCTGTCTGGAATCGAAAACATAGCAGGTAAGCGTAGCAATCGGCTTGCCGATATTGCTTACATTTGTCGCGATCTCATGATCCGTTATCACTTTGTAGGTGACATGCACGGTCGTTTCGGTGATGCCGTACATATTGATCAGCTTTGCGGCAGGATACAGGTCGCGGTAAGGCCGCAGCATTGCAGGATTCAAAGCTTCACCGCCAAAAATGACATAACGGACAGCTAATCCTTGGTCCTGCCGGTGCATCTCTTCTTGAATCAAGGCATAAAAAGCAGTCGGCGTCTGGTTCAGCACCGTTACCTTCTCCCGCCTCAGCAGCTCCGCAAACTGCTGCGGATTTTGAGCGGTATGGCGCGGAACAACGACGACTTGTCCGCCGTACAGCAATGCGCCGTACATTTCCCATACCGAGAAATCGAAGCAGTACGAGTGGAACATCGTCCAGACGTCCCGCTCATTAAAATCAAAGGCAAGCCGATTGTTCGTTAACAGCCTTACCACATTCCGATGGGTGATCATAACGCCCTTCGGCTGTCCAGTCGTTCCGGACGTATAGATGATATAGGCTAAGTCCTGCGGCTCATTGACCGCCTCCAAATTACCTTCGTCTCCTGAGAAGGTTGAGCCGTTCTGGAGATCGAAGACCATGCAGGCTTCATCGTTAGCCCGATGGAGATAGGGAGTTTGCGTAAGCAGCGCCTTCGGCTTGCTGTCTTTCAGGATGAACTGAACCCGTTCCTCAGGATAAGCGGGATCTATCGGCACATACGCGCCTCCCGCCTTCAGAACCGCGAGCATAGCAACGATAATGTCGGCAGAGCGGTCCATAAGAATCGCTACTAGATTATCGCGCACAACACCCGCTTCGTCTCGAAGCCGCCTTGCCAGCATGTTCGCTCGAGCGTTCAGCTCACGATAGGTTAGCTGCCGCTCATCGTCCGAGACAGCAATTAGCTCGCCATGAATAGCTGCCTGCTGTTCAAATAACGAGATAATCGTAGCCTCACGCGGGTAGCTTGCCGAAGTATCGTTAAACCCGTACAGCAATTGCTCGATTTCGCAGCTGTTTAGTACATCCAGATCAGCTAATGATTTCTCTGGATGAGCGGCAATAGCATGCAGCAGCTCGATAAAATGGTTTCCAAGCCGCTCCGCTGTCTCTGGGCGGTATAAAGCTGTTGCATATTCAATGCTGAACTGCAGCGACTCGTCCTGCTCGATCACGCCAAAGGTCAGATCGAACTTGGCGATATCGTTGGATTGCGGGTAGGATGTCAGCTTCAAGCCTTCAAGCTGCAGATCAGCCGAATCCATGTTTTGCATAAGAAACATCGTATCGAACATCGGATTGCGGCTCATGCTGCGCGGAATGCCCAATTTTTGCAGCAGCTCCTCAAAGGGATAATCCTGATGCTCGAACGCTTCAAGGCAATGCCGCTTAACCTCGGCAACATAATTTTGGAAAGAAAGCTCTGGCCTCGGGCTTGTACGGAGCGCAAGCGTACCTACGAACAGCCCGGTCATTTCACGCAGCTCATCATGAGCCCGGCCGGCTGTCGGCGTTCCAACGACAAAATCCTCCTGGCCTGTATACTTGCTGAGCAGCACGTTATAGGCTGCGAACAGCACCATAAAGAGCGTTGCGCCTTGAGCTGCTGCCAATTCACGCAGCGAAGCAGCCAGCTCCTTATTGGCCATGAATTCGTATCTCTTTCCTGCAAAATCACGAACGAGCGGACGCGAGTAGTCAGTAGGGAAATCGAACGCAGGCACGCCGCCGGAGAATTGCTCCAGCCAGAAAGCCTCCTGCTTTTTCAACCGATCCGCGTTTGCATCACCCAATTGCCAGACTGCATAATCCTTATACTGAATGCTAAGCGCTGGCAGCTGTCCACCCCGATACAAAGCGGCCATATCCTGAATCAGATGCCCAACTGTAATCCCATCGGCAATAATGTGGTGCATATCGAGCAGCAGCAGATGGCGTTCTTCCTCCAAACGAACGAGACGAGCCCGCATAAGCGGGGCTTGTGTCAAATCGAAGGGCCGCACGAAATCGCGCATGATTTGTTCAGCGGGCAGTGTATCAGATGCTTCGAAAACCTCAAGCTCAAGCACAGCCGTAGCATGAATGCGCTGAACGGGCTCCTCCAACTGCAGCTCGAACGTGGTCCGCAGCGGTTCATGCTGCTCGATCAGGCGCTGTAGGGCATCTGTAAGCCTTTCCTTATCTATAACCCCTTCCATAAGCAAAGCATCGGGCATATTGTAAGCCGTTCCGACGTTTTCAAACTGATTGATTACAAACATTCTTCTCTGCGCCGATGTTAACGGATAGACTTCCCTTGGCTCTGCCGGAGCAATGGCGACAAAACTGCCTTCCTCCAGATTCTCACCTTCAATGAAACGGGCAATGCCGCGTATCGTTGGACGATCAAACAGCTCTTTCAAAGGAATGTCTGTCTGCAGCTCCTTCTGAAGCCTGGCCGCTAACAGCATCGCTTTGAGCGAGTGCCCGCCAAGTTCAAAAAAATCTTCCGTTACGCCGATCTTCTCCACTTGCAAAATTTGTTCCCAAATCGGCTGAAGCTGCGCCTCAAGCAATGTTTCAGGCGCTATGTATTCACGGTTCCCTGCCAAGCTTGCATCCGGAATCGGAAGCGCCTTACGGTCGAGCTTGCCGTTCGCTGTGTATGGCAAGCGCTCAAGCCGAATGAAGGCTGCCGGATTCATGTAGGATGGCAGCTGAGTTCCAAGCACCCGTCTTAATGACGCTTCATCCCACTCGGCCCCTTCTTCGAGCGTTACATAGGCGCAAAGCTGCTTCGAACCTGATTCCTCCTGCACAGCAAGCACAACTGCGTCTTTAATGGCCGCCTGCTTGCGAAGCGCGGCTTCGATCTCTCCCAACTCGATCCGATAGCCGCGAATTTTCACTTGATGATCGATCCGCTCTACGAATTCAATCTGGCCGTCCTCCGTCCACCTTGCTAGATCACCCGTAAGGTAAAGCAAGCCAGCGCCTTCATCGAATGGATGCGGCACAAAAAGCTCCTTCGTCAGCTCAGGCTGATTCAAATATCCACGAGCCAGCCCTTCGCCAGCAACACATAGCTCGCCGACTGCGCCGACTGGCTGTAGCTGCCTATCGCTGCCTACGATCCAAACCTGTGTATTGGCAATCGGAGTGCCAATCGTTATCCGCCTTCCGTCCTCGGCATGACGCAAGCAGGTCGTTATAACGCTGTTTTCGGTCGGTCCGTATTCATTAACCAATTCAAGCGCCGGATTTACGCTCCTTGCACGGTTAACGGTATCCTCCGTAACCTTATCTCCCCCGAGTGTCACCGCTTTGAGCGATAGAGCTTCCTCATGCGTTATAACATCAAGAATCGCCAGGAACATGGCTGGCACTGTGCTGAAATGCGTAATTTGTCCTGCCGCAATAAGCTTCTTCAACGCGAACGGGTCCTTGCTCTCCGCTGCTTTCGCCAAGTGAACGGACGAGCCTGCAATGAGCGGCGCGAAGAACGTACTAACGAAAGCGTCGAATGCAAACGACAAGAAGACTAGCGTGCGATCCTCCGTGCTGAATTGGTACTCTTCTTTCCGCCAAAGCAGCGTATTCACTATGCTGCGATGCTCGATCATAACCCCTTTAGGCATACCTGTCGTGCCGGATGTGTAAATGATATAAGCCAGATCATTCGGCTGAACCCGGACATCCAAATTGGTTGTATCCTCCGCATAGCCGCTTATATCGCTAATATCAATTACATTTGTGCCAAAGCTTTCAGCAAGCTGGGCATAGTGTGGATCGGATAGGACACAGCAGGCTTCGCTGTCCTCAAGCATGTAGCGAATGCGATCTGCTGGAAGCGCGGGATCGATCGGCAAGTAAGCGGCCCCCGCTTTAAGGACAGCGAGCAGCGCAACAGCCATATCCGGCGACGGCTCAGCCATAACAGCTATGACGCGGCCTGAAGAGCCGTTATTATATAGCGTCCGGGCAAGGCGATTTGCTTCGACGTTCAACTCCCGGTAGGTCAGTTCTACACCGGCTCCGAGCACAGCGGTTTGCTCCGGCGTGCGCGCTGCCTGGTTCTCAAACAAAGCATGAACGAGCTTCGGTCCCTCATACACCCTCTTCGTATCGTTAAAATGGTCGGACAATTGCCGCTTTTCTTCAGCTGAAACCACTTCTAGGGCGCTCAGCTCGACTGACGGGTTATCCAATATTTGCGTTATGATGCTGCGCAGATGACTTTCTGCACGATGAATAACCAGGCTTTCAAACCTGTTCTGGTTGTAGCTGAATTTGATAGAAAGCTCCTCGGAAGGAGATACAACGACATTCAAATCATAATTCGTTTGTTCAAACACGCGGTCAACCTGTGTCTGGAAGCCGATCGCCTCCTCGGCCTTCCCGCCTTCAACATCCTTGCCTAGCGGATAATTCTCGAATATCAAAATATGATCGAGGAGAGCCTGCTTCAGCTCCGATTGATTTTGCACCTCGTAAAGCGGCAGGTAGCTGTGCGCTTCCATCTCAACCGCTTCTGCTTGGATATTCGCTAGCAGCTGCGCAAAAGTAAGGCCGTCAAAGCTGCGAACGCGCACCGGCACCGTATTTATAAATAATCCGACCATCTGCTCGATTCCCGGCACATCCGAAGGGCGCCCTGATACGACCGAGCCGAACACGACATCGCGCGTCCTATTATATTTGCTGAGAAGCACCGCCCAAACGGCTTGAAAAAAGCTGTTAAGCGTCGCTCCGCAGCCTCTTGCCATTCGAGTAAGGAGCATAGTAGTTTCGGCGTTAATTACAAATTCATGCTGACCCTGACGATATTCTTCCGAAGGGCCTCCAAGCTGTTTTTGAGGCAAAGACGTTTGTTCTTCAAAGCCTTCGAGCGCTTTTTTCCAATAGACTAGAGATTGCTCTTTGCTTCTATTTTCAAGCCATTTGATGTAATCACCGTATGGATAAATGATGCTTTGAGGAATCGCGCTGCCTGTTCGCATAGCAGCATAAATTTGAAACAGCCGCTGGATAACAACGCCAAAGCCCCAGCCGTCCATCAAAATATGATGATGGCTCCACATTAACCGATAGGTATGTTCTGTAGTGCGGAACAAAGCGACTCGAAGCAGCACATCCTTCGATAGCTGAAAACCGCGGCTTCGGTTTGCCTCGTTATAGCTCTCGATATACTTGCCTTGCTCCGTCTCACCTAGGTGGCGAAGATCCTCATAATGCAGCTTCGTGCTCCGTTCGTGGAAAACAACTTGCCGGGGGCGCGGCAAATTTTGATGAACAAACACTGTACGCAGGATGTCGAATTCCTTCATGATGCTGTTTAAACATTGCTCGAACAGCTCCGGGTCCACGCTGCCTATCAGTGAAGCTTCCATTAAAGTGAAATAAGCGCTTGACTTGCTGTTTATGATCGAGTGGAACAGCATCCCTTCCTGCATAGGAGTAAGGGGGTACACCTTCTGAATCGCATTTGCTTTCGTCATTATTCACCTCGTGTGAAGTTGGCTTATTCGCTTTAACCGTCTTTTCCATTCCGGAAGACAGCCGTTTTCCTCCAGCAAATCGATGTCTGCTGGAGGATTTGCGGCTTCAGATTACCATTCAATAGATTCCAAAATACTGTCAAGATCCTCAAGCGTCAGCTCATCATCGCCCAGGTCGCTAGGCGTGAGCTCCTGCGTTTCTCTGCGGACACAATGTTCAACAATTTCGAGCAAACGACTCATGAGCAGATCAATCAATTCAGCAGCTGTTCCTGGTTCGTACTCCCCAGCGCTGTAATGAAGCTCCAGCTTCAGCTTGCCTTCATATACAAGTCCCGTCACATCGAGCGAGACTGTACGCTCTGACTCCACACTGAACGGCAAGCCGGTATCATATGGGGATGTCTTCATACTGCTGCCGCCTTCGGCATTCACATCGAACTGTCCCAAATAATTGAAGGAAATGTCCGGCTTCAGCTCAACGATCTGCGATTGATCAGACATATACTTCAGAATGCCGTATCCCAGTCCTTTGTTTGGTACTTTACGAAGCGTTTCTTTCGTCAGCTTAATCAAATAGCCCATATCATCTTCATGCTTCGCATCGAGGATGACCGGATACTGCGATGTAAACCAGCCCACCGTACGGGTAATGTCCAGCTTCTCGGTAAACGCTTCGCGTCCATGCCCTTCCAAATTGACCGCAAACGTATCGCCCTTGCTCCAATCCTTCAATGCCAAAGCGAGTGCTGCCATTAAGAGATCATTGATCTCCGTCCTATATGCTTCATGCGCGCCCTTCAATAGCTTTTCGGTCGCCTCCTGTGTCAGCTCCCTGCCGACGCTGCGCATATGCTTCACGCGATTGTCGGCAGATTGCTTATCCTTAGGCAGCTCTGCAATTGCCGTTTGTCCTAGCTTGCTCCAATAGGAAACCTCGCTTCGAAGCTGTTCGCTGCCAGCGTAAATTTCAAGCTGTTCAGCCCAATAACGGTAGGAGTCTGTTTTGTCCGGGAATACGATGTCCTGTCCTTGCTCGGCTTGCCTGTAGGCTTCCTCTAAGTCCTCGAACAAAATACGCCAGGAAACGCCGTCAACGGCTAAATGATGAATAGCGATCAGCAGATGGTCACCGTCATCGGTAAGGAACAGGCCGAGCTTTACGAGCGGTCCGTCCGTCAGGCTTATGCTGCTCTGAATTCTGGTCGCAGCGTGCAATAGCGCTAATTGAATTTGCTCTTTCGTCCGGCCCCGAAGATCGAATGTCTCCAGCGTAAAATGCTCGCCTTCCATGCCTGCGTTATGCTGCTTCACTACTCCGCTGCTGCCCGCCACAAATCGCAATCGCAAAGCGTCGTGATGCTGCGTCAGCCTTAGGAACACTTGATGAAGTGTATCAGCATCGAATCCTTCAGGCCTATAAATGAGCTCTGCTTGATTCCAGTAATGCTGATCGGTAAAGCTGTTTTCGAAAAACCAATGCTGAATCGGTGTTAAAGGAACCTCGCCCTCAATTGCAGCCTGCGAGATCACTCGATCTGTCAGCATCAGACGTTGACTCAGCTCCGCAATGGTCGGATAGCGGAACAGGTCGCGCACCTCGAAACGCAAACCGTACTTATTCAATCTTGCCGCTGCCTGAATCGCTTTAATGGAATCTCCGCCTAGCTGGAAGAAGTGATCCTTCGTACCGATGCGGTGGATGCCAAGAACCTCTTGCCAAATCTCGGCCAAAATTTGCTCTCTCTCACCGTCTGGCGCCTGATAAGCGTCAACTGCACTTCCTGTACGATCCGGATCAGGCAATGCACGGCGATCTACCTTGCCGTTCGGAGTAACCGGTAGACGATCTAGCTGAACGATAAAGGATGGCAGCATATAATCAGGAAGCAACTGGGACAGCTCTTCTCGTATTGCGGCTTGCCCCACTTCCGAATCTGCCGTTACATAGGCGATTAGATACTTGCTGCCGCCATGATCGTCCTTTGCTACCACTACCGCTTCCTTCAAATGGCTCAGCTGCAGCAGCGCTCCCTCGATTTCACCAAGCTCTATTCTGTAGCCTCGAACCTTAACCTGATCATCTATTCTTCCGATATAGTCAATTCTGCCGTCAGGGAGCCAGCGAGCCGCATCACCTGTACGGTACAAGCGTGAATGAGGCTGATAGTCATCAGTCGTAAAACGTTCTTCTGTCATTTCCGGCAAACGAACGTATCCGCGTGCCAGACCCTCCCCGGCAATGCACAGCTCGCCAACCACACCAATCGGAGCTATTTGGCCATCTGCACCGAGGATGCGGATGCGTGTGCCGGAGATTGGCCGACCTATAGTAATTAGGCTGCCAGGCTGCAAATCACGTTCGATGGTGGCGACGACGCTGCTTTCCGTAGGACCGTATTCATTGATCAGCTCGATCCGGTCGTTAACGGATTTGCTAAGCGAAATGACCTTGTCAGTTACTCGCTCTCCAGCCAGCGTAACCATGCGAAGTGTCGCTGCTTCCTCTGAACTTAAGCACTCCAGAACGGCTGCGTACAAGCTCGGAACGCTGATGAAATGGGTGACGCCGTGATCCACAATCTTGTTCTTGATCGCCACAGGGTCTTTCGCTTCATCCTCGTTTAGCAATACGACAGTTGAACCTGATACAATCGGCGTAAAAAAGCTCGTAATAAAACCATCAAAGGCAAAGGAAAACAGCTGAAGTACACGATCCGATTCCGTTAAGCCGTACGCCATGCTGCGCCACCAAATATTCCCGGTAATGCTTCGGTGCTCAATCATTACACCCTTCGGCCTGCCTGTCGTTCCTGATGTATAGATGATGTAAGCAAGATCGTCTGCGCGGCTGCCGGAAACCAGATTAGACCCGTCCTCCGCGTAAAGTGTCTCATCGTTTAGATCCAGCCACACGACTGACGTATCATTAACTAATGCCGGAATGAGATCAGCTTGCGAGAGCACGAATGCGGCATCGCTGTTCTCCAGCATGAAGGCGATACGCTCCGATGGATAAACCGGATCTATCGGCATATATGCGCCGCCCGCCTTCAACACCGCAAGTATGCCGACAATCATCTCGAATGAACGATCGACCATAATGCCGACAACCGATTCCGGCATAATTCCGCGGTCACGCAGCGTCCGGGCTAATCGGTTTGCTCGCTTGTTCAGCTCCCCGTAGGTCATCCGTTCCGATCCGAGAGACAGCGCAATTTGGCTTGGCACCGACTCTGCTTGAAGCTCGAACAGCCCATGAAGCGTATCTGCCGGAGAATGCATCGATTCGGCAGCGTTAAATTCGACAAGTATCCGCTCTTTCTCAGCGTCGCCTTGCATATCCATCTGCGCAAGCGTGCAGCTCGGATTCCGCGTTATTTCGCGAAGCGTCTGAACGAAATGGTTAGCCATCCTCGCTATCGTTTCTTTGCGGAACAACGAAGTGCTATACTCCCAGCTTAACGAAAGGCCTTCTTTTTCCTCCACGGCGGCAAGCGTCAGATCAAACTTCGAGATTTTATTCTCATACGCATACGGCTCGATCGTTATTTGCTCGATTTCCAGCACTTCACGATCCATGTTTTGCAAAATAAAGACCGTGTCGAATAGCGGATTTCGGCTAAGATCGCGATAAGGCTGCAATTTCTCGACCATCGATTCGAACGGGTAATCCTGGTTCTCGTATGCTTCATAGGCATTCTGCTTCACTTCGTTTAAGAACTGAAGGAACGTCTTCCCGATTTCCGGCCGATTGCGCATCGGGAGCGTGCTTACGAACATCCCGATCAAGCCTTCCGTATCGCCATGCGTTCTGCCCGCAACCGGAGTACCTACGACAATGTCGTTTTGATTCGTATACTTCGACAAAAATACGTTATATGCGGCCAACAGGACCATAAACAGCGTCGTTCCCGTAGCTGACGCCAGCTCCTTCAGCCCGTTCATCAATGTTTCATCCGTCTCAAAATCGAAATAGTCGCCTTCCAGATTGCGTACTGCCGGTCTCGTAAAATCAGTAGACAGCTCCAACACCGGAATCTCATCGCCGAAACGGTCAAGCCAATAGGCTTCCTGCTTGTTCATCACACCAGCTTCGAACAGACCGTGCTGCCAGACCGCAAAATCTTTATACTGGACCTTTAGCTCAGGTAACTCATTACCGCGATAAAGCAGAGTAAACTCATGAATAAGCACATTCATCGAAATGCCGTCGGATATAATATGATGCGTATCGAACAGCAGCAAATGCTCATCTTTTTGAAGCTTAATAAGACCCACCCGCAGAAGCGGTGCCTTGCTGAGATCAAACGGTCTGACAAAAGACTCAATGAGCTTTATCGCTTCCGCTTCCCCGGCTTCCATCCATTCCATCTGCAGCTCCGCGTTCAAATGAACGATCTGTACCGGATCGGACTCTATGGTATGGAACGTCGTACGAAGCGATTCATGACGCTTCACAAGCTGCTGGAACGAGGCTTCCAGTCTGCTGCCGTCAAGCGGCCCATGCAGACGAAGCACTCCCGGCATGTTATAGCCGGTTCCTGGTCCCTCCAATTGATCCAACACATACAACCGTTTCTGCGCAGACGATAGCGGGTAATTCGCTCTCGGCTGTACAGGTTGAAGCGTTAGTTCCTCTGACGAAGCTGACTTCCGTACAAAATCGGCTATATCTCTAATCGCAACGCTCTCGAAAATAATGCGCAGCGGCACCTCTGCCTTGAATTCCCGGTGCAGCTGGGCAACGAGCTGCATCGCTTTCAACGATTGCCCGCCAAGCATGAAGAAATGATCAGACATTCCGACCTTTTCAAGCTGCAGCAGCTCTTGAATGATCGCTGCCAGCTTCTCCTCCAGCTCATCAGCCGGAGCCACATAGTCAAGACGGCCTAACAGCTCAGGATCAGGAGCAGGCAGCGCCTTCGTATCAAGCTTGCCGTTCGGAGTAAGCGGAAGCTGCGACAGCTGAATGAAATAAGAAGGAATCATATAGCTCGGCAATTCCTGCGCCATATACGACCGGACGTCTAGAACAGCCAGCACATCGTCCGATACGATGTACGCGCATAAATATTTTTGCCCTCCGTCGTCATCTCGGGCGATGACGACTGCTTCTTTAATCATGTTCAGCTTCAGCAGATTCGCTTCTATCTCACCGAGCTCAATCCGGTAACCGCGAATTTTAACCTGATGATCCATCCTTCCGGCAAAGTCAATCGTTCCGTCCTCAAGCCAACGCGCCATGTCTCCTGTTCGGTAGATTCTTTCACCAAGGATAACGGGACTCGTCACAAACTTTGCAGCAGTCATTTCCGGCTGATTCAAGTAGCCCCTCGCAAGCCCGGTGCCGCCGATACATAGTTCGCCAAAAACGCCAATCGGCTGCAATTGCATATGAGCGTCTACGATATAGACACGGGTGTTTGCGATCGGACGGCCAATCGTGACCCGCTTGCTCGGATGAAGTCCGCTCTCAATCGTCGTGATGACACTGCTTTCCGTAGGTCCGTACTCATTAAACAGATTCAGCCGATCATTCAATGCGATGCTCTTCTCGATCAGGCTGATCGGAACATTCTCTCCTCCAAGCGTGACCGCCTTAAGGAGCGCGGCTTCCTTAACGCTGAGCAGATCGAGCAGCGCCGCGTACAAGCTTGGCACGGTACTGAAATGAGAGATTCTATGACTCGTTATGCAGCCTTTCAATGCAAGCGGGTCCTTCGCTTCCTCGTCTCTTGCAATGACGGAGGTGCCGCCAGCTGCCATAGGAGCAAAGAAGCTGGCTGCAAAAGCATCGAATGCATATGAAAGCAGCTGTAAAACACGGTCTCCCGCACTAAAACGGTATTCTTCTGTCCGCCAAACGATCGTATTCACGATGCTGCGATGCTCGATCATAACTCCTTTTGGACGTCCAGTTGTTCCGGAAGTATAAATCACATAGGCCAAATCCTGCGGTCTGTTCACTGGCTTAAGATTCGTATCATCATCACTATAGGAGTTGGAGTCAAGCAAATCGATCGTTATACCCTCGTATGGGATGCCGCTCGGAAGCTCTCCTAGTGTCAGAAGTATGCTTGCGCCGCTGTCTTCCAGCATGTAGCGAATTCGGTCGAGCGGATAGTCCGGATCAATCGGTACATAGGCCGATCCTGACTTCAGCACTGCAAGTAAAGCAACAGTCATTTCAACAGATCGATTTGCTAAGATAGCAACCGTACGATCTGGCCCGGCTCCTCTAGTGCGAAGCGACCGTGCAAGTTGGTTCGCCTTCCCGTTCCATTCTTGGTAGGTCAAGCATTCATTGCCGACAATGATGGCAGGAAGCTCCGAAGACCTTATCACTTGCGCTTCCACTAGCTCATGCAAAAGCTTTGCATCTGCATCATAAGCGGTCGCCGTATCATTGAATTCATGGATCAAACGATGCTCTTCATCCTCGGAAAGCAATTTCAGCTCGCTTACCTTAACATCCGGTTGTACCATTGCCGATCGAATCAGCTCAATCAGATGATTCGACATCCGCTCTATCGTGCTCGAACTAAACAGCTTCGAGCTGTATTCAAGCACGAAAGCAACATCATCCTGCGTCTCCGTCGCCTCCAGCGTCAGATCGAACTTCGTCATCGTTTCCTTCGCTTCGAAAGGCAGAACCCTAACATCTTCCAGCTGAAAACGCTGTTCATCCGTGTTCTGCAAAATAAACATCGTATTAAAGACTGGATTTTGGCTTAAATCCCGCTTCACCTCAAGCTTCTCAACCAACTGGTCAAACGGATAATCCTGATGCTCATAAGCCTGCAGCATACGGGCTTTAACGTTCATGAGTAAATCACGGAACGTAAGCTCCGAATTGATTTCAGTCCGCAGAGCGAGAGTACCGACAAACATGCCTACCATTCCATCCAGATCCGCATGCGAGCGGCCAGCTGTCGCCGTGCCCACAATCAGGTCGGATTGTCCGCTGTATTTGGCAAGAAGCACATTGTATGCCGTAAATAGCACCATATACAGCGTAGTTCCCGTTTGCGCTGCGAGGCGGCTCATCTCGTCCCGAAGCTGCATGCCTGTGCCGAAAGCGACGCGCGATCCTTCGAAGCTCTGCTTTGCAGGGCGAGGATAATCCGTTGGAAGCTCCAATACTGGCAGCTCGCCTGACAACGACTCCAGCCAATAAGATTCCTGCTGACTTAAAAATTCAGCTGTAAATTGACGATTTTGCCAAGCGGCGAAATCCTTATACTGCAGCTTCAGCTCCGGCAGCTCTTCACCGCCGTACAAAGCTGCAAACTCGCTTAAAATGATTCCCATCGACACGCCGTCAGACACAATATGATGCACATCGAAGAGGAATAGATAGCGATTCTCGGATAGCTTCACTAGGCCAACACGCATCAGAGGTGCATGGCCGAGATCGAACGGCCGTACGAATTCAGCCGTTAACCGCTCCAGCTCATCGTCGGATGCAAGCAGCGCTTCCGAAAACTCAACGTGGAAATCGACATTTTGATGCACCTTTTGGATCGCTTTGCCGCTCTGCATATGGAAAGATGTTCGCAGCGATTCATGACGGCGAATGAGCTTCCTAAGCGCTTCTTCTACTTGGGCTGGATCGAGACTGCCTTCCATAATCATCGCATCCGGCATATTGTAGCTGGTGCCTGTTCCTTCGATTTGGTTCAGGATGAACATACGCTTCTGAACCGACGATAGCTCATACGCTTCTTGGAGCTCAATCGGCTCGATAGCGGTAAAGCCTGGGCCGGTGCTCTCTTTAGCAGCTTCGATGTATCTGCTCATCATTGCTGTCGTCGGCGCTTCAAATACGATTCGTAGCGGCACGGCAATACCGAATGTTTTATGAATATGCGAGACTAACGTCATCGCTTTAAGAGAATGTCCGCCGATTTGGAAGAAATCATCGTTCACACCGATATCAGCCGTGCCAAGAACGAGCTCCATCACCTCGATAAGCCGCTTCTCAGTAGCTGTGGATGGCGCTGCGTATTCCGTCGATTTTAGCTGGTTCCCAGCTCCACCCGTCAACGCCTTGCGATCGATTTTACCGTTTGGAGTGAGCGGCATTCTCTCAAGCAGAACAACTTGTGACGGCACCATGTATACCGGCAGCTCAGCGATTAAATGGGCTTGAAGCTCATTTAGCGTTGGCTCATTCGAACTTACGATATATGCACATAGATACTTTTGTTTATAAGTGTCCTCATGAGCGATAACGACTGCCTCGCGAATATCGGGATGCTTCAGCAAGCAAGCTTCTATTTCACCCAGCTCGATCCTGTATCCGCGCACCTTGACCTGATGGTCATCACGGCCAAGAAACATCAGATTGCCGTCAGGCATCCAATTAGCTAAGTCACCTGTTCGATACAGCCTGTCTCCCGGTACGTACGGATTATCTACAAATTTCTCCGCAGTCAGATCGTCGCGTCCAAAATACCCGCGCGCTACACCAGCGCCGCCGATGTAAAGTTCTCCTGCCACGCCGACCGGAAGCAGCTTCAAAGCAGAATCAAGCACGTAGTAAGACATGTTCGGCAGCGGCTTGCCGATTGGCGTGTTTCCGGCTGTCGGAAGCTTGTGAAGCGGCTCCTCGTAATAGCTTGAATCAATAGCCGCTTCCGTCACGCCATAGCTGTTGATAATGCGCATCTGGCTGCCGAAACGGGTTAGCAGCTTATCGAATTCGATGATTGGGCAGCTATCCGCCCCTAGAATAAGCAGCTTGAGAAAGCTGACATCCAAGCCATTCTCATAGATATGCTGCATCAATGGAGCAATTAAGGCCGGCGTCGATTCAAAAATATTGACCTCATGCCCGCGTATCAGCTCATATAGGGAGGCTGGGTCAAGCTTAATATCGTTCGGACAAATGATAAGCTGACCGCCGCTCAGCAAGGCGCGAGCCATATCTCCTGCGAACACGTCAAACGAGAAACTCGCCATTTGCAAAAGCCTTACCGGGAACTGCTCGAGCTCATACTTTTCCTTCCAGGCTAACGCGACGTTCATATATTGGCGATGCTCGATCATGACACCTTTCGGCTTGCCCGTCGTTCCGGAAGTGTAGATGATATAAGCCAAGTGCTCCGGAGCAGCTGCATGGATCAAATCCGAGTCGTCTCCGCTGGCTTCCTCTATCTCCTCCATGATTAGAATATGTCCCGTCAACTGGGCAGACTCTCTTAAGCCAAGCTGAGTGATTACGATCACAGCTTTGCTGTCCTGAAGAAGATAGTCGATACGATCCTTCGGATACTCCGGATCGATAGGAAGATAAGCTCCTCCCGCCTTCATGACGCCTAACGCCGCAACGATCATATCAACAGAACGGTCAACCATAACGGCTACGATGCTTTCAGGTCCAACGCCTCTGTCGCGCAGCATATGCGCAACACGGTTAGCGCGCGCATTCAGCTCCAAGTACGTTAGCGAGATGCCATCTGCCGTAACAGCCGTATGCTGCGGCGTCAGCTTCGCCTGCACCGCAAATTGCTCATGGAAAGTCAGGTTAGTCGGATAATTCCGCTGCGTATCATTAAAGTCCAGCAGCAATTGCTGTTTTTCCTCCAATGACAAGTAATCCATGTCATCTATACGGACTTGTGGATTTGCAGCTGCTGACTGCACAAGCGCCACATAATGTCTAGCTGCGCGTTCTATCGTTTCCTTCTTAAACAGCTTGGTGCTGTATTCCCACTCCAAGTGAAGCGTATCTGACTTCTCGACCGCATCCAGCGATAAATCGAATTTGGATGTAGGGTTATCCATTTCATAAGGAACGAAGGTCAGCTCATTAACCGCGAGAGCTTCTGTATCGCTTATTTGATGGCTGAACATCGTGTCGAACAAAGGATTGCGGCTGAAATCACGCTGCAGCTGGAGCTTGTCAACAAGCTCCTCAAACGGATATTCCTGATGCTCGAACGCTTCGAGGCTTACGCCTCTTACTTGCTCAAGCAGCTCCAAAAACGTCATGCCCGGCGTATGTTTGGAGCGAATTGCCAAAGTATTGACGAACATCCCGGCTAAATTCAGCACATCGACATGTGTTCGGCCGGCAACCGGCGTGCCGATCACGATATCCGTCTGACCGGAATATTTGCTTAACAGGACGTGATATGCCGCAAGCAAAATCATATACATCGTTGCTCCGGTGTCCTTCGCAAGCTGCTGCAGCGCGCCTAGAAGCTCTCCTCCAGCATCAAAAGCGAATCGGTCACCTTCAAAGCTTTGGACTGCCGGCCTTGCATAATCAACCGGAAGCTGAACAACAGGTATTTCGCCATCGGCAAATTGGTTTAACCAATAAGCTTCTTGCCGCTCCAATATATCGGAAGCGTACCTCTCCTGCTGCCAAACTGCGAAATCCTTGTATTGCACCTTCAGCTCCGAAAGCTCAGCTCCGCTGTACAGCTTCATGAATTCATCGACTAAGAGACGAATCGTCTCCCCGTCTGAGACGATATGATGCATGTCAATCAGCATAATATGCTGTGAATCGGACAGCTGCAGCAGCTCAGCCCGCAATAGCGGCGCTTGATTAAGCTCGAACGGCCGCACAAATTGTTGAACGATTCCGTCTACCTCATGCTCATTAACTTTCCTTATTGGCAGCTCCAGCTCAATGTGGTCATGAACCATTTGGAACGGTTCACCATCGATTGTATGGAATGAGGTTCGCAAAATTTCATGTCTTCGAACGATACTGCGGAACGCCTCCAGCCATTTCGTCTGATCTAGCGGCCCTTCAATCCGCAAAGCATCGGACATATGATAGCTCGTACTGCCGCCATCCTCGAATTGACTAAGAATATATAAACGCTTCTGCTCAGACGAAAGCGGATATAGTGACTGCTTGCTCGCAACAGGAATGGCAGCTTGGTTTACCATCACTGCGCCTTGCGATTCCAAAGCAAGAGCCAGCCCTTCAATCGTCGGAGAAGCAAATAGCTCGCGCAGTGGAACCTCCGCTCCAAACCTGCTTGATACATGTGACAGCATGACCATCGCTTTCAGAGAATGACCGCCAAGCTCGAAGAAATGGTCCTTAACTCCAATCTGATCGACGCCAAGCACGTTCTGCCAAATCTCGGCAAGCGTCCGCTCCGTTTCATTGCGCGGAGCTGTATATTCAGCCAAGAGCTGATCGCCATCCGGCGCTGGCAAAGCTTTGCGGTCTATTTTCCCATTCGGCGTAAGCGGGAATTGCTCCATTTGGACAAAGAAGGAAGGAACCATATAGCCTGGCAAAGCCGATGCAGCATGTGCCTTTAGGTCAGCCGGCTCCAGCATCCGATCCGCGGTGAAATAAGCGCATAAATATTTCTGATTGCGATTATCGCTCCGGTCCATAACGAGAACCTGCTTGACGGCTTCGTGCATGAGCAGTTGGGCTTCAACATCACCGCACTCGATCCGGTGACCGCGAATTTTGACCTGATGGTCAATCCGCCCCATATATTCCAGACTTCCATCCGGAAGCCATCTTGCCAAGTCGCCCGTTCGATATAATCTGCTCTTCGCTTCATGGAATGGATCTTCCATAAAAGCCTTTTCTGTTCGGATTGGATCATTCAAATAGCCGCGCCCTACTCCGATACCCGCAACACATAGCTCTCCCACCACTCCAATTGGCAGCAAGTTCAAATCCGGATCCGTTACGTACACCTTCATATTGCGTACCGGCTTGCCGATCGGCATCATGTCGGTTTCAGGAGCCATGTCCAAAATATGCAGCGTAACGTCATCAGCCGCTTCGGTCGGACCATATGCGTTGACCAGCTTTATATGCGGATACCGTTCGAACCATTGTCTGGCTGTTTGCGCTTTAGCTGCTTCACCCGTTAAGATCAAATGCTCCAAAGCAGGCAGCTTTTCATCGATTTCCATCTCAAGCAAAGCTGACATAAAGGAGACGACCACTTCCAGTACGGTTACGCCATCTTGCGCAACGGCCGATATAAACGCTTTGGGCGTGGAAATCAGCTCATCCGGATAAATAACCGTTGTCCCGCCTATCGTAAGCGCCGTGACGAACTGCCATACCGAGATATCGAAGCAATGCGGTGCATTTTGAGCCATGATACAGGATTCCGTCATATTCAGCTCTTCGATCATCGCTTCTATATGGTTAAGCATGCCTCCATGCTCAAGCATGGCGCCTTTCGGCTTGCCTGTTGAACCGGAAGTATATAAGACATATGCCAGCTGCTCCGGTTTAACTTCGAGGTTAACATTGCCTCTCTCAAACGATTCAAGTGAGTCATCGACAGCATCCAGGCATACAAACGCCGGTCCCGGCAAAACTGCTGTAAGCTCATCGCTGCAAAATACCTTCTCTGTCAAGACAACCTTAGCTTGAGAGTCTCCAATCATATCTGTGATCCGCTGCAGCGGATATGCAGGATCTACTGGCACATACGCGCCGCCAGCCTTCCAAATCGCTAATATACACACGACCATCAATGGCTTTCGATCCATAAAGATCGCTACGCGGTCGTCGCAGCCTACACCTTTCTCCACCAACAGCCGAGCGAGCTGGTTTGCGCGCTGATTCAATTCGGAATAGGTAAGCTTTGCTTCGCCGAAGCGAACAGCAGCCCGATCTGGAACGAGCAGCGCTTGCTCTTCGAACATCGATATAGCCGTTGCCCCTTGGCGAGTCGGCATCCCTGTAAAATTAAAAACATTTATTATTTGCTTTTGTTCGGCATCGGTCAATAAGGGAACATGACCAAGCTGAATATCAGGATGAATAGCTATTGCTTTAACAATTTGAGAAAAATGACCCGCAAATCGTTTCGCCGTTTCTTTACGGAACAGCCGGGTGCAATATTCTACCGCAAACTCAATTTTTCCATTACTTTCCAAGGCTTCCATCGAAATGTCGAACTTGGAAATCTTCTCGTCGACGGTCAAGCTCTCGATAGAAATACCGTCCATCGCAAGCTTCACGGTTTCCACGTTATTTAGACTGAACATCGTATCAAAAATCGGATTGCGACTTAAATCCCTGCGAATCGCAAGCTTATCGAGCAGCTCCTCAAACGGATAATTTTGATGCTCGAAAGCCTCTAACGCACTTTCCTTCACTTGCTGCAAATAATGATTGAATGTCTGTTCCGCGCTTGGATAGCTGCGGATGGCAAGCGTATTAACGAACATGCCAATCATATTGTAGACATCGGCATGCGTCCGGTTCGCTACCGGGGTTCCGACAATGACATCTTCCGATCCGCTGTATTTGAACAAAAGCACCTTGTAGGCGGCCAGCAGCAGCATATACATGGTCGTTCCGCTCTCAGCAGCCAATTGATTCAGTCTCGCAGTCAACTCAGCATCCATCTCGAAGGAGAAGCTTTCTCCTTCGAAGCTTTGCACAGGCGGCCTCATAAAATCGCAAGGCAATTCCAACACAGGCAACTCGCCCGACAGCGCATCAAGCCAGTATCGTTCCTGATTGCTGTACTCCTCAGAATCAATCCAGCCTTGCTGCCAGATGGCGTAATCTTTGTATTGCAGGCGTGGTACCTGCAGCTCTTCTCCGGCATATCCCCGAATCAGCTCATCGATGATGACCGAGACCGAAATACCGTCTGAAACGATATGATGCATATCAACGAGCAGCAAATGCTTATCCTCTGACAATGCGGTCAGACATACCCGCAAGAGCGAGGGCTGAGTCAAATCGAATGGTCGAATGAAGCTTTCTAAAGCTTGCGGAATATCCGCTTCTTCCACAGTGATATAATGGATTGCGAAATTCACGTTCTCATGGACTTGTTGTACCGGATTTCCGTTTACAAGCTGGAACGAGGTGCGCAGCGATTCATGCCTCCGGACGATTTCGGCAAAAGCATGCTCTAGACGCACATGATTTAACGCACCGGCAAGCAGCATGGCTGCAGGCAAATTATAAGCGGTTCCTGCCTGAGCCCCTTCCAGCCGATCCAAAACGAACAACCGTTTTTGTGCAGAGGAGAGCGGGTATACATCTTGCAAAGGCGCTGACTTTATTGCGCTGAAGGCAAGAAGCTCGTCTGCTTGCATCGACTCTTGATACTTTGCTTCTTCATCAATTACAGCTGAAATTTCCGCGATGGTAGGCTGCTTAAAGATCGTGCGCAGAGGTACTTTTACATTAAACTCTGCCAAAATACGTGCTGCCAGCATTGCAGCACTAAGAGAATGGCCGCCGCTATGGAAGAAATCGTCCTGAACGCCTATGGATTCAGCACCAAGCAGCTCTTTCCAAATTTCGAGAAGCTTCCCTTCCGTCGGCGTGCGCGGACCAACCCGTTCCTCCCCTGCAGCAGCAGTTCTTTGCGGCGCGGGAAGCGCCGCGCGATCCAGCTTGCCATTGCTCGTAAGAGGCATCCGATCAAGCTGTATAAAAAACGACGGAATCATATAGGACGGCAAATGCTCGGAAAGAAGCGAACGAAGCTGAGTGTCGCTCGTCTGGCTGTCGGTTATATAGTAAGCGACTAATATTTTCTGGTTGTGCGCATCGTTTGCAACCAGTACAGCCGCTTCCCTAACATCCGGCACCTGCAATAGAACAGATTCAATTTCGCCCAGCTCAATGCGATAGCCGCGAATTTTCACCTGATGATCGATCCGTCCAAGATATTCCATCTCACCGCTTGGCATCATGCGAGCCAAATCGCCTGAACGGTAGATTCTCTCGCCAGGGACATGCGGATTCATCATAAACCGCTCAGCGGTCAGCTCATCGCGGTTCAAATATCCGAGCGCTACGCCATCGCCGCCAATGTACAGCTCCCCGACCACGCCGATCGGTGCTAATTGCTTGTTCTTATCAAAAATATAAGCGGTCAGCGTAGGAATCGGCTTACCAATATTGCTTATATTTGCAGCTATTTCTACATCTCCAATTTCCTTGTAAGTGACATGGACAGTCGTTTCAGTAATGCCATACATATTGATCAGTTTCGTATTCGGATATTTCTCGCGCCATGGACGCAGCATCGCGGGGCTTAACGCTTCGCCGCCAAAGATGACATACCGCACACAAAGATCTTGGTCCGCTCGCTTTATTTCATCATGGATAAGCGCATAGAAAGCAGTTGGCGTCTGATTCAAAACGGTGACCCGCTCCTCACGAAGCAGCTCGGCGAACTCCGCCGAATTTTGCGCCACATGCTTAGGCACGATTACCGTTTTGCCTCCGAATAATAGCGCGCCATACATTTCCCATACCGAGAAGTCGAAGCAGTACGAGTGGAACATCGTCCACACATCCGATGCGCCAAACTCGAATTGCTGTTGATCATGCACCAGCAGACGCACGACGTTGCGATGCGTGATCATTACACCTTTAGGCAGCCCTGTCGTACCCGACGTATAAATAATATAGAGAAGATCCTCTGGCTCGTTCACTTGCTGCAGGTTGCTCATTTCGTCCGCATAGCAGGCATCATCAAGCAAATCGATAATCATTCCGTCATATTCCGCTGCTAGGCTGATATGGGTTGCTTCCGTTAGGAGTACTCTTGCTCCGCTGTCCTGAAGCGTGAATTTTATGCGGTCAGCAGGGTAAGCAGGATCAATCGGCACATAAGCGCCTCCTGCTTTAATAATAGCTAGGATGCCTACGATCATTTTCTCCGACCGTTCTACTAAGATCGCAACCAGGCTGTTCCGTGTCACTCCGCTTTCACGCAGCGTGCGCGCAAGACGATTAGCCTGTTCGTTCAGCTCGCGGTAGGTGAGTGCCTGTCCATCGTATGCGACCGCAATATGGTCAGGCGTTCTTGCAGCCTGTTCCTCAAATAAGGCAATGACAGTAGCCGTTTGCGGATAAACCGCTTCTGTAGGATGTAGATCATAGAGCAGCAGCTGCCTCTCCTCATGACTCATCATATGGATGCTGCCGAGCGGGATTTCAGGCGCAGACGTTACGGCTTTAAGCAGGTTCAAATAATGAACGGAAAACCTGTCGATCGTTTCCTTCTTAAACAATTCAGTGCCATATTGCATCTTGAAGCGAATATGGTCGGTCTGCTCGGATGCCTCCAATAACAAATCGAATTTGGCGACATCCTCATCCAGCTCATTCACCTTTAACCGTAATCCATCAATATCCATGTCAACGATATCGTTATTCATATGAACAAACATCGTATCAAACAGAGGATTGCGGCTGCTGTCGCGCCCGAGCTCAAGCTTCTCAATAAGAGCATCAAACGGATAATCCTGATGCTCGTAAGCTTGAAACAGCGTTTCCTTCACCTCCTGCAAAAATTGCAGGAACGATTTATTTTCCTCTGGAAACGAGCGTATACTTAGCGTATTGACGAACATGCCGAATACATTATCTACCTCGGCAAGCGAGCGTCCCGCGATCGGGGTGCCTACAATAAGATCCTCTTGCCATGTGTATTTGAACAACAGCGCTTGATAGGCAGCAAGCATAACCATAAAGGTTGTCGTTCCCGTATCGGATGCAAGCTTGCGAATGGCGCCTGTCAAAGTCGTCTCGGCATAAAACCAAATTCGAGCCCCGGCGAAGCTTTGTAGGGAAGGTCTTAGATAATCGGTAGGAATAGCAAGAACCGGCAATTCTCCCGATAGCTGCTGAAGCCAGTATGTCTCATGGCTCTTAATGGCATCGCTGCTCAGCATACGATTTTGCCAAGCTGAGAAATCCTTGTACTGAATTTCAAGCGCCGGCAAGCGGGCTCCGCGATAGTACGCTCCAAATTGCTGCAGAAACAGCTGAACGGATACGCCATCTGAAATAATGTGATGCATATCAACCAATAATGCATGCTCCTCTTCGCCAAGCTTTACCAGCAGGACACGCAAAAGCGGTGCCTCATTTAAATCGAAGGGACGAATAAACTCCCGCGAAATCCGAGGCAATTGTTCAATGGAAGCTTCTATCATCGGCACTTGCAATTCCAGTTGCTTATGCACCTTCTGGAAAGGAACTCCATCCTTTGCTGCAAAGGAGGTGCGCAGCGCTTCATGCCTTTGAACTAGCAATTTAAGAGATTCCTGTACTCGCTCAGCATTCAGAGGCCCTTCGATTGAGAGCATGCCCGGCAAGTTATAGGCTGTACTTCCTTCCTGCAATAAATGAAGCAAATACATACGTTTTTGCGCGGACGAAACATCATACAGCTGTTGCTCCTGAACGGGTTCAATCGTTTGCTCGCGAATAGTGCCTGGCTGCTGCAAATAACGAGAAAGTCTGATCGCAAGTCCCTCAACAGTCGGTGCTTCAAACAATTCGCGCAGGGGCAGCTCCACATGATACTGCTTATAAAGATTAGCCATAATAACCATGGCCTTCAACGAATCTCCGCCAAGCTCAAAAAAGTTGTCTCGGGCGCCTATACGGTCAATACCAAGCACATTTTGCCAAATCGTAGAGAGCAGCAGCTCTGCATCGTTCCTTGGAGCGACATATTCGACCGCTGTCCCGACAAGCTCAGCTGCTGGCTCCGGCAGCGCTCTACGGTCAATCTTGCCATTTGCAGTAAGTGGGAAAGCATCCAACTGCACGAAATAGGAAGGAACCATATAACTCGGCAGCTCCGCCGAAATGAATTCCCTTAGCTCAGCAGAGGCAATCGGCCACATTCCGGTAAAATACGCACATAAATATTTATTGCCATTCGAGTCGCTGCGATCCAGAACAAGCACTTCTTTAATCGCTTCATGCTGCATGAGACGGACCTCGATGTCGCCGCATTCGATCCGATGACCGCGAATTTTGACTTGATGGTCAATTCTCCCCATGTACTCCAAATTTCCGTCTGGAAGCCACTTCGCCAAATCACCTGTCCGATACAGTCTTACGCCAGAAGCTGTTCGAAAAGGATCCTCCAAAAACACCTTTGCTGTTCTCTCCGCATCGTTCAAATAGCCTCGTCCAACGCCTATGCCTGAAACACAAAGCTCACCGATAACACCGATGGGAAGCAAATTCATATATCCATCAACGACATACACTTTCAGATTGCGGACAGGCTTTCCAATCGGCATAACATCTCCTGTTGGCGCACTATCCATGATGTGTAAGGTAATATCATCACATGCCTCTGTTGGTCCATAGGCATTTATCAGCTTCACATGCGAATACCGTTCAAACCATCGTCTGGCAAGGTCTGACTTCGCCGCTTCACCCGTAACGAGCAGATTTTCCAGTGCTGCCAGCCGAACCTCAAGCTCCATCTCTAATAGCGCTGACAGGAACGAAACAACAACTTCAAGTACAGTTACGCCATCCTGCTCTACCTGCACAATGAAAGCTCTTAGATTCAAAATCAGCTCGTTCGGATAAATGACCGTCGTTCCGCCGAGCGTAAGTGCCGTTACAAACTGCCATACCGATATATCGAAGCAATGCGGAGCATTCTGAGCCATGATGCATGTTTCATCCATGCCAAGCTCTTCTACCATCGCTTCAATGTGGTTAAGCATGCCGGCATGCTCCAGCATAGCTCCTTTGGGTTTTCCGGTAGATCCCGACGTATAAATGACATAAGCCAGCTGCTCTGGTATGATTTCAACCTCTGGATTTGAAGTACCGAATGTTACAAGCTTCGAAGACGCTTTATCCAGCAATAAAAATGCATGTGCTGAAAGCAGCTTTTGCAGTTCATCACTCGCAAATGCAGACTCCGTCAAAACACAGCTCGCACCCGAATCCGCGATCATGTCTATAATTCGTTGATTCGGATATGTAGGATCGACGGGTACATAAGCGCCGCCAGCTTTCCAGATTGCCAAAATACTTTCCACCATTAGCGGCTTGCGATCCATTAGGATGGCTACTCGATCATCACGTGTGATGCCTTTTTCAATTAGCATCCAGGCCAACCGATTAGCTCGTTCGTTCAATTCACGGTAAGTCAGCTCGATTTCTCCGAACTTGACTGCCACTTGATTTGGAAGGCGTTCAGCTTGCTTCTCAAATAAAGCGATCGCTGTTAATCCTGGAGTCGACGATATTGCATCGGTGTTGTTAAACTGCTCTAATATAAGCCGCTCATCTTCTGGCGGACAAATTTCTAATTTTCCGAGCGGTTTACTTGGATTTGATACGGCATCTTTAAGTAAACAAAGCATGTGCTGGCTTATATTCTGAATTTCTTCAGGAGTGAACATTTCTGTGCGATAATCGAATACCATCTGCAGCTCGCCTGTATCCCATCGGTCCTTTACAGATACGAACAAATCATTTAGCTCATGTCCGCAAAATAGCTGTTCGGCCACATAGCTGATGCCGTCCTTTTCCTGCCAGCCCATTACGATGTATTCCAGCGTTAGGCCAAACAATGAGCTTACATCGGGCTTACGGGATTTAATATCGCTCAAGATCATGTTATAAGGATATTTCTGATGCCGGAGCACTCCCGTCTGTTCCTTCAGAACGCTGCGCGCGAAGGTTAGAAAGTCGATCTCTGGCGAGAGCTGAACACGCACCGGAGTCGTACTGACAAACATGCCGGGAAGCGCCTTTTCCTTTGCACTCGTACGGTTTGCGAAGAAGGTTCCTAGAACCAAATCCTCATGCCCCGTAATGCGATAGCAATATGTATAGAGTACGGATAAAAATAACGTTAATATACTTAAGTTGTTCGACTGGCAAAATGCTCGAACTTGACTCTCCAGCGCAGGAGGTATAACTAAGATTTCCCGCTCTGCCTCTGTCCGAATGCTATAGCTGTCCGTAGGCTTCAAGGAAACAAATTCTGGCAAGGTGGAGAACTTGTCATTCCAAAATTGTTTGTCTTTATTCCAGCGATCCGATTGCTTATACTCAAGCTCGTTTGGAATATACGACAGATAGGAGGGACGTGACTCTTCACTTATTGCCCTTCCGTTAACGAGATCGAGATAAATGTCAATAATTTCGCTTATTGTAATGACCATGCCGTTTCCATCTGACAAAATATGATTCATCTTTATGACGAAGCTTCCCTCATACTCGCCCGTTATCGCTATTGCAAAAAAATAAAGCTCTGATTCAAAAAAAGGCATTGGCAATCGCATGAGATTACTGGCCCATTGCTCCACTTCAGCTTTAGCTTTTTGCGAAAAATCAACGATCTCCACTTCAAAGGGTGCATAGTCTGCTACGTACTGCGTCGGCTCACTGCCGGGATCATTAATCATTCGAAGTCTCATCGTGTCATGAAGACGGACATAATGATTGATTGCCCGTTCCATGAGCTCAGCATCATAAGGAAGATTTGTTTTGAAGCTAATGTTTCCTCCGATGTTTGAGATGCTCGTTCCTGGATAAAACCTTTCCGTGTACCAAATTCTTTTCTGAGCCTCGGTTAACGGATATGCATTTTCTGTATACATCTTATACCCCTCCATATCATACCTATCTCACTGGTACGCTAATAAAGCTGCTCTCTAAGGCTTTGGCAGTCTGAAGAATGCTGCTGTTCAGGCTTTGCGCCAAATTGTCTTGCTCATTATGTAAAAAGAAATGATCGCCTTCGAACATTTTCAAATCAGCATGGTGACTGGTATGCTCGCTCCAAGCAGCCAGCGATTCTAAACTGACAGCTAGATCATCCTTTCCGCCATATGCAGTAATCGGGCAATTGATTGGCTTATCAGCCGTGTACATATACGTTTCACAAACCTCAAAGTCTGCCCTCAAACGAGGCAGTATGAGGTCCATCAACTCTTTATTTTGCAGCACGGCATCCGGGGTGCCATTTAGAAGTTTTAATTCATTTTTGAGTTCATCATCTGGTAGTAGGTGAATCTTCCTATATCGGTGTGTGAGATGAGGAGCAGATCGGCCTGAAACGAATAGGTGGTCGGGGGTTCTTTTATTTTTTCTGCTTAAATGGCGTGCTGTTTCGAAAGCGATCAGCGCTCCCATGCTATGACCGAAAAAAACATACGGCATATTAAGCAAAGGCTGGATTTCATCAGTTATCAAATGTACAAGCTGGTCTAGTGAATGGATAGGCGCTTCTAAGCCTCTGCTTTCTCTTCCTGGGAGCTGAACAGCACAAACCTCGATTTCCTTAGGAAAAAGCTTATGCCACTCGCGGTAAACACTTGCTCCGCCTCCTGCATAAGGAAAGCAAAATAGTCGTAATTTCGCATGTGTATGGATATTCGCGGGAACAAACCAAGAATAAAGCTTGCTTGTCATTATTCCACCTCATTATTTTTTTAAATTAGGACAATAATTAATCAAACACATCTATGTAAGTCATTATTTTAGAGGTTGAAATAATAAAAATTCAATAAATTATTACATCACCATCCTAATTCAAATCTTTAATAATTAACTTCATACTTATAAATTACTCCAAATTTGTCATCTGAATATTAGCGTCAAGATAACTTTTCAATAAGAAACTAAATAATTAAAAGAAAAAAATATTTTTTTTACACATAAAGTTAAAATACGGAAATCAAAACGAAGAAAGCCCCATGATAGTAATGCTCTCAGGGAATTCATCTCTCATCCTGCAAACGGCCAGCTTATAAGCAGGATCGATATCGTACTGCTTGAGATAATAGCCGCTTACTTTCTCTTCGGTAATGAGCGCAGAGGCAGTGCCTTCCTTTTGTATAGTAAAAGAATTTAAGGCGATCGAAAGCCCTCTGCCATCTGCTTTAATATAGCTTTCCTTCATCGTCCATAATTCAAAAAAATAGGATAGACGCTGCTCTGATGGCAACGACATAAGCTGCACGCACTCCTGCTCTGAAAAAAACTGGTGGGCGATTTGCAAATCGATTGGTTTAATCTGTTCCACATCAATGCCTACCGGCCAAACGTCAATGGCGCAAACGATCCATTCCTCGGAATGTGAAACGTTAAAATAAATGGCTTCTCTCATATCCCTAACATGAGGTTTGCCATATTTATTGTCCTCAAATCGAATGTCAAAGATGGACATACCGGTATGCTTTGCAATAACCTCTCTAGCCAGCCTATCTCCGATTAAGCTTCGAGCTGCATCTTCGTAATTTACGAAACGCCGCACTTTTGCTTGCCTTTCTAGGGATGATTCATTCAACAAGCGATTAAACATTGCTTTGCCCATCCTCTCCTTCATTGGGACAGCAAAGATTTGAAGCATGCATTCAAGCCTCCATCTGTACATTTTTAACCGGCTCGTCATTCATGATGGCTTGCGTCCAGCAGTCAATGTGATAGTCTGACATCAGCTTTCGATTGAATCGATCATCATACGGTTTTCGAGTAATCCGCAGCGATGCTTTGGAACGATGCAGCGACATTCTAACAGAACCAACTGAACACTGCAGCTCCTCAGCAATATTTTGATACGAATAATTAAAAACTTCCGAAAGCAGAAGCATGACAACCTCACGTTCGGCCAAATGTTCAGATATCCATTCCACAAGCCCTCTAACCGCAGCATAATTGAGATCGGTATACGGCAGCTTGGCTGCTGCCTCTATAGATACAATTGTTTTGCGGCGTCTACGGAGCTGATCAATCCATAGGTTGCGGGCAATCTTGTTGAGAAGCGTCAACGGGTGCTGAAAGGCACCGACCTTCCGATAATATTGATAAGCTTTAATCAGCACATCCTGCACCAGATCATCGGCATCCCATTTGCAGCAGGCCAAATAAAGACAATGATTATGAACCTTCTTCATATGCGGCTCAATAAATCGGGCAAATTCCTCCGAATGATCCATCCGGCATTCCTCCCACGGCCTTTCTACATTCGATTGTTCAAATAGGTTATTCGTATCTTAGCGCTTCAATCGGCTGCAGCTTGGCAGCCTTATTCGCCGGATAATAGCCAAAGAAAATGCCGACGGTTGCAGAAAAGCCAAATGCGAGCACGATGGCCCAGATGGAAATTACGCTAGGCAAAGCCATAAAGAAAGAAACACCCGCTCCTACTAGTAACCCTAGCAGTGCGCCTGTCATTCCGCCTAGAAAGGAAAGGATGACCGACTCGATTAAAAACTGCAGCTTAATTGCGCTTGGAGTAGCCCCGATTGCTTTGCGTATTCCGATCTCGCGGGTTCGCTCCGTTACGGATACGAGCATAATGTTCATAATTCCGATTCCGCCCACTAGAAGCGATATTGCGGCGATTGAGCCGATTACAACTTGAAGGATGCCAAAAATGCTGGAGACCATATCCTGTGCATCTTTGCCCGATTGGGAGGTGAAATTCTCCGGCTCAGCATTATGTCTAAGAGCGAGCCATTCCTTCATCTCCTTCATCAGATCATCCATTTGTTCTGGATTTTCCGAAACGATGTCTAGCGAGCTAAGATAACGTCCTCCACTTGAGTTCGGCATCGACTCTAACGGTGCATAAGCGTTATACTGCGTTCCGCCCATATCGCCTAAAATACTTTTTTGCGGCTTATATACACCTACGATTTGGAAGGTTCCTCCCGAAAGCTTCACTTTGCGATTCAATGCACGTTCAGAGGACCCGTAAACTTTCTCGGCATATTTGTTTTCTACGACTAGCACTTTCTGCTTCGTGCGCTGCTCTTGAGCAGTAAAGAAACGTCCGGTCAGCAGATCAACTTTTTGCATTTTTGTCATGTCAGATGTCGTACCCAGCAGGTTAAATAGCAGCTTCTCCGTTTCGCGCATCTCCGACATTTGAAAGCTGCTGCTGGTAGAAACGAATTTGACTCCACCCAGCTTACGAGCCTCGTTCAAATCTCTTAATGTAATGCTAGCATTGGAATTTCCTTCTCCTGCCGTTTTGAAAACAACGAAATAACCGTCACTATAATTGGATAGTTCATTTAGGACAGAGGCTTGCCCCGCCTGGCCGATCGATACAACCGTTACTACCGCCATAACGCCAAAGACAATCCCGATCATCGTAAGCAGCGAACGCATTTTGTTGACTCTCAAATTGTCCAGCGCCACCAGGATGCTTTCCCACATACTCATGTAGAGGCACTCCCTTTACGCGTTTCTCTCAGCAGCTTGCCATCTCCGAACCAAAGGACACGCTCCGCATGCTCAGCAATTTCCGGCTCATGCGTGACAAGTATGATCGTCGTTCCTTCTTGATGGATATTTTTGAAAAGCTCCATGACTTCCTCTGACGATTTGGAATCTAGATTTCCGGTAGGCTCATCGGCTAGCAGAATCGGCGCGTTCATGGTCAATGCGCGGGCTATAGCAACCCGCTGCCGCTGACCGCCAGACAGCTCAGTAGGCTTATGCTTTACTCGTCCACCGAGTCCTACTTTTTCGAGCAGTTCAAGTGCCCTGTCACTGCGTTTGGCCCGACTTAATCCTCCGTACATCATCGGAAGCTCAACGTTATGTAGAACGGTTTGTCTGCCCAGCAAATTAAAACTTTGAAATACGAAGCCAATTTTGCGATTGCGAACGGAGGAGAGACGAACCTCATCAAGTGCTTGCACTTCCTCGCCGTCCAGTATGTATTTGCCTGATGTGGGTACATCCAGGCAGCCGATAATATTCATTAAGGTTGATTTGCCTGATCCAGACGATCCCATAATAGCGACGAATTCACCGCGTTCGATCGTCAAATTAACAGAAGCTAGAGCCTCAACCTCAAGCGGCCCGTTACGATATACTTTTCGAATGTCTTGGAGAGTAATCATTGGACAACCACCTTGCTGCCGTCAGCAAGCAACTCCACATCTTTGATGACGATCTTATCTCCCAAGGCAGCGCCAGAAACAACCTCGTAGTACTCATCATTCTCTTTCCCTGTTTGGATCTCGACTTTCACTGCTTTTTCCTGTTCAACCTTGTATATGTATGATTTCCCTTCGCTTTGTACGACAGCTTCCAAAGGAACGACTACCCTTTCCTTATCGGGAATTTTCAATTCCACGTTGACATTGTACCCTGGGCGAAGCTCGTCACTAACTTTCTGCAGTGCTATGGTTGTCGCGACATAAGCATCCTTATAAGCAGGGTCCGTAACAACAGCTGTAGATGCCATCTTGGACACCTTGCCCTCGTAAACATCTGCGAATGACTCGCCGCTAATGGATACTGGCATGCCGAGCTTTACTTTTCCAGCCTCAATTTCGTTGATATCAGCAACTACATGGTATGCTGAGAAATCTGAAACTTTCAAAATAAGCAAGCCCTCGCTAATCAGCTGCCCGCTGTTCACAGATAATTCCGTGACGGTTCCATCCGCATTTGCCTTGATCTCATCCTTCACTAGCTTTTTCTCCATAGCGTTGATTTTAATATTGTGGGTTTTGATTCGAAGGTCGAATTGCTCTAAATTCAAGGGGTCGTTGATCGCATCTTGATTTTCAATCTGCTGCTGTTGGAATTTCTTGAAGTGGTCTTGTTTCGCTGACAATCTCTCCGCTTGCGTGATTTCCAAACTTACACGCTCTTCTGCCAAAGCCTGCGTAACGCTGTCCATATTCAGCGTAATTAAAACCTGTCCCTTCTTGATTTTGTCTCCTTCCTTCACCTTCAGCTCTTTGATTAGCCCATTCGTATCCGAATACAGTGAAGTGGTTTCTTTTGTTTCCAGTTTTCCGCTAACATATATCTCTTCCGCCATTGATTGTTGAGTGACTTCCCCTAACACAACCGTAAGAGGCTGATTCATTGCGATGATAGAAAAGCTGCTAATAACACCAATAATTAGAACGATAACAATGATCCAAATCCACTTCTTCATGGCATCCACCTTTTCTTTGTGTAAGTAAACCTGTCTTAAAATAGGTGTCCTTTCTCCCTTCCACAAACCATCCGATTCCAGTTATGTATGCATTTACTCAAAATAATAACACAGAAAATGCATTGGTCAACTGGTTTTATTGTAAATATTTCTATTTATGGAGTATGAGTCCTAAGTCCTATTTCCAAAGTCCTTATCCAGGTTTGTGCAATACAATGTAACAGAGGAGTAAAGACCTTATATGCGTTTCAGGACTTTTAGGACTTTATTTTTAACACTTTTTATTATTTGTCAAATGCAGCAGAGGAATTGAACGAAGTGCTGCCTCACTTGATTAAAACCTTAATAAGACGGCAATATTTATCGAATACCCGCCTAAAAAGGAATCGTTGCTGCGCACATCTGTTAGCATATTAAAACCGAAACACGGTATTTTTACTAGCTTTTGAAATACTCAAGCTCTGTTACACCACACCCAGCTTTTTGTTCTTTTTAAATGACTAAACGACAAATAGAGCTAAATGGATTCCCGAAAACCGATGTTCTTTGTAACCCTTTACATTTTAGATTTCATCTGAATATCTAAAAATAAATGAAAATAATAATATAATCCAAAAGAACTATAAATATATGTGTATTCGAATCTAAATTTTTACAAAAAATAAAACAAAAGCCGAGGTAGGTCCAAAACCAACTTCAGCTTTCCATTATGTTAGCTCTTCGGCCTATGTCAGCCTATGTCAGCCTTTGACGGAGCCGATCATGATTCTATTGAAAATCAAATCGAAGGAAAAAATGATGGAAGAGGGAGCCTGTTGGAAGGTTGGCGAGAATCATAGGGGATCATCTTTCAAGGGTCTGACTTAAAAGGCTACTAATAAGACTGCTGTAAGAACACATTTGCTCTTACAGCCAACATATGATGTGTTTTGGTGAGCTTTAAGCGCATATATGCGCTTAAAGCATCGATTAGGCATATCAGAAGCGTCGAAAGGCTGCTGTAAGAACATATTTGCTCTTACAGCCAACATATGATGTGTTTTGGTGAGCTTTAAGCGCATATATGCGCTTAAAGCATCGATTAGGCGTATCAGAAGCGTCGAAAGGCTGCTGTAAGAACATATTTGCTCTTACAGCCAACATATGATGTGTTTTGGGGAGCTGTAAGCGCATATATGCGCTTAATGTATCGATTAGGCGTATCAGAAGCGTCAAAAGGCTGCAGTAAGAACACATTTGCTCTTACAGCCAACATATGATGTGTTTTGGTGAGCTTTAAGCGCATATATGCGCTTAATGCATCGATTAGGCGTATCAGAAGCGTCGAAAGGCTGCTGTAAGAACACATTTGCTCTTACAGCCAACATATGATGTATTTTGGTGAGCTGTAAGCGCATATATGCGCTTAATGCATCGATTAGGCGTATCAGAAGCGTCGAAAGGCTGCAGTAAGAACACATTTGCTCTTACAGCCAACATATAATGTGTTTTGGTGAGCTTTAAGCGCATATATGCGCTTAATGCATCGATTAGGCGTATCAGAAGCGTCGAAAATTCCTTTGAATCTTATTCAATGTTGTAAATGTAGAAATGGTTTTGAAACAGTAAAATATTAGAGTCAGCGTTCAAAAATCACTTAACCCCGGATAGTACGGCTAAATCTGCCCATACATCAAGCTGAAAGCGGATCGGAACGTTTTGTTTAAACTCAATAAAGACCTTGTCCGGATTACGTGCCAATATGTCCGTTTGTTGCGTTGCTGAGCAAAACCTGTTCCTCGTATCGGACCATATAGATGGAATCGATAAGTGGGTAATACGAAATCATATCGTTCATTTTTTTGACGGCGCTGATGTTGATATAAGGATCGCGGCCCTCTTTGCTGTTGAAAAAATCGATAAGCGATTTATTATTAATGTATTCCTTCATCATCATTATACAAAGACCAAAGGATAGCGCAGCTCTGATCGATCAACTGCATTAAATCATTGAATTGTTTAGTGAAACAACTTACTTCCATCTTAGTCGGACGCGTTACGCTAGGTCAATAAACCGTTTTCACCCGCCTTGATCATTTTCACCTGTCCAAAATAATCATGATTTCCAAACAGATACCGCTATGTATCTCAGGTCTATCTAACTAGCTGCCTAGCAAGGAAACCTCTCTTCTCAGAGGCTTCCCCTGCCTATCATTCATTAAATCATATAGAAAAACTTTTTGGCTTCACTAGCCTCTACTCCAAACTCGAATGTATCCTGGCGAAGCCCGCGTCTCATCGTCTCCAGAGAAAGGACCTCTCCTGGCGGAATATTGCCCAAATGCACATTGGGACCAAACTCGCGCAGCAGATGCACCTGTTGCTGCTTAAGCGGAGTCTCCCACATCAATCGCTGCGTATCCGGAATAAATTGAAGGATCATATTTATAACATGATCCCGGCATTCTCCCTTCTCATCGAATAGGCCGACACCGATACCCGACTCACGGGCTTCAACCGTCACAAGCTTTGCGCCTGCTTCCAAATCAGTCTCCAGCGTTTGGGCAAGATGTTTCGCATCTATAAGCGATCCTGACAGTTTTTTACCATATTCTGTAAAAACTTGAAGACCTCTTTTTCCACCTTCCTTTATCAATTCTGTACGTTTGCGCCGTGCAAGCTCGATCGTACCGTCAGACACTTCAATTCCATTGAACCCAAGCTTGCAAACGGCATCAAAAAAGGCCGGGACAACCTCTTGCTGCACCGCCGTCTCTAAAAGAGTACCGCCTGGCATAACCGTAATACCGTGCTGTTTAGCAAGATTGATCTTAAAAATCAACAGCTCTTTATCATAAAGAGGGGCTGTGCCAAAGCCAAATTTGATGCAATCCAAATAATCGGAGGCCGTTTCGATTAAATCTATAAATGCGTTTCTGCCGAGGCCTTTATCGATGACCATCGTTTGACCGCGGCCAACAACCTGACGCGCATGGGGATCATCGGATTTAAGCTCGCACTCTTTACGACGTCCGCTCGGGTCGCATAACTCTTGGGGCCAAACTGTGCATAGAGAACCTTTCATCGGGTATCTCCTCAATTCCTTATGAATTTGGGCATCGATTGATAAGGTATCCTATGCGTTTTTCCTTTGGCTGGTGCCTATTGACTATTGCGATCAAACATAGCCCTTCCGTTATTCAGTCAATTTGGCGGGGGGTTTAATCAGAAAGAACACCAACCCGAGCGTAATAAATGATAATGCAGAAACCGAAATAAAAATAATGCGATCCGATTTATCCATCATCCATCCGAATAGAGGTGGACCAGCTGCTACACCTAAAAAACGCAAACTATTATACAAAGAGGTGATCATGCCTCGCTCGCTTTTCTCAACGGCACCAGTGATAATCGTATTTAAACAGGGCAGGAGCAGGCCTGTACCGATGCTGCTGACCGTTAATAGGCCAATAAATACATAAATGTTTTTAAAAAAGAAGATCGTCGCGGCAAGCGAAACGGTCATGGCAATTAATCCGATATTCATGAGCCAGCGCATCAAAACGCCATTTTTCTTGATCAAGCTCCCTGTCGTATAAGACGTGATGGCCATGCCGAGCAGCGGTATGGCTAAAATCAAACCTTTTCTGACACCTTCGATGCTGTAGGGTTCTTCTTCAAGCGTGTTGGACAAATAAAATAGAACGCCGAACAAAATAAAAAGCCCTAATGAACCCGCAAAGAATGAAGTGATTAGCCATCGACCCTTTTCGCTGAATACTTGTCCGATTTTTTGAATATACGCCTTTAATTTTTGCTTTTGGTTATGCTTCGGCTCATTAATTAAAAAAATGACAGCCAGCAGCGACAGCGCGCAAAACACGGGAAAAGCGAAAAAGGAAGCATACCAGACGATTAAAACCAGCAAGGAGCCGATAATCGGACTGAGCACCTTTCCTACCCCATTAGAAGCCTCGATCAAGCCCAGCGCCTTGCTCTCTGTACCGCCGTTATATAAATCGCCCACAAGTGCCATCGCTATAGGCGCCGTTCCTGCAGCCGCAAAGCCTTGAATCGCCCTGGCGACAATAATTACCGAATAGGAGTCCCAAATAGCGCCAAAGCCTGCCAAGACTCCGCTTCCCCCATAAACAATCAATGCTGGGATTATAATCATTTTCCGGCCAAATCGATCGGATAAATAGCCAATGACCGGAATGAAAATACCCGCTGCCAGGGAGAAAATGGATATAATTAAGCTGCTTTGAAATTTGCTGATAGCAAGCTCTCTCTGCATGACAGGCAGCACCGGCACCAGCATGGAGTTCCCAAATACGAGCACAATTGGGATCGTGGCTAGTGCAATAAACTCCCAAATGCGGCCTTTTGAACCGCTGTCTGATTTCGAATCCTTCCCTCTAGACTCCTTTTCATCTGTCAGGCTTATGTCGCTCTGGAATGTAATGTTCAGCTTCAGCGATTTAGTCTTATTCATAGGTAGAAGCTCCTCTTTTATGGAGATGTTCTGTTTATCTGCACGCTCGCCGGCTAATGGCAATATGCAACGCGCAGAACTAAAAAAGACATTCCAGATCATGGAACGTCTCTACTTCCTCGTTAAACAAGAGCGCCTTCGGCTTGAACGATAGCCATCGCTTTGTCAAAATCCTCTTCCTCAACGACAATGGTCAGCAGGATATCGCGTCCTGTTACTTCATTTTCCTTGCCGCCTGAGCTCATCCCACTCGCGCTTACACTTGCGGCAGCAAGGATGCCAGCGTCCGGACCAGATAAACCGCCGCCAAGCGTTAAGCTTCCAAGACTGGGAAAGTCGCTAGTCAGCGGATTTTCGATACGCTCAATGCCACTGCCGGGATAGGCGTCAAATCTATCGATCGCACTATCCACGATTTTTAAAGGCTTCATTTGCTGTAGCGCTTTTTCCGCTTGCTCCGGACTTTTGAAATAAGCCAGAATATTTCTCTCAGCCATTCATTTCTCCTCAATTCTCCGCTGCAATATACTGTATTTATTTAATTAACATAAATTATGATTTACGATTAAATTGAAAAATATGCATGAATGCCAGCCCTGCTGCACTCATAAGGCAGGCGATCTATAATTTCAAAATGAAGGGGACTGCACTCAATTTTTTTTGCGCCAGGCTATCGTGTATACCTGTTTTTTGGTGTAGGAAGCGTTGTGTGACCAACTAACTATTCTCGTTGATATCCATTGACAAATAATGGCTTGTATGATGATTACCCAATCAATAACATAAGAGGTAATAATGATAATAATGCCGTTCATCCAAAACAAAATGATTGCTGGTTCGATTTTCTTATATTTCGCAATAGCTAATGCGGCAAAACCGATTCCGCCGTTTGAAACTCTCTGCTTGAGAAGAATGGAAACTCCACAGCCAAGGATTATGGAACCTACTAGGAGATCGATCCATACACTCGAAAAAGGAGAAACGAAGTACACCTGAAAGACGTTTACTGAAATGGATGTAACCGTAATCGTAAATATCGTGCCGATAGCGCTAACTTTTCCGAGGTAGTGGACCGATGAGATGAGGAAAAAAAAGTTCGACAGCCATAAACCGATGCTTATCGGGGTGTGAAGCCAGTAATTAAGCAGCACCGCTAATCCTGCGCCGCCGCCTGAGGGGATGGAATGCGGGAATAGAAATACGCCCATGGCAAATCCTTGAATGACAGCCCCAGTAATGATGAGGGCAGCCCTCTTGAACAAACGGCGCAAAAATAGTTCGTTAAATAAATCCGGTCTGCTGTTTCTCACAGGTTATCATCCTTAGTTGAAATGGTGTAGAGCCCGTCCTGCAATACTTTTTAATGTATGCTTTCCGGCACTAGGGAATGCCTGCGAAGCATAGAAAAGCACCATACCCAAGTACCGTTAAACGGCTTGAATATGGTGCAGGCAAGCGATTCTATTATGATCTCAACAACGGTTTGATAGTCTGGTTTAAGCGCTCGCGAAGAGACAGCAGCCATTTCTGATCTCTCGGATACACATCAAAGCTAATCTCTTCATTAAGTCCGTCTTCTAGCATTTTAAGCGTCTCTGTTCTGCCGATTAGGCTTTCAAGAAGTTCAAGCGCCCGCATATCCTGCAAAGCCTCATAAAATACTTTTAACCGAATAGACTCTATCGGCCCCTCCGATCCAGGATAAACAAGAAACGCATCACCCGATGGAAATGCACAGCCCGCATCCGTTGTCTCGAAGGGTTGAATCGGTGCTGTCGAAAACTGCGAATTCCAGAAATTAAATCCCCAATGCAAAAAACCGGCTATATTGTATTTGTACATTTGCAAACCGATTATTCGATTTCGCGCGGAAGGCATGCAAAAAAAGCGGTTAGAAACCTCTTTGTATTGCACGCAGCAATAATAGGTCCACAAATTTTGAACTTGGTTCGATAGAAACGGCTCGATATGATTATTGGCCGGAATCGGATTGGATACCAAACCCTGCTCATAAAATTTATAATCGGATAACGCATCAATCATCGGATATTGGCCCAGAAATTCATGCATGATCTCACTGGCGCTTGCATACCAGGACAGATCCTCGATTGAAGGCTCATCGGAAATATGGAAATAGTTTCTTTGTTCCAAATGGTTCGCTTCAATGAAATGGACGAGTTCCGGCAAAAACTGTCTAAGAAACCCTTTATAGAACTCCCCTGTTGCATCGGTCTCCCAACCAAAAATACGAGCTTGCACGCCATTCTCTGTCGCCATGATTTTCGGGGCATGCTTCGCTCCCCACTGTGTAAAGAGATGCAAAAAATTCGAAGAATTGTATTCCGCATCGGTTTCCCAGCTCTATCCATTGTTTAAGCCGCTCAAATCCAAAGGTGTAGCGATCCCCTTGCTTCTCTACCTCAATAAGCTGAACCGTTGGCCGCTCTCCCCCTTCCTTCGTATCGAGAGGAGGCATAAATAGCGGCGTCAGCAGCATATTCATGCCGTGCTGAACGGCTGTTATCACATTTTTTTCAATCAATAGCCAGTGTTCGTCACTAAACATATCCACGTTATAATGTACCGCTAAGCAGTCGGTGTGAAACCATTCGGTGTGAATCAATTTCTGCTTCGGCAATTCAGCATTCAGAATGTCTAGCTCAACGATTTCCTCGGACAATAAGTCATTTGATTCATCTTGAAACCATACACGAATCGGATATACGCCAGATTCAGCTGTACCGTCCAACGCAACCGTTATCCATATCGAGCGCCACTGATGGGGAATCGCATGTACACCCCGATTTGAATCCATAGGAAACAGCGGATCGGGATATAATCCAGGCGTTGACCGGAGGATATGCTCATCCTGATCGGGATAGCAGGGCAGCTCGGATGGAACGAGCCCAACGGATTTCACCGAGATTTGATTCGAAAGCTCGCTTACAATCTGAATTTTTAAATCTCTTATGGCACGGGTAGCATGCTGCGCACGATAAGCGACTTGGAAGGGTTTAAGCGCTGCTTCCACCTAGAGCGGTTGGCAATTTTACTTTACCGAGATTTTCTCTAATGGCTGCGCGTTTCCATAAACCGGACGTTTGCGGTTTTCTTCTTTTTCCAGCTCGATAAATTCCCCAATGCCCACCGCGATCGGATGGCTTGGCGCCACAGCCCATCGACGCTCCAAGCGGCACAATCAGTGCTCGCCAAGAGAGTTTAAGCTGCGCATGCGAAGCGAGTCCAAGGTTACGATGGGAGCCTTGAAACCATACATGGAATAACCGGTTACCGACGCGTTAGAATCCAAGCCTGCGGCAGAGCCAGCCAGAAGCCCGAAACGGGCATGGCGATTGCGCCGATTAGACTCAGAATAAGCAGCAGCCATCCGAAAGCAGCGGGCGGGGATATGTCCTTCTTTATCATCAGCCAATTAACCAAATAACCGAGCAATAATAGCAGAAATCCGAACATCATAAACCAAAATGCGGTTTCACGTTCCCATTGCCCCTCCTTAACGGTGTTCCATAGTCCCTCAGCAGCGATGGGAAGAAGCTGCTTCGTGAATACAAGCAGGCCGACTACTGTATGAAGCAATCCGGTCAACATAAGCAGCAGCCCGACCTGACGTTTGATCCCGTTCACCATATCGTCTATCTCCTCTCTTTTCCTTTGACCGAATCCTCGCACGTATCTGAGATTTTTATTTTCCGTGCAAGCGGCGTCTCCGGTTCGTCTTCCAAAGCATCGATGATGCTGTCGACTATAGACCGGGAAGCAAGCAGCCATTCCTTGATGCCGTTTCGCATATGCCGCTTTGCTTGGTGTTGTTCCAGATGTCCAAACAATCGTTCTACTTTCAAAAGATGTTCAAGTACTTGCTCCATTCCAAGCCCGCTGCTTCTCATTGCTCCTCAACCCATTTCTTGTATATTCTTTCCGCCGAAGCGGATGACAAGCCGATCATCTGCATACTTCGCACCAGTGACTTGCCGGCCCATCAACGGCCTTGGTAAAATGACTTTGCGTTTGTAGTCACCTGCATCAACTGTCAATTCGTCGCCCGTCTGCGTTAAATCCAGATCCGTCTTATCGACAAATGGAATCGTTAGCTCCAAAAGCATTTCGCCTTCCTCTTCCCGAATCGTTTCTGTTCTTCCGGAATAAAGCATCGCTGATGGGTCCGTATTTCCATAAACGATTTCCGCCAGCTCCTCGAGAATTTCCAGTCCGATTACTTCTTTTTGCATCATGGGCGCTTTCATTATCGGCAGAGGCTGGAAGTTTACCTTGATTTCTTCCTCATACTTCTTTTGAAGGCTTCTCCAATGTGCAAAATATCCCTCTCCCGCCTCATCCGGCAGCACCCGATTTACGATAACGGCATCCGTATTGAATCCAAACAAATTCAAATACGTAAAAGAGCGCTTCGCTTCAGCAAGGACCATCTTCTCGGGGTTCAGCACGATCCTAACCGATGTCATTTCCTGATCCAGCACGATCCGCTGCATATCCTCCAAGCTGCGTGCTAATCGCTCGATGCTGTCTAACACGCCATCCGAAGGAAGCTCGATGTTGTTTACGAGCTTCGCCACAGGCCTTACGAACTTAATCAACCTGCGTTCATGCGGGAATATTTTCTCCAGCCACCAATTCAATACGTTCGGATAGCTGAGCAGCCGCAGCGTCTCTCCAGTTGGAGCACAATCCACCACCAGTACGTCGAACTGTCCGCTTTGCGCGTGTTTCTTAATCTGCAGCAAGCTGAACAGCTCCTCCATGCCCGGAAACACCAACATTTCTTCGGTCGTAATATCTTTAAGCTGTGCTTTGTCGAGCATGGTTGTCAGCCAGTCTTGGACTGCCCCCCAGTTGTTCTCCGTCTCCCGCAGACTGTTCACTTCCTGCCCCCACAAGTTTTCAGTTACCGGGACAGGATCCGGACCAATCGGCATAGCTAGCGAATCCGCCAAGCTATGTGCAGCGTCCGTGCTGAGAATTAACGTCCGTTTCCCCTCTTTTGCGAGCTTTACTGCAGTTGCTGCCGCTATGCTCGTCTTGCCAACGCCGCCCTTGCCCGTGAAAATGATGATTCTCATGTCAACCACTCCTTTTAGTACGATTTCGTAGTAATTATCGAAAAAAGAGACCGGTTCAAACCGGTCATTCCTCGATTTTGATTTTTACAGCTGTGATCTTCGTCTCTGGAAGCCTTACTGGCCCTTCACTTTGGAATACCTTAGCCGCCTTGAGCATAAGTGACGTGAACTGCTCTAATTCTTCCTGTGTGAATGCCGCTTCCAGCCTTCCTAGCATGATCAGCATAATATGCTCTGATTCCTTAGCTAGCTGCAATCCTTCCTGCGTCAGCGTGACCAGCTTAACTCGTTGGTCTTGCGCTGATGTAGCTCGGGCGATATAGCCTTTGCGTTCAAGCCGTTTGGCAATGCTCGTCATGGAGCTTAAAGGCGCCCCCATCTCGGCAGCCAGCTCCGACATCGTTAAATCACCGCGGATGAGCAGAATAAGCAGCGCAGACAAATCCGAACGCGTCACTTTTTGCTCCAAATGCAGCGTATCGGTCATGAAAGCGAAAGGACGCAGACCGGTCTTGAGGAAGAGATCGTAAAGTTGCTGCATGCCGGCGACTCCTTTTAGTACGATTTCGTAGCTTATATGGTATTAATTTAATACGATTTCGTAGTAATGTCAATTGTATTTACAAAATATTCAAAGCAAAGGCCTCTATTTTAAACGTTCAACAGCGTTGCCCTTCTTTACCCCTTTATCGCCCCGATTAGAGCGCCCTTTACGAAATACTTTTGCAAAAATGGATAAACGCATAAAATAGGAACGGTCGCGACAATAATCGTCGCATACTTCAAGGTGGCGGACAGAGCGGCCGCATCCATATCAGAGGCGCCAGTAGCCATGCCGCTGGCCTCGCCCTGCAGCAAAATTTCACGAAGGATCAATTGAAGCGGGAGCAGCGCTCTTTCCTGCAAAAAGATCAGCGCATAGAACCAAGAATTCCAGTGGCTAACGCCGTAATAGAGCAGCATAACCGCAACAACCGGCAGCGACAGCGGCAAAATAATACGGAACAATATCGTAAAATCATTGGCGCCATCGATTTTGGCCGATTCCTCAAGCGCATCGGGGATGGCTTCAAAGGCTGTTTTCATCAAAATCAAATTGAAAGTATTAACAGCTTGCGGAATAATCAAAGCCCATAAGGAGTCGGATAGCCCCACCCCTTTAACCGTTAAATAGAGAGGGATGAGTCCGCCATTGAAGAACATCGTAAAGACAAGGCCCATCATAATCGGCTTGCGGTATTTAAGGCTTTTGCGCGACAAGGCGTAGGAACCGAAAGAGGTCAACAAAATATTAATCGATAATCCAACCACTACTATAAAAAGGGTATTCGCATAGCCTTTTCCGATCATCGGATTTCGAAGCACATTCTCATAGGCCTCGATCGAAAAACCGACTGGCTTCCATAGAAATCCGTTATGCGCCATAAGCTGACCCGCATCGCTTAAAGACGCGAACAATACATAAACGATCGGATATACAGTCGCCATCATCATGATTAACAGAAACAGTACATTTCCGATATCAAAAAATTTCTCTCCAAACGTTGCTCGATTCATCTTGCGTACCTCCTACCACAAACTCGTTTCATTCCATTTTCTGCTTATCCAATTAGCCGTTATCAATAGCGTAAAATTGACAAAGGAGTTAAATAAACCTACGGCCGAGCTGAAGCTAAAGTTGAAATCCTGAAGGCCCACCCGATAGACATAAGAGGAAACGACATCCGCCGTAATATAGGTGGTCGGATTGTAAAGCAAAATGATTTTCTCAAACCCTACGTTCATCATGCGGCCGATTTCCAAAATTAATAAAATAATAATGGTAGGCAAAATTCCCGGAACCGTCACATGGATGAGCTGCTTCCACCTTCCGGCTCCATCCATTCGCGCCGCTTCATATTGCTCGTTATCGATGCCTGTCAGCGCTGCCAAATAGATAATCGTCCCCCAGCCTATATTTTGCCAAATGCCGGATGATACATAGATTGAACGGAACATGTCCGGCTCAAGCAGGAAGGTGACGCGCTCTCCTCCTATCCATGCGATGAAGTCATTAATGACGCCTTCGCTTCAAATTCATTCTATGGTACTAGCTTTCAAAGCACTTATTCTCTTGGACAAACACATGCACAAATCGCAGTACTCAAGCAAAACCTGAAAAACTGGCGGGCCTTCGGCTCCTATGAAAGCTTCTTTACCGGTGTTGCGAACATTACTAGCACCGATGGCTTTTTCGATCAAGCGACCAAAGATAATTTGAAGGTCTTCCAAACGGTAAAAGGCTTGACGTCTGACGGCATTTATGGCGCTGCCAGCCGTAATGCGCTTCATGGCGCATTTGGCGGCATTTCACCTAAAGGATATGTTCGAATTGCCAATACGGCTACTTATATTAACTACAACGATACGGTTAACGGTCTTGCAGGTGATTCCACTTATAAATTGGATCATAGCTGGGTCACTTCGGGTGCCAAAGCCACGTTGGATCAACTAGCTGCAAGCTTCTATGCTGCTTACAGCAAAAAACTTGAAATCAACGACGGCAGCTTAATAGACGGTGTGGACACGCCGGAATACGATACCCATATAGATGGCAAGGACCTTAATGTTCGAAATAATTTTGGTACGACCGCTATGACGGCTGTGGAAGAAAAGAAATTTCTTGAAATTTGTATTGCAAATAGTAATGTAGAGCAAGTATTGTTCTACAAAAATCACGGTTTAACAAGCTCTAAAATCGTTGTAAGAGCCGATCATAGCGATCATTTCCATGTTGACTTTAAATAAGTAAACAAAACAAAGAGAACAGATAGGTGCTTACCTATACTGTTCTCTTTGTTTATTATAGCCGTATGTTACGGCGCAATCACCGCAAATTCATAAAGTGAATAACCGTATGCCGTTCCTCTTGCTGTGCCGTACATTCTAACATATTTGGCATTCGTTGTGGAGAACGTAATCTCATCGAGGCCGCCATTCCCGCTTGTCGTCGAATAAACGTCAGTCCAATTAACAGGTGAGCCGCTGTCCGTGGATACCTGGATCTTATAGCTTTTCCCGTAGGCAGCTTCCCAGTTTAATTTAACCTTATTAATGCTTTGAATAGAGCCAAGGTTGACATAGATCCACTGAAGATCTACGCCTTCTATGCTGGACCATCTTGTAGTGGCATTTCCGTCAAAAGCCTTAGCGGCTTCAAATCCAGCGCCTTCGAATGAACTGGCCGTGCCAGTCTTGCCTTGAGCAAGATTGGTTCCAGTTGGAGGCGTTGTACCGTACGTATCTCCACCCTCTCCGGTCCAAGTCATCTCGACAAAACTTGATGGACTTGTTAAAGTCGCTGTATTGGAGCCGGATGCGTATAATCCTCCTGAAACACTCGTCATCGTATAATCCGTAAATAATTTATTTGACGAATAGTTTGTATGGATCATCGAGCCTGCAATATTGCTCGCCGATACATTTTTCAACTCCAAATTGCTTCCGTAAGAGACGCCGTTATCAGCCGTAATTTTGCTTGTACGGTAAGCTTGACCGGTGCCTGCGTTATTTTTAACGATCGTATTAATGATTTGTACGTTATTGGCGCGCATAAACACGCCGTGATTCCCTACTGTTGACTCAGGAACCGTGTTCTGGAAGTCTATATTCCCGCCAATAACCTTGATATGGTGCGTGCCTTCTTTAAAATCGAAACCGTCATTTTTTGTTTGAACGGTGCTGCAGTTGAGGAACGTAATATAGCCGCTTTGATCGGGATTAGGGGCTGTCGTCCAGTTTTGATCCGCATCGCCTACATAGAAGCCTTCTCCGAATGAGCCGCTTTGACCCGCATATTGTGCAGAACAATTCGTCAGCAGCCAGTACTGGCTGTTCTTTCTTATTTTGAATGCTTCAGACAGCGAATTTTTAACGGTTACATTCGTCAAATAGCCGTGAGACGCTTCGATCAGTATACCTTTGTTCGATTTGGAGTTGGCGTTGATCGTTATATTTTCCAGCTTATAATAATTGTTCTTGATATAGAAGACAGAATTACCTCCAGAAGCCGTAAAATTAAATGTAGCGCCGCTTCCTGTCCCCCGAATGGTAATGTAATTTCCTGCAGTTCCGCTTTTCGAGGTGACAATGGTGCTGTCAGATACGGTATACGTTCCCGATACTTCAATAATATCTCCGGGCAGAGCGCTGGATAAGTAGCTGCGCAGTGTCGCCACATCGCCGGCAGGAACCGTTTTGGTAGCCGCTAAAGCTGTTGAGCCGGGATAAACCGCAGAGAAAATTGAAAAACAAAGCAGAAATGCAAAAGTTAATTTCATGAGATTCATTGTTTTTTTAAGCATCATATTACCTCCTATTGTTATGAAAATCGCTAAACATAGATAAATCTGAAATACGTCCTGCAGTATTGCGGCTTTTCCAGCCTTCCGAATAATTCCCTCCCATTTTGTTGAAAATATAGTTAAGCACGTCTTTTGCCTAAGGTGTATTAGAACGACTGCCCTATATGCAGAGGCTCCACATGTTGTCCGTGCAAAATCTTCCCTCATTCGTCACAGGCTTTCACGGTATTTGCCGGGCGTGATGCCTTCGTTTTTTTTAAGAAAACGATTTGAATCCCTTACACTTTCCCCTAATTGTTTAACCGCTTTAATTTATGACTTCAAGTGGAGTATACATTAAATTAATTGAAATGAACAGAATTTCTCTGCTATTCATTTTTTTGTAATATAATACTTTTATGTATATTGATAGATGAATATCCGATAATATTTTACGTAATATTGCGAATTTTCCTTGAACTTGTTTCCTTATATCAGTCAAGTACACAAATGAGGGTGGATTCACCGAGCTTTCTTCAAAATAGCAGGCTGGTTTGGATAATATAAGCGCAGAATAAGCTGTATCGTAAACGAAATCGGGTAGGAGGCTACCCACTAGTTGAGTAGCCGATCTCCAGAACACCGTACGTACCGTTTCGGTATACGGCGGTTCCGTAGCGTAATCGCATGAACCTCAAGCGACTCCTGCAACGGCATATTCCCATCAAGCTGCCCCTCAACAGCCCTTGAAGAAAATGGGAGCGAATCGAATTTCGATGCCGCTCAAAACGTTCCCCAATCTTTTCTTTCTCTGCAAAAGTATCATCGAGCAGCGTTTTTAAATAACCGAACTCATTCGAGCCTGCCTCGAAGGAAATGCCCGAACGCGTGACTAGACTTCGAATCAGCGTATTGATCGGGTTGTAATTCCGCTTTAAAAATAAATAAGTAAAAACTCCACCTATGAAGAGGCTGAGAATGAGGCTGATATAGATTAAATTTTTTACGAGCTTCATTTTCTCGTCAAATAGGTTGGCCGGAATGATCGATATATATTTCAAACCCGTTTCCCCAGAAACCGTATAGGAAACGGCTATTTTTTGTTTTCCTGTGCCTTGATAGAACATCCCGCTTGCGCTTTTTAATTTCTCATGCGTAAAATCATCTGAGCCGTATGCATTGCCGGTAGAAGCGATCAACCGGTTTTCCTTATCGAGTATAACGATCAAAGCTTTGTTGCTGGATGAAATATTCGCAAGTAAACTGGAATCCTTAATAATAAACAATAAGACGGCGCCATCCTGCTCCGAATTATCGAGAGTAAGCGAGCGGGCGTACATGACGGCCTTCGATGCTTGTCCATCTTCCCTGTATGTGATCGGCACATATTCATTCGTATAGCGTTTGCCGAAAATCGCCGACCATCTATTTTGGTCCATCCTATCGGTATACGTCATTTCGAACAGCCTTTGACTGTCCAGATGCTCCCGCGAGGAAATGACCGTATCGCTGTTTTTATAATATACATAGATCTCTTCGATGTAGTCGTTAGCCATTTTATAAATGCGCAAGTCCTTTGCAATTCCGGTCAGCGTATAATAATCAGGATCTTGGATAGGGGCTTCAACGTCAAGAAAACCGGCAAGCCGATTGCTTAACGTCATTTCCGTGCTTAGCCGTTCAATATCCAGAAGATTGCTGTCAATCGCTTGCTCCATCTGATTAAGAAGAGATTCATTGGCCCGGTTAACCTCCGACGCTACTACATGCCAGGTCGCCGTATATATAATTCCGCTAATAATAATCGGGACTAACAGGACCGATATGTATGAAATTAGCCAGGTAATGATAATGCTGCGCGTACGGAACTTGATCATGCCCATAACGATCCTTGAACCTCCCGACTGATGCTGAAGCTTAAGTAACATTTTTTAGTATTCGACGCAATTCCTGTTTTTACCTGCCGTTTGCAGCACCTTGTCTTGGACCTCGAAAGACCGCAGCGCTCTAGCGTGGCGTCATTAAAAAGAGGCTGTCCCAAAAGTGCTAAACTCGCTAGAGAAATAGCTTGGTTTGAACAAAAGGGGATGAAAAAATGGAGCTGTCCCAAAAGCCCAATTGATATTTTTATCCCCCGTTTAGATTTAAATTTTGCATATAAAAAAAGGACCTCTTCCCCATCTAACAGTGGGTTATGAGGTCCTTTCGTTTGCTCCTCCATGCGATTGTAACTAATCAGGCATGAGTCGTTGTTGTAAATGAGAACTTCGGCGGACAGAGAATCCTTTATTTTTTCTAAATCAACAATTAATGTGCAGTTCGCGGACTCAGGTTCCACTAATCGCTTCAAAAAAGCAATTTAAACCTCGTTTAAATGGAAGGATCTCCTGTCCGCTTATTACGCCTAAATGGTCAAAACGCTAATATAACGGAACTACAGTCCTCTCTTTACAAATTCATGTGTTGAGATTCATTGAAAAGAAGAAAACATTCTTCCGGTTGTGATAAGTCTGGCATCAAGCTCCGCTTTCGTTCGGCTAAGCAAATCTTGGTATTGCCGCTCGAACTGTTCGGCAGAGGTCGGATTGTTCCGGTCATATCGCCGTCAGCAATCGTTGCTCCCGATATAAATCGATACATCGCTCAGAAGTGCATTAACCAGAGCAGAGGTTGTCGGAGCGCCATGTTCCGACGGATTTCCGGAACTGGGGAATCAGGGGCCAGGGTTAGCCATAAATCCAAATAACGATCATCTTGAAATGCAAGTCCCGCATAGAGCATAAAGGACATCCGTACCGGCCAACTGTCGAAATGCTCGATGTCTGGCGGGAACGCCCAACTCGGCTTATTCGCAAGATAAGGATACAAATAATCGAGCCCGAGCCGAATTCCCCTCCCATCCGGAAGATGGAAACGCCATAAATCATCATGCGGCGTGGACAGCAATTGACAAAGCGTTGCCATATTGTCGAGTACAAAGATCGAATAGCCGTAGGGCTTCGTGCGCGCAAGCTCGAGCGGGAAGCTGCCGTCTGCTGCCATTTGCGAGGGCAGCAAAATATGTTTGTAACGCTCCCTGCACATGGCCATCACGGCAGCATTGCCCGTATACGATGCGAATGCGGCCGCTTGCACGGTCCAGCATACCGCATGGTTGTTCGATGAATCTCGTTCTTCCAGACCGTAAGGATGCGTCAGCATCCATTCGAGATAATCCGCAAACCAGCTTCTCAGCAATGAGCCTTCACGTTCTGAGAGTGCCCCTGCCGCTTCAATCACTTTCGCCGCAGCAGGGATATCGATTAAATGAAGCGTATCAATGATGCCGAAGCCACGCCCCGAGCAAACGCCTGGAATCGCCTGGGCATATCGGAGATGCGGATTCATGCGGGTCGATGCATTCAGGAAAAAATGGCGAAGAAGCGCAGCAGCCTTGTCCGCGTAAATACGACCACCAGAAACCGCGTAGCCCGCCGCAAGATTGGCCGTATGCGTCCGCATTTCGCGGAGCGCTTCCCGATGCGCGGTGAATGCCCCTGGGTACGATTCGCCATCCCTTCGGACGTATGGCAACGCGCTTGGCGTATCCGGATTTGGCCACCAATAATCGCCATTGGAATAATAATCGTGCTTACCGCCTGGACTTAGCACTGATCGGCATTCCGCAATGCCGATCAATGGCGCTTCCAGCGAGCGGTCAGCCTTCGCCATCACTTCTTGCGGATCCGTTCGCCAATCACAAAGCTTATCCATCGTCAGCACCTTGTTCAAGCTCCTTTCGCTAGTTTAATCGGCAGTCCAGATTGGGATTCCGTACAGCCTCCACGGCTTGAAGCCTCCGAAGTACCCGCATAAATGCGGCTCTGCCGCTACAGGGCGAATCTTTGGCAAACTGCCTCCGTTTTCCAAATCCGGATTGCCCACGCCGTCCTCTCCAGACATTAGAATCTCTTCTCCTTCAGCCAGCACCAGTTCAAATCTCCCGTTTCCTAGCGGAATCGCCTTCGCTCCACCGCTTGCCGTTACAGTTACACTGTCAGCCATATCAGTCACTAGACGACAAGGCATTCCGGCCAAGCTTTTAACGCGAATCCACGACGTCTCTCCGCGCGAGCGTACTGCGCTGACAAGGAAAGCCCCCTCCGCACGCAGGTCATGGAAGGCTGCTTCCTTCCAAGCGCTAGGCAGCGCGGGAAAAACACGAATCCATTCCTCCCAGCTCTGCAGCAGCATATCATGTACAGCCTCCGCTCCCGCAAGCGGCGACTCGATAACCGGACCTGCCTCCTTGTACATCGTGTTTGGTTTCAATATATGGAGCAGCGACTTCAGGTAAGCGTGCGCTTCGTCGCCAAGACCGATTGTTGCCGCAATGGAAGACGCTCCCGTGAACGTAAAGCCGCGCAAGTCTCCTTCCCTCGAAAACCAGTGGCGAAGCGAACGCTGAATTAGCGCCCTCTCTTCCTCCGACTCCATATTCGCTGTATGCAATGGAAAAGCGGCCATCAAATGGCTGAAATGCCGATGCCCGAAAGCTAGAGGCTGTCCCCGGCCGATCATGTAACCGGTCTCGTCCACGGGAAGAGGAGCAAGACGCTCAAGCGTTTCCGTCCATTCCCGCCGCTCAGCGTCGAGCTCCGCTGTTGCTTCAATCCCGTCATGCTCCGTCGGTTCGCTGACGCGCAGCAGCGTGCGGATTCCCCATTCGAGCAGTGCAAGATCATAATGAGCGTCCGGCACCGTCAACTGCAGGAATGATCCGTATTCCGGCGAAATAGTCGGCGGCAAATGCAACAGTCCGTCTTCTCCTTCCGCCAGCAATTGCATATGGAAGCGTGCAGCCCGCCGCAGCAGCGGATACAACAATTCCTTCAGCAACTCTGAATCCATGGAATATCGGTATTGGCGCCACAGATTATGGCATACCCACAGCAGATTCCCCTTCTCGTCATCGACGGGGCTAACAAGATCGTAGCTGCAGCTCCGTCCGAGACCCGCCGAATCCTGTCGGTACTCCTCAGGTACATTCGAGATCAATTGATCGAATTGCGCTCGGAGCGCATTCACCAGCGACAAGCCAAGCTCCAGCCGATTAGAAGCATACACGGGAGAGTAAGACATCTGCACGTTCATGTTGAACCAAACGCCAGGCCAAGGCGATGAAGTAAGCCAAGGCCCCTGATTGTCGATAATCATGCCGTCTGACCTTGTCGCCGATGCGAGCTTATACATTTGAATCCAATAGAAGCCTTCCAGCTGCGTGTCGGGAATCGAGAGGAAGCTTTGCGGATAATACGCATGCCACCAGCTGCGATGCAGCTCAGTCCATGCATCCCATGGCTGCCGACGTGCCCCAATTACCGCTTCCGCTGCTTGCTCCGCCGAGGCTTCATCAGCGCCGTTCATGACCGACAAATAAAGGATGCGCCGTCTATCAAATCCCGTGGAAGCTCCCTCCAACTCATTCTCGGCCCAGGCTGTCGCGCAGCCTCCTGTTTCGCCAGGCTTGAACGCGGTAAGGGCTATTTCGATTCCATTCCTGACAGACCTTGTAACCTCCTCTTCAGGAATATATTGATTCAGATTGCGGCCGTCCGCATTGTGCAGAATCGGATCAACCTCCGAATAGGGATACCACCGGAAAGCTGCGCTGTCTTCACCTGCCGAAGTCTCCAGCTCCACCGCCATGACCATTTCGCGGCTATGCGCGAATGCTCTTAGCTTGACCGTTCCAGCAGTCGTCGTTATTTCCGCCTTGAGCTCCGCATCCCATAAATGGAGCCGCATGCTGGTCGGCTGATAGATCCAGCCTGCCAGCTCCAAATGCAATTCGCCAATCGGCACACGGGGAGAAAATCCTCCATCGGGACGTCTTGCCGTCACATCGGTTCGCCCTAGCACAAATCGCAGAACATTACGCTTCAAACGATGTTCCTCGCCGTAAACCATAGCGCCAAGCCAGCCGTTTCCGATAAAGGCGCCTTGATCCCAGGAAACGGGCTTAACCGACCAAGTCAGGTCGTGCCTGCCTAAGAAGGATGACCAATCCAGCCTCGTATCGATCATATATTCCACTCCTTTTTTACGTTCGGGCGACGCTTGCCAGGGCATCTTACAATACTAGGCCCGCGCCTTTTAAGCCTTCCGATACGGCGCATACAGACGTAATGCCGCCTTCCGGATATTCCACCTGAATGGAAGCCCTTCCATTTGCCAGCTGGACGAATCGGCTGCCGCGGGCCGTTCCGAGATTATCGATCAGCCTGCCTTCACCGGCCAGCGAGAACCGGATAAAGTTAGCAGCGTCGGGACAAAACCGACCTTCACTGTCGATTGCTTCGACCTCTAGGAGTACTGTTCCTTGCGGCAGCTTCTTTGCTGTCAACCGCAAGCAAGATGGCTCCGACCAAGACTCCGTCACGTAATCGAATTGCAATTGATCCGAGACCGTAACGCCGTCCTTTTCGGCTATGACATGCAGTGTATTGATGCCTTTTTGGAACGCAATGTCCCAGCTTAAACCCGCGCAAGGAAAGCTTTGAGAATGTCGATTTTTCCTGCCGCAGCTCTCGCCATTTACAAAAAGCTCTGCTGCTTGGCAATTAGAGTAGATACGAACCTTCTTATTCTCACCCACTCCTCCCCATCTGGTTGACCACGAATGACCGTAAATACGTACCATCGGCTTTTCGCTCCAGTAGGATTGGAACACATAGTACGCCTCTTTCTTCGTCAAATCACGCTCGACGACGCCTTTTTGGTTGACATATGGTACAGGATTATCCGGCCTGAGCGGCGTTGAAAAATCTTTGAATACCCATTGCGCCGTGCCTGTCAGCCATTCCATCTTCTCCTGCGTTTTCAAATGCCAATCGATCAAGTCGCAAAAGTAAGTCTCAGACCAGTCACCGTCTGCCGACACGCGCGGATCTCCTCCGGACATCAGGAAGTCGCCATCGCGCTCCTCTGCGGTCGCCTCCGCCGTAATATTTTGGAATCCGGTATAGGGGTGCTCAGTATGCCTGCCCGCCATTGCGTCAGCTCCCCATTCCATGTGGATGAACCTGCTTGTATGCTCGAAGCCGTGACGGCTGTAATCCTCGTACTTGGGATAAATGCCCCTATACCAGCCAGCCCAAATCGACGGCGAATAAACATCAATGATATCCTTGCAAAACTCGCAGCGCCTAATGCCCGTTACCCGGTAAGGGTCTTGCTCGTGGGCAAGGTCATGCAGCTCCTTCATGAATGCTCGGATTTGCTCCTGATCGAAATAGACGAAGTCGCCTTCCCAATCGTTCTCGTTGCCGAGTCCCCAAATGATAACCGACGGATGATTGTAATGCTGCTCGATCATCGCCCCCAGCATATCGCGGCACTGACGCTTGTAGCCGTCATTTCCTAATCCGCCTCTGCACCAAGGAATTTCTTCCCACACGAGAATGCCTAACTCGTCACACAAATCCAGCACCAGCTTCGACTGCTGATAGTGGCCGAGCCGGAGGAAGTTGACGCCCATATCCTTGATCAGCGCAAGCTCGGATCGGATCATCTCATCTGTCATAGCAGCGGCAACGCCGGCATGATCGTCATGTCGATGCGTTCCTCGAATGAGCAGCCTCGTTCCATTCAGCAGGAAAGGTCCTTTCTCTACAAATTCGTAGAACCGGACGCCAAACCTTTCAACAGCTTCATCAATACCATGAACACTCTCAAGCCTAACCTCGCAAGTATAGAGGGATGGATGCTCGGGACTCCATAAGGAAGGGAAGCGAAGCTCAAACGAGGCCATTTCCTGCATGCCCTCCCATGGTGAAACTTCAATCGCGAACCGTCCCGCCTCTTTTCCCGAAGGATCGCGAACCACTCCTGTCAGATTAACCGGCGACTGCTTTCGCAGCGGGTTGTAGAGCCTTGTCTTTATCCGCACCGAGGCCCTATCGCCGGAATCCGTCACTACCGATACATGAACGCGGTCCAGCGATAAGGACGGCACATATTCGAGATGCACATGGCGGTACAAGCCCCCGTACAGATTGAAATCGCTAATGTCTGACGGGATCGTCTGAAGATCCCGACTGTTGTCGGTCATCACCGCGATCGGCACTCGCCCGTTGTAATAAGGTTTGCTGTTTGCCCGTTCTGCTGCCTCAGTAATATCTATCCTAAATTCATCATATCCGCCGGTATGCTTGCCGACTTCCTCCGTGCCGACATAGACGGCCGAGTTTTGTCCAGCGCCTTCGAACCGCAGCAGCGTCCTCCCTTCCGGGTAAGGGTTGCTCACATCAAGTCTTGTACGGTACCAGCCCTGCCCCTGATAATATTTAACATCGGGATCTACTGCGTCAGCTTCGTTAAAGCAATGCGGAAGACTAACGGTTTCCCAAGGAAGATGATACAGCGTCTGCTTCAGCTTATCTTCCCTCCAAGCCTCCCAGACACCGCCCAGGCATCCGCGATAATGCTCCCAGCCTTTAGAAAGTTTCAATGTTTTCATGATTCACCTCTATGTTTATCTTGATTGCTTAACTCAACACTTTGCGATCCAGATGTTAAAAAATACGGCGCTTCCAGCCCATCAGCTTGGCAACAGCCTCAATATAGTAATAGTCTCCGTAGATAAGAGAGACGTTGATGTTGGAATTTGCTGGTTTGTTCCCCGTTCCGCACAGCAGAATGGCCTCATGTTCAGGACGATCCCAAGTGCCATAGCTCTGAGTTAGCGAATGCAAAATACGCTCAGCCGCTTCGCGATATGGACGGCCTTGAATTTCGGGGAGCGACTCCGCCAGCTCGATTAACCCCGAGGCTGCACATGCAGCAGCAGAAGTATCGCGCGGTTCCTCGTCCAGCGAATTTGCTGCGCGGAAGTCCCAATGCGGGATGCTGTCGGCTGGAAGCATCGCCATAAAATAATGCGCGACCCGCTGCGACGCATATAGATAAGTTTTATCGCCCGTATAGCGATATACATTCGCCAAGCCGTGCAGCGCCCAAGCGGCTCCCCGGCTCCAAGCAGAGTTTGGCCCCGCGCCTTGTCCGCCTAGCGATTCTATGACTTCGCCTGAGGTTGGATCAAAGCTCACGATATGATTAACGGACCCGTCCTCGCGGATAAAATGCTTTATAATCGTATCGGCATGAGCTTTGCCAATATGGGAAAAACGCGGATCACCAAGCTCCTCGGCCGCCCAGAATAAGATAGTCAGGTTCATTGCCGAATCGATGATCGACCAGCCCGTCTTGTCTTGGTTCCATGCGCGCAAGAAGCCCCCTGCCATATTAAAGCGGCCAGCCAGGAAATTAGCTGCAGCCAAACCGCGGCGTCTGCCGTCCTGATCACCAGTAACCTTGTATTTCATGATCGCCGAAGGAAGAAACTGAAATCCGACGTCGTGGTGGAAGTTGTTGTCCTCTATCATTTTACGTTCAAATCTGCTATCCCACTCCCAAGCCGCTTCCTTGTAATGCTCCTTTCCGGTCATGTCATGCATGATCCAAAGCATGCCCGGCCAAAATCCTGCCGTCCACCAATCGAGTCGCATATCGTCATAGATGCCGGTCTCGTGAGGCGCAACATGCGGCGACTTGTCCCCAAGCTGCCCGATCATCCGATCAACCTTTTGCTGCAGCAATTCCCAAAGCGATTGAAGCTCCTCCTGCTGTATACGGCCGTTCTGCGCTAACATATTTACCATTCCTTCATCTCCTCGCTATATTTTACGATCATTTTTTTCCCATCATTTCAGTGCACCCATTACTCCGGCGATATGGGGATCACCATGTTCCATGTATGGCTGGCGTTTTGAAAACCGCCTGGTCCGTCTGCTGTAGCTGCAAACAGATGCGTTGGCTTGCCCTCCTGAAAGAGCAAGAAGGGTCTCTCCAAATTGCCCATTACGATGCGGGAGCCGTCATCGAAGTCTACCGTCCGCGAGTAGGCTTTGGGCGCGCTGCCGAGATCCCAATGAAGGCCATCGCTTGAAAAGGCATGGATTCCCGCATGACGCTCGCCGCATACATGCCCATCCATATCCTTGGCAATGAGCTCGTATCCTGCCTCCGTTTTCCAGATGAAGGGGTCCTCCAAATGAAACTGTGAAGGCGGAAATACCGGGTCCTCGCTCAGTATGCGGAACGGGGCCTCGTAGTGATCAGCCCATGCCGCTCCGATCGTCATCATGCCATGGACGTTGCCATTGTACCGCCTTGCTTTATAGATCAACAGAACGGAGCCGTCCTCATGAATACAGGGCGCTGGATTGGATGTCAGGAAGCTGTCGAACTTCCCGGGCCTAGTATCCAGAATCGGTTCATCCCTGCGAACCCATGGACCGAAGATGCTCTTGGAGACCGCAATCCCTACTCGTTTACCTGCCCGTGAGGCGATTATTAGTGGATCGTTAAGACCAAGCGGCTGCCCTGGCTCAGCATCAGGGAGAGGGTTGGTAGACCCCGTATAGAACAAAATATAAGTGTCGCCATGTTTGACAATATGCGGATTATGCGTCATTCGACCGTCCCAATACTCGGCCCCTCTGGCCGGCAGTACGATCTCCTGAAATTCATAAGGTCCCTCAGGTTGATCCGCAACAGCTCTTACAACCTCGGATGCGACCAGCCATCCCGGATGCATTGGAAGCGTTTTCGGCCAGCGGGATGCAAACATATGGAATCGGCCGTCCTCGCCTTTAGTGACCGTACCGCACCATACCCAATAGCCTTCCATGCGGAAACCCCCATTTTTCGGAGCAGGCATTAATCTCTCGAAAATACCTTTTGTCATTGCCGCAGCCTCCCTTCTATTCGTTTTCCGTAGTTTTCCGGAGTTTTCTCTCGCCAAAGCTCAATTGCTTTCTTCCATAGTAGCAAAAAATGATCAACCCTAGTTTTGCGCTCTTATGATAAAATGTTGCTATATTACGATTTAATACGGGAGCGTTTGAGATGAGAATTTTAAATTATATGAATTTGTACAGCCACCCTGTCCAGCTCTCTTTTCTCAAGGATCGAACCGATGAATTCGTTGAAGTCTACCATGCCCATCAAGGGATGGAGCTGTTATATGTACATGAGGGGAACAGCCAAGTTATCGTCAATCAGCAGATCGTCAAGCTGGCACCAGGCTGCCTCTTCTTCTTCCGTCCCTTCCAGCTGCATCGCATACAATTGAAGCTCGGGCCGGGATCCCGCTATATCCGATCGTTATTCGTCTTCGAGCCGTCCAAGCTTGACGAGTATCTTACTCCTTTCGCTTCACTGCGCTCGTTTTTCCACCGGCTATGGAAGGAGCCTCTGGAGCAAGCGCAAGTATTTGAAGGCTTGCCGCAAGAAGCTTTCCTTAGCATGTTCGAGCGCTATCGCGACCGCATCGCGAATACGCAGCCGGAGCTTCAACTGGAGGAGGAAATGCTCTTTCTCATTTCTCTGCTGCATCAGCTAAAGCCATTCGAAGCCCCGCAGCAGCGCAAAGACCCGCTGCAGCTGCGGAGTTCCTCCATAGCTGAGCGGGTGATGAGCTGGGTTGAGCAGCATTATATGGATGAGTTTGATCTGAAACAGCTCGCCGATGACATCCATTTGACTCCCAATCATGTATCAGCAGCCTTCCGGCAAAAAGCGGGCACGAGCATTACCGAATATTTGACCGCCCGCCGCATCCGCCAAGCCTGCTGGCTGCTCAAGATGAGCGACCTATCCATTCAAGAAGTGGGACAAGCGATCGGACTGACGAACAGCTCCTACTTCTGCAATTTATTCAAAAAGCATGTTGGCTTAAGTCCGAATCGCTACAGGCATTCAGTAAATTGAAGATAGCTGTAAATCTTTAACAACACTATGTCCGGCGCATATAGGCGCGCACCGTAATAGGTGCAAAGACCGCCACAATGACAGCAGCTCCGATGAGCGAGATACCAAGATCCCAGCCTACGGTTCCTGTGTTGGCAAGTTCTCGGACGGCAGTGACGAGATGCGAGATCGGATTGACGTTCACGAACCATTGAAGCCAGTTCGGCATCGTATCAACCGGCACGAAGGCGTTGGACAGAAACGTAAGTGGAAACAGCACAAGCATCGATATACCCTGCACGCTTGAAGCCGTACGCGCAATCACGCCGAAAAAGCTTATAATGAAGTAATTGAGGTACCCGTTGATTAGTAAATTGAGGTCTAAAATATTTTCCTTGCATCTGTTCAGACTGAACACCAGGGGCTCGCCTCCAATAAAAAAGTCCACGAGCTTAATCGTGGACTTTCTTAGTTGGTGGAACCTTTTGGCTTTAATTAATGAATTTAAGAGTTTGCATCATGCGATAAACAATGGTGGCGGATTGCGCTCGATCTGCTGATTTCAAAGGGGCAAACGCATTGCCCTCAAGCCCGTTGACGATTTTCTCCTGAATCGCAATGGCTGTAGCATCCTTTGCCCAAGTGGCAATAGATGCGCGGTCCTTAAACGAATTCAACAGCTGATCTTTGTCACTTGCCGCCATGCTGTTCACATATCCTGCATGCTTCATAGCGTTGTACATCATAACAACCATTTCCTGCCGCGTGATCTGTTGATCCGGACGGAATGTATTATCCTTGTACCCGCTGACAAGCCCCGCTTTGACAGCTGTAGAGACAACGCCGGCATACCAGCTGCTCTTCGGCACATCTTTAAACGTTTGATTGCCCGCCGTTTCAGGCAGAGCACCCAAAGCACGAGAAATCATAGCCGTAAACTCTGCGCGAGTAACTTTTTGATTCGGACGGAATTTTCCATCTGGAAAACCGGAGATAAAGAACTTGGAAGCTAGCGTCTCCACTGGTTTCTGTGCATAAGTGTCGACCACATCGCTGAATGTTTTCACATTTTTCACAACGGAATAGAGCGAGTTTCCTTTACGAAGAATACTCGACAATACTTCACCATTCGAATTCGTTGTGAACAGCGTTGGCAGCGGATAGAATTGATTCGTCACAGGATCGAAATAAACACCCGAATAATGACTGAAGTCATCCCCTGACGCTTGAGGTATCGTCAATATATGCTCCGTATACGAGCTGAATTGGTTCAGCTCCACTTCCTTGCCTTCCGAATCCGCCACAATTATAAAATCAACTGGAGCAGCTAACGATTGTGCGCCCGATTTGGCAAAAATGTCATTGATGCCTTGCGTCGTTTTTTCATCTGGCGTAGAAATAATGATTTTAATCGTATAATCACTCTTCAAATTGAGTTCGGCAGCCTTTTCTGTCAATGTTTGAACTGGAAAAGATATTTGGCCAACCTGTGTATTGAATTGAATGGAAGCGTTGCTTGCCTTATCCTTCAATGATTGAAACATTCCTAGCGTCAAACTTACTTCCACTTGCTGCCCGTTACCGGCAACGTCCACTACGACTGTTTGCTTCTCAGCCGAAGACGCTGCTACGTCTTTGTTGATAAAATCGGACAGCTTCTTTTCGTCCACTTGCGCCTTAACAACCGTTTTACCATCTACAGTCACCTGCTCGATCTTGGTAACATCAGCAGGAGCATTGATTTGGTTTGGTGAAGACGTACCAGGTGTTGGCACGACTACAACAGGACCCGGAACTGGGCCAGGATTAGGACCAGGACCGCCGGGCGCCGTCGAAACGATTGTAACATCGAAATTCTGATTGGCAACGTTTGAACCGATACCTACAACTACATGGTGTTTACCGGCGGATGCATCGGACGAAATTTTGAATTTGACGGAGTAGGTACCATTCGTCACCTGTACCGTATCGATAAATTCAACTACGTTCTTCGTAACGTCAATTACTTTTACGACGACTTCAGGATAAAGAGCAGTACCGCTAATCGTGATTTCTTGACCCGGGTTAACTGAAGCAATGCTGCTAACCGTCACTTGGGCAGCAGCGGCTTGTACGGAGCTCACCACGGCAAAGTTGCCCATCAATATTGCGGCAATGATAATCAGGGCAAGCCATTTCTTATTCACTTTATTTCACTCCTATGTTATGCAGCCAAACTTGGTTATCCCAAAGCTTGGCTGCATCTCAAAATGATTGACTTTTACTTGCTTAAAACGATTTTGTCGGCCAGCGGTGTACCGACATTATCTGTGGCAGTGTTAATTTGATCCATAATCAGTACATTAACCGTATGCTTGTCGGTAAATTTGGTATTGAATTGTGCGGTCAAGGTTGAAGCTGATTTGCCATCATACTCTAACGCTATGATGCTTACAGGCGTACCATCATTCATAAGTTCGAAAATGACGTATTTGGTACCGGAATACGTTAGTCCTTCGGTTGGTGTTACAGTCACCTTGGCTTCAATACCATTTTTCGTATCCAGTCCAGTACCGGAAATAACGTACGGCTTGGCATTTTCTGCTGCAAATGCTGCAGTGACCTTGGTGCTTTCCTCAAAGCCGGCGCGGGTTACTGTAATTTTCACAGTTCCAGCCGCAGCGCCAAGCTGCGCTATCTGCAGGCTGGCCGATGTTGCGCCGCTTGCTACCGTATCCGTTTTGAGCAATTCACCCGTAGAACTGTAAACTTTCACGGTATCCCCAGCTTGGAGATTGCTCACAAGTATCGAATCTTGTCCCGTTACGTTGTTTGTGACCGTGATGTCCGAAAGGACTGGAGCCGACGTTAGAACGTTCTTCAGTACGATCAAATTAAATGTTCTCTGTTCCGTAGTACCGTTCTTCGTAATGGTAGCCGTTAAGGTAACGGAAGTGTCACCGACAGCATTAGCCGGACGATTCACGGTTCCGTTTGCTGTAATAACGACTGTGTTGCCAGACGACCAAGTGATCGTTGTACCATTCGTTCCCGTTAATGGGAGCGTCAGATTGTGCGTCACGGTAGTTGCCGTATCAACGCCTGAGTATACAATGCCAAGCGCCGCTTTATCAGCTGCTACGGATTCCGCATCGTTAAACAATGTTTCTTTAATAACCGTTACGTCAAATGTTTTCGTAACCTGTGCACCGTTCTTCGTAATTGTAGCTGTCAGCGTCACGATAGCATCGCTGGATGTCTTCGCCGGGCGTGTCACTTTTCCGTTCGTGGCCACGACGAGCAGGCTGTTAGACGACCATGTAATAATCGCTCCATTTGCTCCCGTTGTCGTCAATGTCAAGTCCTGCGTTACGCTGACGGCTTTATCGCTGCCGCCATAACCGATACCCAGTTCCGCTTTGTCAGCTGCTACGGATTCCGCGTCGTTGAACGACGTTAGCTTAAGCACATTAATATTGAATGTTTTCGTATCTTGCTGGCCGTTCTTCGTAATCGTAGCTGTCAGCGTCACGATGGCATCGCTGGATGTCTTCGCCGGACGTGTCACTTTTCCGTCCGTGCCAACGATAACCGTGTTGCTGGACGACCATGAGATAATCGCTCCATTTGCTCCCGTTGTCGGCAATGTCAAGTTCTGAGTAACGCTGACGGCTTTATCGCTGCCGCCATAACCGATACCGAGTTCTGCTTTGTCTGCCGCTACGGACTCCGCATTGGTAAACGCCGTATCTTTTATGACCGTCACGTCAAATGATTTCGTTTCCTGCACACCGTTCTTCGTAATCGTTGCAGTCAGTGTCACGATGGCATCGCTGGATGTCTTCGCCGGACGCGTCACTTTTCCGTTCGTGGTTACGACGAGCGGGCTGCTGGACGACCATGTAATAATCGCTCCATTTGCTCCCGATGTCGGCAATGTCAAGTCCTGCGTTACGCTGACGGCTTTATCGGTACCACCATAGATGATTCCGAGTGCCGCTTTGTCTGCCGCTACGGACTCCGCGTTGTTGAAAGCCGTATGCTTAAGCACATTTACATTGAATGTTTTTGTATCCTGCACGCCGTTCTTCGTGATCGTAGCTGTGAGCGTCACGATGGCATCGCTGGATGTCTTCGCCGGACGTTTCACAGTTCCGTTCGTTTCAACGACATCCGTATTGCTGGACGACCATGAAATATTCGCCCCATTCGCACCTGTCGTCGGCAATGTCAAGTTCTCCGTTACACTGACGGCTTTATCGACTCCGCCATATCCGATAGCCAGTGCCGCTTTGTCAGCCGCTACGGTTTCCACGTCGTTGAACGTCGTA